>JALSIV010000305.1 GCA_026989685.1 Pirellulaceae bacterium | reverse complement strand
TGTCTCGGATCGCTTGGTAGCGGAGCGGTTGGGTGGTTTTGGATGGCTTTGGCCGCTCGTTGGACGGCTTTGCTGTTAAGCTGGGAAGCCTTCAGTACCGTCGGAAGGGCCTTGATCGCGAATTTGGCCACTGAAGGGAGCGTGGTTTGGGGAGCGTTTAGGTCTGGACAAAAAGAAATCGTTCGGCTATGAAAACGCTCGGCCGTGAAGGGGGGAGCGTTTTCAAAGGAGCCGAACGACATGGATGTCGCCCAGGATACCAGGGTTGATGAGCGGGGCCAAGAGACGTTTCGCTGGGATCGGCGGGAGGTGGCCGAGATTCTTCGCGAGTTGACGGCCGAAGGGGCCTCGGTGCGGCAGTTCGCCGCGCAGAGGGAGGTGCCGCGCAGCACGGTCGGGTACTGGAAGGCCCGGCAAGCGGCCATTCCGGCCGATCCCGACTGGGTGCAGTTCTTTGAGAGCCCCGCCGGCTTGGAGTTTCTGCAGAGGCTGCTCGTCGCTTTGCATTTGATCTTCGTTCTGGACGCCGGCTGCGGAGTGCGGAAGGTTGGTCGGTTTCTGGATCTGGTCGGCCTGGCTCCGTTCGTGGCCTGCTCGTATGCGGTCCAGCATCGATTCAGCCTGGAGTTGCAAGAGGCGGTGGTCGAGTATGGACGCCAGCAGCGGGAGCGGCTGGCGGCGGAGATGGCCTCGGAGCCTCCCAAGCGGGTCGCGTTGGCTCAGGACGAGACGTATCATGGGCAGAAGACGTGTCTGGTGGCGATGGAGCCGGTTTCCGGGTTCATCGTGGTGGAGGCCTATTGCGAACGTTGCGACGAGGCGACGTGGACTCGGGTGGTCAGCGCGGCGACGGAAGGATTACCGGTGGAGGTGATCCAGGGCGTGAGCGATCAGGGGAGCGGTCTTGTGGCTCACCTGACGGCCCAGGGGCGTCATCATTCACCGGATTTGTTTCACGTGCATCAGCCGATCGGTCGGGCGACCACGTGTGCTTTGGCCCGTCAAGAGCGATTGGCCGAAGAGACATTGGTCAAGGCCCAGCGGCGGACCGAGCAGTTGCGTGCGGAGTGGTCGGCCTGTCAAGAGCAGTGCGGCGAGAGTGAGGCGGTCGCGAGTCTGCGGGAGGCGTGGACGGCGGCCGAAGAGCAGCAGGAAGCGGCGGCCGAGTCGGTTCGGGCGTGCCGGCAGCGGTGTCAGAAGGCGGCGGAAGCTCGGCGGGGGCTGAGCGACGACTATCATCCCTTCGACCTGCAGACCGGTGCGCCGCTGGAAGCGGAGGACGTCTCGGCGCGTCTGGAGGCTCACTTCGACCAGATCGAACAAGTTGTCGAAGAGGCGGGCCTTTCCCCGACAGCTCACGAAAAGATCGCCAAGGCCCGACGGTTGGTGACGGCTCTGGTCGCGACGATCGCCTTCTTCTGGAGGAGCGTCCGAAGCGATTTGGAGCGTCTGTCGCTGGGCCCGGAGTGGGAGGCTCTGCTGTTGCAGCAACTGATTCCGGGCTATTATCTGTTGCGGGTGGCCGAGAAGGCCTCGGGAGCGGAGCGGCGTCGGGAATTGCGGGCTCGCGGCGAGGCTCTGCTGCAACGGGCTCGCGATGGACCGCTGGCCGACTTGGCGGAACAGGATCGGCAGCGTCTGGAAGAGCTGGCCCAGCAGTACGCGGACCTGTTCCAGCGATCGAGCTCCTGTGTCGAAGGTCGCAACGGGCACTTGTCGCTGTGGCACCACAGCCATCATCGGCTGAGCGCTCGGCATCTGGCGGCGCTGACGGTGCTGCACAACTCCTTTCACCTTCGGCCGGACGGCACCACGGCGGCGGAACGCTTTTTCGGCCAGCGACCGGACGATCTGTTCGAGTGGCTTCTGGAACGTCTCCCGGCTCCGCCCCGGCCCGCCCGTCGCTGA
>JALSIV010000304.1 GCA_026989685.1 Pirellulaceae bacterium | reverse complement strand
GGAAGGCTACCTTCGCCGGCGCGCGGCCTCCGACTGGCCATCCGAGACCTTCCGGGTGCTGCGCGAAAAGGAGGAGAGGCAGTACGGTTCCTACCGCACCCGCCGGCTCGTGCTGGAGGCGTGGGAGGGAATGGAGCACGATCTTGCCCAGAGGGAGGCACCCGGTTTATGAAGTAAAGGCGGAGCTCCTTCCCCTTCGGAAGTTAGATGATACTTCCTTCGCCAGAAGTAATGATTGGGATTTGAGATGACTCGTTTCATGGCTTTGCCTGTAGGACAAGGAGACGCTTTCTATCTCGAAACACCCCAGGGATCCGTCCTTGTCGACGGCGGGCGCTCGCGAAGTGCCTTCAGCACGCTCTTTCGCGAGTTTGCCAATCGCGATGGAGCGGACGTCGTCATCGTTACCCACAACGACGCGGACCATGCGAACGGGATAATCGGCTTCCTGGAAGCGGGCTTGCGGTGCCGCGAAATCTGGTTGCCCGGGCGGTGGTTGCAGGTCCTACCCCACAGCCTCCGCCCCGTGGAAGAAATTTTGGTGATGATTTTACGTCAGGTGAAGAAGGCTGCGGCAGCAATCACATCTGGTGAAGCGCGCAAGGAAGACACGCTGCTTGAGCGGTATGCGGCGTTTCTGGGCTCGGCAGAGCGCCCGACGGAAATCCCGCGTGGCGCGGCGGAAGTGGGCCATCTTGATGAATCCGGATGGCCATTCGAGCTGCTTGCAGAGTTGGAACGGGCCGCGGTCGAGGACGAATGGTGGATTTTTGAGTATCCGTGGCATTCATATATCGTTACTTTGATACATTTGGCCGATACGTGGCCGTTCTTGAGTGAAAGCGCTGCACGATTGCTCGTCGAAGCCCTGTGCGCGGTGGAGCGAATACGGACCATCGCACTCGAAGCCTTTCGCCGGGGCATTGCCGTGCGCTGGTTCGAGCACGATCCGGACCATCCCTCCGGCGGCACATCGTATTTGCAGCCGATCAGTTGCCGACAAATGGTTCGTATGGTTCCGGCTCGGGAAGATGCCCTCGTTGCATGCCTCGCATTGAGCGTGGCAAACCGGGAAAGCCTCGTATTCCTCAACCCACCGACCGAGACCGCGCCGGGCGTACTGTTCACCGCCGACTCCGATCTCCAGGGCGTGCGGCTTCCCCCTCTCGAGCATGTGATCGTCACGGCCCCCCACCATGGCTCCGAAGCCAATCGTGGCGCATACACACGTGTCGCTCGTGTTGCGATGCAATCGATCACTTGGGTTCGAAGCGACGGGCGATTTCGCAGTCGACCCGGTCAAGCATATCTCAACCGCCAAGAACGAAAGGTATGTACCTTGTGCAGAGGGACACCTGTCCCAAAACAATCGGTCGTCTTTTACGCTCGTGGCGCTCGTTGGGTGCGCGGCAAGGGCGTACGCACCTGTGGTTGTCGCTAGCGCCGCACGTTTACTTGCCCGAGAGCCTTCGGGCCGGGAACCATCGAGCGGCGTGACAGCTTTACTAGCTTGGCTGTCGGCTGGCGAGCGGCGGCAAGTACGAAACAGTGGATTCCATCGAGCTGCTTGTGGAAACGGCAGACCTTGCGCCCGGAGCCCGGGGCCCTACGCTGAGATTGCCGCGGGAAGATCGACCATGCACCGCCTGTTCCTGTCGCGGGACGAACGAAGCGCGCAGCGCTGAGCGGGCTGCGGAGGTGCTCGCCGCCCTCCGGCAAGCCGAACGGCCCGTCACGTTGAAGGTGGTGATTCACAACCGCGAAGCGGTGGTGGAACTGACGCCCGCCGTCTTCACGCTGCTGCGCACGGTGCTCCGGCTGATCGCGAAGGGAAGTGCCCTGCGGATCGAAGCCCTCTCGCGGCGTCCGACGGTGGCCGAAGTGGCGAAGCTCCTCGGCGTGCCACGCC
>JALSIV010000303.1 GCA_026989685.1 Pirellulaceae bacterium | reverse complement strand
AAAGGAACTCCTTGCGTCCCGGCCTCTCGACAGTCCCGGAGTTCCCCATCCACCCGCCGATCCACTGACCACGGACGAAATCCTGACACTGATACGTTGGATCGATCTGGGTGCCACCTTCCTGGGCGGAGGTGATGCGCCACCAGACAATGCCAGTTCCCTGGTTCAACTCGAGGCTTCACGATGAACAAGCTATTCCTGCGATCGACGGCCGCCGTTGGATTGCTCGGACTGGTCGCCGCGATGACCATGGGCAATCCGGGCCCCGATTCCGGCACTCGGACTCGACGAGTTCGAGCCGACGTCGTTCGCAATCGCACACGGTTCAGTCATCTGACCAGTGAGGTATGGCGGTACGGCGCGTCGTTTGTCAAACGCGACCTGCCTCCGGTGGCCAACAACAACCCTCGAGCCGAGCCGCAGCCTCATCGCGACCGCCCGACGCGAGTGACCCTCTCCGCCGACGGCTCGAAACTCTACGTCACTCTGGCTGGAACCGAAGCGGAACCCGGACATCAGGTTGCCGTGATCGATGTGGCCACACGCCAGGTGATCAAACGGATCGACGTGGGAAGCCGGCCGTATCACGCCGTGTTGCATCCGGAGGGGCGGTTTCTGGTCGTCACCAACGAGCTTTCGAATTATGCCTCGGTCATCGACACATCGACGGACGACGTGGTGGGCGAGATTCCCATCGACTACTACTGCCAAGGCCTCGCGTTCTCTCCCGACGGCCGCAAGGCATGGGTCGCCAACCGCTATCTCAATCAGGTGCTGGTGCTTGATATCACGATCAGACCGGACACTCTCACCGGACAGGTCCATCGAGTCGGTGGCTTTGATGACCGAGTTTTTTTCGGAACCGAGACGATTCACGCGAGCCTTCGGGACGCCCTGAAGTCTCGCGGCTTCGAACTATCGGAAGTACAGGAACAACTCCGGACACGTCCCCTGGGGGGCATCCATGCCATCCTGCGATCCCGCTGCAGCCGCTGCCACAACGAGCCGGCGGGTGGATTCGTCTGTGGACCCGATCCCGTGGAGAATTTCCTTTCGGCCGTCGAGTTCTCCGTCGGCGGACGCCCTGAAGAAAGCCTCTTGGTTCGAGCCGTGACGCCGATGTCGATGGGAGGCTACGGCGACCAGCAGGTGACGCCCGAAACGCACGCCGGCGGCGTCCTGTTCGAAGCCGGAGATGCCGATCTGGAGCGGCTCATCGATTGGATCCGCTCCGCCGAAGGTGGGCCCGGCATCCCTGTGGGCAACGAAGGGAGCCATCCCAAGGACGTCGTGCTCAGCCGCGACGGTCGCTACCTGTTCGTCGGCAACACCGGCACCATGGATGTTTCGATCATCGACGTCGAAACCGAACGGGAAGTGACCGGCATTTTTATTCAGAATGTCGCCAACCATCTGGTACTCGCGCCCGGAGCCGACGGTCAGCCGGATCTACTCGTCATTCTCACGATGGGTGCCGGCTTCGGCGCTCCCAACGCCCGCGATCCCTACGGCGCCGAAACGTGGGACCGGAATCACCCCGAAGCCCAGTTCACGGTGCTGCGCGATCCGGTCACCACCGACGCCTACCCGATCGAACAACAAGCCGTCATGGGGCCGTTCGACGCCGTCGATGGTACGTGGAACTTCAAGATGCGCGACATCCAGAACGACGTGGTGGCCGTCGACCTGTCCAAGCTGGAGATTCCCACAGCGCATACGGAATCGCTCGACTATGCCCTGCGAGCCAACGTCTATGAATCGCATCCCGAGTGGGTGCGGTACACGTCCGACACCGTCGAGGCCACGACGGGAGACATCAAGGGAGACATTCCACCGGAGCTGCAACGCGTCCACGGTGCGTTCCCCGAATGGGCTGCCATCGCCGGTGATCGCCTCTACATGACCATGGCCGGAACGTTCGAAGTGGTCGAGTGGCAGATCGACCCGGACGCCGCCGACCCCGCCGACAAACTCGTTCCGCTCCGATCGTTCGAGACGGGCCTGCGCCCTGTCGGCATCGCCGTCGGTCGCGAAGGCACGCCCTCGGCCGGGAAGTTGTTCGTGGCCAATCAACTGAGCGAAACCGTTTCCGTGATCGACCTGAAGACCGGCAAGCGCACCGACGTCGTCGCGGGAGATCTCACCATGCCCGCGCCGGCTACCGACGCGGAAAAAGGGGAGTTGATCGTTCACACTTCGGTGTTCACATCCGACGGGGACACGTCGTGCCTGCATTGCCATTATCGTGACACGGGGGACGGGCGCGCCTGGGGAGCTGCGGAGACGGTGGGGCAAGACCGCTACGGCCATCTCACACCGGGCGGAACGTTGGGAATCCCGCAGATGCGCAACATCTTCGCCATCCAGCCCTATTACTTCGAAGGAACGCATCGACTCTCGGAAGGGCAGGGAGCGGACATCGCCGAGCCCGCCAGCTCCATCGACTTCGACCGCCCGATTTGGGCCGGCGACTTTTCCCATATCGAATCACCGGTGCCGATGCCGAAGCGCCGCCTGATGCACGAAGAAATCAAGGAACGCGTCGAGATTCGCAAGCTCGGTCCCCTATGGTACGACCTCGAGGAGCGGCGCGAAGCGTTCTTTCGCCAACAGACCCAGCGTTACTTCGGTGAACCGGCCGGCCTGCGAAAGATGTACCAATACGTGGCGGCCTGGCTGGGCAATACGACTCATCTGTTGCCCAATCCCTATGACAAGGAACATCCGTCGGTACAGCGAGGGCAGCGCCTGTTCCATGACGCCACCGTGATGTGTTCGGTGTGCCACACGCCTCCGGAATTCACCAACAAGTCATTCGAACTGACCCACAACGACCGCCGCGCCCTCCCGCAACTCACTACCACGACGCGCCGCGACGCGTCCTACACGCTGGTAAGTGTCCGTGCCATGGATGTCGCCAACGGGTTGACCGATTTTGTGATGGAGCCGGAAGACCGGGGCCGCGTCGAAGACGTCGAAGGATCCTTCACCACGATGCAACTCCGCGGCATCTTCGACCGGCCACCGGTCTTTCTGCACCACGCCAGGGCTCGTTCACTCCGGGAAGTCCTCTGCACACCCGGACACCCGGCCCTGCGCCGCTACCGGTACCCGGTCTACCAAGGCAACGAACAGGTGCGCGACTCGCGCCGCGAGATCGGGTTCAACGAAACGACCGCACGGACACCCGCTGGTCCTCTCGATCCCGAGGACCAGATCTTCGACACGCACGGTGGCACCTCGCATCTGACACCGCGCCAGATCGAAGATCTGCTCAACTTCATGCTTAGCATTGAATGACCTGCCGCCGCCTCACCGCGAGAGAATCCTCATGAACCGTCAAACGATCGTCAGTGTCACCCTGTTTTGTGTCGGCATCGCCGTTGCGCTGGCGTGGCGATTCGCGATCTCTCCACAGCCGCAGCAGGGGACCGTGTCGACAGCGCCGGCACGCATGACGCGGACACGAGCCGTCGCTCCGGAGCGACTTCTGGGGCGACAGACCGTGCAGAACGGTCTGGTGCGGCGGGAAGTGCTGCTGATGGGAAGCTCGTTTACGTTCGTCGTCGATGCGCCGCCCGATGAGGCGGCTCGAGCCATCGACGCCGCCGTCACTCGACTGCGAGAACTCGAGCGGCAGATCAGTTCCTGGCGGCCCGACAGCGACATCGCGAAACTCAACGGACGAGCCGGAATCGAACCGGTCCCCGTGAGCAGCGACGCCTTCGAGTTGCTGCGTCTTGCCAAACGCCTGCACGGGGAGACCCACGGAGCCTTCGACGTGACGATCGGTCCCCTGTGGGATCTGTGGCCGTTTCGCGATTCGACGAAGGCGATCCCCTCTCGACGAGAAATCGACGCCACTTTGCCGCTCGTCGACGCCTCGCAAATCGTGCTCGATCCAGCCCACCAGACGGCATTTCTGCCCAGGCGGGGAATGCGAGTCAACCTCGGCGCCATCGGCAAGGGATACGCCGCCCGACTCGCCACGGATGTATTGAAACAGCGGGGCATTCGCCGGGCAGCCATCAGCGCCGGGGGAGATCTCTTTTTGCTGGGACGAAAGACCACGGGACCGTGGATCGTCGAAATCGAACATCCTCGTGGGAGCGGACAGCCGATCGAACGTTTCGCCGCCGCAGATACGGCGGTGGCCACATCCGGCAACGCCAAACGCTTCCTTGTTCGTGACGGACGCCGCTACGGTCACATCCTCGATCCCAAAACCGGCCTTCCGGCGGCCGATTGCCAGAGCGTCACCATTGTGACTCCCGATCCGGCAGTCGCCGATGCGTACGCCACGGCCGTGTTCGTGATGGGCCCGCAGGCCGGCTTGGCCTGGGTCGAATCCCGACCCGATGTGGAGACTCTGATCGTCGACCGGGGCGGGAATGTGCATCACTCGTCGGGATGGTCGGATACCACGGGTCGCCCGCCGGCACCTCCGCTGCTGGGCCGCTCCCCGTCAAGGGCTGCTACTCCACAAGTCACCGATCCGTCATCGACGCGGGGCCATCGAACCACGCCACCGCTGCCGTCTGGTCATGGCCCGCAACCATCTGCCGGTCACGAGTCCGGCGAGATGGCCACGATCTCCGCCGGTAGTTTCCTTGCGGGCGAGAATCGTGAGAGTCGGCACTTGCCCGCCTTCCGCATCGACCGGACGGAGGTGACCAATGCGCAATACCGGCGTTTTCTCCAGGCCAACCAGAAAGACCCTCATCGCTACTGCCATCCTCAAGAACCCGCGAACAAGGACCATACACCTCGCTACTGGCGGGAATTCCGTCCGCCCCTGTTTCGCAACTCGGTGGCTTCCGAACTCGCGCCGTTCAACAAATCGACATTCCGTCAGGACGACCACCCGGTCGTCGGCGTCGACTGGTGGGATGCCTTCGCCTACGCACGGTGGGCCGGTAAACGTCTTCCCACACGAGACGAGTGGGAACGAGCGGCTCGAGGAACCGACGGCCGCTTGTGGCCTTGGGGAGATGACTGGAACCGCAAACGAGCCAACGGGGGTGGCGAGAAATGGGGGGAACGCGATGGAGTGATCTATCTGGCACCTGCGGACTCGTTCTCCGAGGGCGCGTCGCCTGACGGTTGCTTGCACATGGCCGGCAACGTGGCCGAGTGGACCGAAGAAGGCTTCGTGATGGGTGGAAGTTTTCGCAGCAACCCCAGCCAGATGACTTGTTTTGCCGCGGAACTTCGCCGGCCCGGCTATCGTGCCTTTTGTATCGGCTTTCGCTGTGCCGCCGATCCACCCGTTGCCAAAGAGCCCTCGCAAGCCCCGAACAAGAAGCAGGACAGCGCGGACGGTGCCGACACTCCAAAGGCGCCGAAGAAGTCCGCGACGTCAAAGAAGACGGCCACGCCAAAGAAGTCAGGAGGTGAGTCTTGAAGGATATGGCCACAGCTCGACTCCGATCCGGCAAGATCGTTCCGCTCCTGTTGCTAGCCGTTGTCACCGTTTGCTGCTCGTTCGCAGTCACACAGCGATACCAACACGCAACCGACCCACATCTGTCTCTTGGTGAGTGGGAGGATTCGTCGGTATGGTGGCAACAGGGAAAATGCGTCGAATGCCACCGGCAACCGTCGGCCGACGAATCGGATGACATCCACGTGGCGGGACCTCAGCCGGAAAGCCATCGAGACCCTTCGTGGCACCTGAACCATGGCCGCTCGGACATCGCCACGGAGGCCCGATGCTATACTTGCCACTCGACACCTTCGTGTCAGTCGTGCCATGATCGTCGTCCGAAGAACCACACGGAGGACTTTCTGCGCCCCGCAGGCGATCACGCAGGCGCCACCGAGCATGTTGTCCTGGGCCGACTCAATCCATCAAGCTGTTTGGTCTGCCACAAGAGCCTGGTGACCGGATGCTCGCGTTGCCATGCCCCATCGGAAACTCGGCAGTGGCAACACACGGCCATGCAGGCGTTGTCCCAGTGGCCGTCCCTTCTCGATGACACGGACACCGGTCATGCGACTCTCTTGCCCGCGGAAGGAAGCGAACACGAATGAAGCCGATCACCTCCATCCTCTCTCGGTTGCGGGATGTGCGAAGTCGCATCGGAGCGAAATGGTGCGTCATCCTCCTGACATTGCCACCGGCAGCGTTCGGCATTGTCTGGCTCGGCCCCCGCGCGGCTTTGGTCCTGGCGCTGTCGGTGCTGCTGTGCATGGCCGCCGGCATCCTGCCGCGGATGATCGTGCGGCAACCGTTCGAACTGTTCCATCCCGGCGCGATCGTCACCGGCATGCTGCTGGGCCTGACTCTGTCGGTGGACACGCCGATCTACATGATCGTGGTGGGAGCCTTGGTAGCCGAATATCCCGGAAAATACCGACTCCCGGGCCTGGGCGGAAACCTGTTCAATCCGGCCGCGCTGGGACGAACGGCCATCGCCCTGCTCGAGTGGCTCGATCCGTCGGCCTACGGCCCCCCCGCAGCCGACATCGTGTCCGGCGCCAGTGCGTTATTCAAAGAGGCGGGCGGCAACATTCGACCGCAACTCGCCGATCTATTTGTCGGATTCCATCCCGGCGCCATTGGCGAGACCAGCGAGTTGCTGCTCATTCCGATTGCCGTCGTGATGTTGACCGTCGTGGTGGTCAAGCGTCATGCCGCACTCGCCATGATCCTGGCAGTGCCACTCACCGTGATCTGCTTACCACCGGCCGCCGACATCGTGGGGCACGCGCCGTGGGCGCTGAATCCGCTGGTCTATCTGCTGGCAGGCAACACGCTGTTGCTGGCCACCTTCTTCGCCACCGATCCGGTCACTACGCCCAATAGTCGCTGGGGAGCCGTGCTATTCGGAGTGGGAGTCGGCGTGCTCGGCGTGCTGGCCCGCCTCTACACATCGATTCCCGGCCCGGAAATGTATGCCGTGCTGCTGATGAACCTGATGGTGCCGTTGCTGGACAGAGCTTTCCTGAAAACGCCGTCTCCCGTGCCGACTTCCGCCGCAAATATTCGGCAAAAGGCCCCTGCCGCGGACGCGAGTTCCCCGCCGGCGGAAATATCCCAAGCCCACACGGCCCTGTTTGGCTCGACGCCTCGAATCACTTCCACGCTCCGGCTGGGGCCGTTTGCCGTCTTCAAGCGACTGACACGGCGCCGAAATACCGATGGCGCCGTCCGTGAAATCGAACAGAGCGGCTTACGAGGTTGTGGTGGAGCTCGGTTCCCCCTTCACTTGAAATGGAAAGCGTTCCGGGATCGATCCCATCCTCGCATCCTCATCGCCAACGGGCAGGAAGGAGAACCGGAAACCTTCAAAGACCGCTACCTGATGCAGAACTACCCGGAGTTGGTCGTCGAAGGCGTGGCGATCGCCTCGCTGTTGCACGACGTCGACGAGATACTGATTGTCGTCAGCGCTCACTCCGAACGGTCGCAAGAGAAAATCCGCGACGCGGTAGCCAGACTGCGCGCATTGCCCGAGAGCCGCTGCCTGCCGCCGATCCGCGTACTGGTCGGATCCGAGCGATACATATGCGGCGAAGAGTCCGCTCTGATCGAGTTCCTGGAAACCGGCCGAGAAGAACCGCGATTGCGTCCGCCACTGCCGATCGAATACGGCCTCAAGGGCATGCCGACGCTGGTACACAATGTGGAAACGCTCAGTTGGCTCCCCTCGATCGTCCACTACGGCGCCGAGTGGTTTCGCGGCAACAGCGACGGGTACCAGCTCGTATCGCTCTCGGGTGCCGTTCGCCAACAGGGCGTCTACGAAGTGGCCAGTGGAACACCCCTGTGGCGCATCATCGATCAGGGGGGTGGATTACCCGCAGGCGAGCAACTAACAGCCATTGCCGTGGGCGGCCCCTCCGGCGGCCTCCTACCGCCGCACATGGCCAGCCTCGCGTTTTCTCCAGACGCCCTGCGCGATGCCGGCACCATGATGGGAACGGGAGCCGTCCGGGTATTGGGAAACGCGGATTCGGTCACGCTTGTCGCCCAATCGGCGGCCGAGTTCTTCCGCGGAGAATCGTGCGGTCGCTGTACTTCGTGCCGCGTGGGAACCTGGGAGCTTTGCCGGCTGTGGGAAGACGTCGTCCACGGCAATGCGACTGCGGAGACCTTGGAACAACTGAGCGAAGTGGCAACGGTGCTGCAGCGCACATCTACGTGCGGTCTGGGAATCGCCTCGCCCAGCCGCGTCTTGTCCGTCATGCGATACTGGCCGGAAGCGTTGGGGGCGACCGGTGAATCACGAAAGGAAACGGTTGGATGCAACGAGTCACCCTGACGATCGATGGAAAGCAGATTTCCGTTCGGCCTGGAACGACCATTCTCAAGGCAGCCAGGAGCGTGGGCGCGTCGATCCCCACGCTCTGCCATCTTCCGGGTCGGCGAACGCGGGCGGTATGCCGAATCTGCGTGGTGGCGGTGCAGGGGAGTGCCCGGCTGGTACCGGCCTGTGCCACACCCGTGTCCGAGGGCATGCAAGTGGACACGCAAGCCGCCGACGTCGTGGCCGTGCGCCGCACGCTGATGGAGTTCATTCTGGCCGAACATCGCGATTGCGGCGATCCCGATTGCCAGATCGAGCGACTCGCCGCCGAGCTCGGCGTTGGCCAAAGCCGCTTTCACGCTCCCGAGTCGACTCGCAGGAACGTCTTTCCATCCGACTTCGTATCGGTTCTCTCGCAGCGCTGCGTTCATTGCGACCGATGCATCGAAGCCTGCGCCGCCGACCGCAACGTGTTGGCACGCTCCGGACACGGCGCAACCGTTCAGGTCGATTTTGCGGACGGCGAATCATCTCGCGAAACCGCCTGCAGCGTCTGCGGCGACTGCGTTTCCGTATGCCCGGCCGGTGGATTGATCCCCGCCTAGTGCCGACTGAGGCGATTCGGCCGCTCCCCAATCCGGAACGCGAGGCGGGCGAAACCCCGCGGTGGTGAACATCCGCAACCAACCGCCTTCTCGAATGCCCGAAGGACCGGCCCAACGGGGTCCGTATACCGCATCGGGGCTCCATCTTGTACGCTTGGCGGCGTCGAACGCCCGTTTCCATTGATGAGGATCCTTCTGATGACGGACAGTCCCCGTCTTCCTCGCACGCTCGCCGGCTGGCTCCGTCTGTTCGGTCCGGGAGCCATCATCGCTTCGCTGACGATCGGGACGGGCGAACTGATCTTCTCGACTCGCGGCGGAGCCCTGTTCGGCTACCGGATTCTGTTTCTCTTCGTCGCGATTTCCCTGCTGAAATGGGGACTCGTCCTCGGATCGGCTCGGCACATCGTGCTCACGGGAGTCCACCCCTACGCCCGGCTCTTCGACCTGCCGGGCCCTCGCGGCTTTCTCGCGTGGACGTTGTTGCTGATCGCCGCCGCCGCTGTTCCCGTTTGGGTCGCGTTTCACAGCGCCGTGTTGGGAAATCTGATCTCGTGGATCACCGGAACCCGCGAACATCTGTCCGGCGGAAGCGACTATCTGTGGGGGAGTGCGGTACTGCTTTCGATCGTTGCGCTGGCGGCGACGAGAGGCTACGCCACATTGGAACGGGTGCAACTCGTGGTGGTCACGACAATGGTCGCGTGTGCGGGTATTTCCCTGATCCTGTTTCAGCCCAACTGGTCCGAACTCCTGCTCGGCGCTGTATTGCCGCGTCCCCTCGTCTACCCGCCATGGCTTGCGAGAAGTTATCCCGACATCGCCGCCGAGCCGGTGTGGATCGAAGCGACCCGGTATGTCGGCGTCATCGGCGGGGCCGCCTACGATTACATGGCGTATACCAGCTTCCTTCGCGACAAGCAATGGGGGAACGCCGCGATGGGCCCCGTCACCGGAGAGGCACTCCAGACGATTGCCGCCGACCGGGACCACCCCGTACGCAAGTGGATGCGCGCGCCGCTGGTTGATTGCACGATCAGTTTCCTGCTGATCGTCGTGTTCTCGGGTTGCTTCGTGGCCCTGGGAGCCCTGGTGTTGGGCCCCCATCACCGGGTTCCCGACGAGGCGAACATGCTCAACCTCCAGTCGACATTTCTGACCAGACTCCATCCGTGGCTGTTGCCCCTGTATGTCAGCGGCGCGTTTCTTACCATGCTCGGTACCCTCTACGGCACTCTCGAAGTCGCCTGTGCGCTCACCAAGGAAATGGGGCAGGCGATATGGGCGAGTCGCTGCGCCCCTCTGGCGCCTCGCACACTTCGCCGAGCCACCATCGCCTGGTGCTGTGCCGGCGCCGTCGCCATCTTGGTGTGGTTGGCTTTCGATCGCATCAGCGGTGGCCAAGGGCGACCACGCATCGTGTTGGCCATCCTCACACCAGCCAATTTGTTCACCGGCGTCCTCGGTTGCGGTCTGTTCTGCCTCCTCAACCTGTGGATCGACCGCAAGTACCTTCCTCGAGGACTGCGGCTCCCCTGGTGGCTGTGGAGTGTCAACGGAGTGGCCGCTGCCGTCTTCGTGCTGCTCGGTGTCAAAGGGTATTGGGATCTTCCGAGTCGGCTCTATGCGGCGGTCGCTCTGGCCGCTTTCATGATCGCCGGCATGGGAGCCGCCGTCTGGTTCCAGCGAAAGCAAAAGCCGTCACGCTCCCGCGCGGACGCCGATCTCACCGATGCCTTTCGACGATGAACCCGTGGTGGAGCCCCATGTAGTAGGGAAGCAGGAACGACGCGCCATCGGCAAGCTGGCGGCCATCTCCCCCTTCATCCAATCTCCACGGATCATGATTCCAGTGTTCCACAAACCGTTCGTCGATCGGCAGCGCCTTGCCGTTTCGCAAAGCACCTCGCCCGGGACCATTCAATAGCGAGGGTGCGAATCGAACGATGTCGAGTCGATGACTGTTGCGAAATCCCCAGCGCACTCGTTGAAGTGGAAACCGCTGCAGCGTCCACACCGCTTCTTCGATTCCCTCGCCGACCGACTGTTGCACGCCCTTGCCCGCTTCCTCCAACAGCTCGATCGACTTGGGATCGAAACTGGCCGCCACAATGAAGTTGAACAGGGGGCACCGTTCGGGTTTGACGAGCGTCCAATAACGCGCCAAGCCCAACATGTACTTGCGCCGCAGATGCGGATCGGTTTCGTACTTGAGCAGGTTGTAGAAGCTCATCAGTGCCATTTCGTCATCCGACTGATTGCCGGTGCCCACGCCATGCTGCACTTTGGGGTCCATCACATTGGTGTCATACGAGTGCTTCTCGATCAGCGCTCGGTAGGCCTGGCGGTACTTGCTCGCCCCGCCGCTGACATGCTCGGCAACCTTCAGATAAGACAGCATGCTGAGCGAATTGAGTCCCCGCTCGGCCCAGTAGAGCCCGCCGTTGAGATCCCGCGGGCTGAATCGGGCCCACCGAGTCGGCCGGCCATCGTGATCGATCAACTGAAAGCCGTGATCGATCAGATGGTCCGTAATTCGCAACACCACCTCACGCACGCGAGCCTTTTCGGCTTCGGTTTCCGCCACCAGATCGTAGTATGCGGCGTAAAGAAAGTAGTGCCCATCGAGTTCATCCGAGCTGGTGTCGCACTTCCAGTACCATTTGCCATCGGCACTGGTGGGCCAACGAGGCTCCATCACCTTCCACAGCGGGTCGCGCTTGCGACTCGCCCGATCGTGTTCGGGAGTGTGGCTGTCGTTCGGATTCGGGCCCGACGCGGGGAGAATACTGCGGGCGGGAAAACCGGGCGGGGCAGGGTGCGAACCACCCTGAGTCACTTCACTCAAAAAGGCGACCGCCTCGAACGCCTTGGTGGCTCGCTTCTTGGCCTTGCTGTCGCCCGTGGCCGCGTAGGCAAAACACTCCCCCGCCCCGTACATGCTGGTCCACAGGCCGTCGTTGTCACTATCGTGCTGACTCCAACGACTCAGGTCTCCAGGCTGCGCGAGACGAACCGACAGAACATATCCATAAGGTGTCCGGCGGTGGAATCGATCGATCGCCTCTTCGAATCGTCTCGCTTTTTCCTTTAGGGTGACCGATTCGGCGGCGATGCGGCCTACTCCCGCATCCGTGGCGAACCAGGCGTCGCCCTTCGCGGAAACGGCAACCGCTCGAACATCGTCCGACGGCAGCCATTGCCTCCCCTGACGATAGGACCACACGCCATCCTTCCACGCAATCGCGCCGATATGAGTGCCGAACCAGACTCGCGGTCCCTTCGCGGCAACCCAGGTGAAATCGTTGTAGGGCAATCCGTCTTCGCCGCTGAACAGTGCCCATTCGCGGCCATCGAACCGGCCGACTCCCTGCGGCGACGCAAACCACAGCCGGTCCTTGTCGTCGAAAGCCACTCCGCGCACATCGTACGGCGCCCAACTGCGGTGCCCCTGTCGCGGGAACAATGCCCTCCATTCGCCGCCGTCGCTGCTGCGAAAAAACAGCCCACTCTGCGCGGCCACCGCCAGTCGACCATCGCTGCCGACGGCAATCTGCCGGATCTCGTTCTTCTCACCCATCAGTTTCGACAACGCGGATTCGGCGAACCACTCTCCGTCCTCGAGTCGAAACAACCCTTCGGGCGTACCCAGGTAGACGGCATCCCCGTCGGTGGCCAGCGCGTAAGGGCCGCTGGCCGATCGCACGGGGACTCTCCCCACCGCTTGCAGCCGCTCGCCGTTACCGACGTGCAAGATCCCGCCGACCACGGCACACACGCCGTTGCCGACGGCGGCCAGAGCCGAAACCGGCCCGCTCCGTGTCGCCACCGACTGCCACCGACCTTCCCGAAACCGAATCAAGCCGCTGCTCGTTCCCACCCACACGATCTGGTCATCGCTCACGGCTATCGACAGAATACTGTCGCTGGGCAAGCCCTCCTTTCTCGTATAGCGGGCCGGCACGTCCATAGCGAACGCCCCCACTTCCACGGCAAATCGGCCCGCCAACCGAGGCTGCGCTTCCAGCGGCCTGCCCAACAGGGCGAGCACGACCAGAGCGGTCCATGCACCATTCCGAAATCGCTCTTCGTACCCAGTCACCACAGTCACACTCCTATCACAAGCGAGGCTCGCTAGGCTAGAGGCGGGAGGCTGTAGGGGTGGTAGCGATAACCGAAAGCCAGTGCAAGATGCGCGCAAGGCGCGCAGATCCTACCAAATGAGACTCGGTTGCACGCTTCGCCCTCACCCCTCACACCTCACCCCTCACACCTCACACCTCACACCTCACACCTCACACCTCACACCTCACACCTCACACCTCACCTCGGCTGTAAAGATGGTAG
>JALSIV010000302.1 GCA_026989685.1 Pirellulaceae bacterium | reverse complement strand
CGCCCGTCGAGATGCACAGCGGCACGAAGAACGTGAGTGCCAGGACTTTGTCCATCGCTCCTTTGAAATGGGCCATGGCCGCGAACGTCATCAGTTCGGCCACGAACAAGAAGGAGAGCCAAACGGCTCGTTTTCTCCACACGGTGGCGAAGGGGGCGTCGAGGATGCTCTCGTCCATCGTCCCGACGGCTCCCATGCGCAAGGCGTCTTCGGTCGCCTCTTCGATCACCACGTCCATCGCGTCGTCATAGGTGACGATTCCGACCAGCCGGTACCGCTCGTCGACGACCGGGATCGCGATGAAGTTGTACTTGGCGAGTTCCTGAGCCACATGCTCGCGGTCGTCCGTCACTTTCACGGCGACTGGGTCGCGATGCATGATGTCCTGGATGAGGGCGTCGGGGCGGGCCAAGATCAGATCGCGCAGCGAGACGACCCCGACCAGACGCCGTTCTTTGTCCACGACGTAGATGTAGTAGATCGTCTCGCTGTCGGGGGCCTGCTGGCGCAGCCGCGTAATCGCCTCGCTGACGGTGATCTCCTCGGGAAGCCAGGCGTACTCGGTCGTCATCTCCGAGCCGGCCGTGTCCTCCTCGTAGGAGAGCAACTGCCGGATGTCATGCCGCTCCGCCTTGGCGATCAGGGGAAGCAGGTCGTTGACGGTTTCATCATCGAGTTCTTGCAGCAGGTCGACCCGATCGTCGGGCGGCATCTCTTCCAGAAGTCGCGAAATGCGATCGCGTCCCCCCGCCCGCACCAACTCGATCTGTTTGGCCATCGGGTAGTAGGTGAAAATCTCCGCCTGGCGTTCCACCGGCGCATGCTCGAGGAGCTGCCAGGTCTCCTGCGGCTCCAGCCCCTCGGAAAACTCGGCGATCGTGGCCGGATGGAGTTCCTCGAGCACCGATCGCAGTGCGTCGGAGTCCCCTTCGGCCAGCATCTCGCGAAGTTCGGGAAGGGCGATCGGGTTGTAGCTGGGGAGATTCATGGTTTCTTGGTGGGTGCGTCGGCAGCCGACGCGAGGTACGGCGGTCGCAAGCCGCTATCGCAAAAGGAACGAGCACAAGGCGCGGCAGTCGCCACGACTCGGCGACCTACCAGTGTGATTGCCGAGGAACGTTGCGGCAACCGGTGCCACCAGGCTTATCGAGCGGCTTCCCGGCGGCGCCGTTTCACGTACTCGCGCATGACCCGACCTTCTTTTTTCGGCCAAGTCCATTCCGGCCAGGTGGGAGCCGCGTCGCGCACCTGAAGATAGAGTTGGGCCAGCCGCTGTTGGAGAGAACGCACCCGGCCGCGATCGGTGCTCCAGCGATCCGTAGTCTCGCCGATATCCGCCTTCAGGTCGTAGAGTTCGAAACGGTCGAGCTCTGCCTGACGGAACGCTTGCTGATCGGACGTGCTGATGTTGGCGTTGATCTTCAAGTTGGGGCCGGTCAGCGTCGCCATCAGCTTCCACTTGCCGTCTCGCAGGACGACCTTGGGTTGGCTGGAGGCATAATTGAGATGCCAGTAGAGGGGCTGTCGACGCACAATCTCTTGGCCCGCAAAGAGAGCCGAGACGTCGGTTCCATCCAGAGCCCGGTCGGCAGGCGGGGCGACTCCGGCGATCGAACAAATCGTGGGTAACCAGTCCACTCCGCTCACCGCGACGTCGCTCTCGCTTCCCGGCTGAATGCGACCGGGCCAGCGCACGATGCCGGGCACACGAATACCGCCTTCATACAGGGAGAGTTTCTTGGCTCGCAGCGGGCCGGCGGAGCCGTGAGGGTGCATGGGAGTAATGGCGGGGCCGTTGTCACTGGTGAAGATCACGAGCGTGTTGTCGCTGAGCCCGTCCTCGTCGAGGGTCTTCAGCAGGCGACCGAAGTGATAGTCCATCTGGGTGATGTTGCCGTGGTGCGCGGCCAA
>JALSIV010000301.1 GCA_026989685.1 Pirellulaceae bacterium | reverse complement strand
CGAGAGGCCGGGACGCAAGGAGTTCCTTTCCCGTGAGCTTTTCAATCAGATAGCTCTCGACCGCCAGTGCCTCCCGCTCGTTGATATAGGCCTTGTCGGCAAAGTTGCCGCTGTCGGGTTCCCGCAGGCGGTGCAACGTTTCATAGGCCACGGTGTAGTGCTTGGTGGGAGTATCCCGCAGATCCAAACCGGCGGCTTGTTTGCTTTGGCCGTCGTGGCAAGAGACGCAGTGCCGATTCAGAATGGGCTGAACATCGCGGCGAAAATCGACCGTGAGCTGGTTGGATCGTCCGGGCTCGCTGTTGTAGGGAGCTCGCCGTACTTTGGCGACCGGATCCCAGGTTGCCAACACGCGCGAGGCCGACGAAACGACATCGGGAGGTCCGAGCGCGTGTTGCGACTGCCCGGTCAAGGCTCCATGACATCCCGAGCAGAGGGTGGGAAAGATCTTCCGTGGAATGGAGAAGGTGAGCTTCTCTCCCGGTTGCAGATAGAACCAGCGATTCATCGAGTGCAGCGCCATGCGGTCCCGATTGAGCCCTTGCACGATCAGCGGTACTTCGGTGGGCACGCGAGCGTAGAAGCTACCGTCGGGCTCGAGCGGTATTTCGGCGATGATCCGCTTGCGGGTGTGGATGCCGAGACTGATGCGCGTCGCGAAGGGATCCTCGTTGGGAGCGGATATGCGCTCGAGGTCGGCCTGTCGGAGTGGTTCCTGAGCGATGATTCGCACGTAGTGAAGAGTCTGCTCGGGAACGTAGGGCCGGGGTAACGGACCTTCCGGGCCGACGCGAAAGTCGCGGGGACCGACTGGAGCGAAGTGGGTTAAGAAGGATTGCAAGAGCGGGTAATCGTAACACTCCACTTCTCCCGGCAATCCGTCGGGGTAACGAAGGACACCATGCATCGGCTGCGGCTTTTTGCCGTCCAAGCGGACAGCGAACTTCTGATGGGTTTTGGGGTGCTCCTTGAGACGCACCATGACGGGGCGGGGGTAGTACTCGGCGTGGGAGTCCGTGGAGGCAGCCTTCACATCGCTGATTCGGAACGAACCGATGGAACGGCCGTCGGGCGACTGCGGCGATCCGTCGAAGCGGAGGTGGGCGATGTTCCAGTCGGGGTCGGCTTGCGGATCGAGATGGTCCAGCCCGGCGGCAGTTCGCGAGAGCAATATCGTGCCGTCGGGGAGCGGGAAGGCATCGCGGATGCTGCCACCGGGCGACTGGCCCGTAAAGGTCACGGCTTGCGGACCCGTTTCGGGAAAGAACCGGACCATGGCGGGAAGGAAACGCCGAGAGGACGATCGCAGCGGGCGTCCCAACACTTGGCCCTGCTCGGAAACGGGGATGTTGTCGACCGGGTTCTCCGGCTCGATGTGGACACCGAACCCGTGATCGACCAACATCAAGGCTCCGCCGCCCCACAGGTTTCGCGGATCGAGCACGTGGCGGATCTCCAATCCCTGCGGCATCTCGCGAGAGTCGATGTACAGAGGATAGCGTGACCGGTTGCCGCCCTGGATGTGGTAGTCGAATCCTCCTGCCATCACTCGGAAAATGGCTCCGTTGAACACCGGGCGATCCGCCTGAAAACCGACGTTGCGCACCGATGTGAACATCACCTCGCCGGTGGTGCGCATCGTAGGACGACGTTCCTGAGCCGATGTGAATGTCATTCGCCGGGCGCTCGCGGAAAAGGCGCGTTGCGCGTCGGCGTCGGCGCTGGGGACCAGTCGCCAGATATCGTAGGCGGGACGATAGTCCGCGCTCGGCTTTTCGATCACGTAGACGGTCCGCCGATCGACGGGTCCGGGCAGGGGACGGTCGAGTTCGAAACGGGCGCCGACGACACTGGCCTCGTCGCGCAAGTGACGGACGATCGTCCGCCACTCCCCTTTGTGCGGACCATCCACCACATACAGTCGTCGGCCGTCGAACGTGCCGGGCTTCTCCGTTCGCTGTGCGTCGATCAGCAGTTTGCCGTCGCCGCCGTCCGCTTCGCCAAGCAATGCATATGCGTCGGAAGCCGTATAGTCTCCTGCCGCGTTGGTAGCATACGTGATCGCTACATCGTCGAGTTGCCAGCCTTCGGCGTCGTTGGGGCCGGGCGAATAGATCGGGTCGACGCAGTGAATGAGCACTCCATCGCTGCGCCGTTCTGCATGAAAGGTCAACGGTTGGAACGAGTCGGTCACGTAGTCGAGGTTTTGATCCAACTCGAACTGATACAGGCGAAATCCCTCTTCTTTCGATGTCCTCATGGAAAACACGACGGCTCGACCGTCGTAGCGAACGTCGAAGGAGTGGATTTCGGCGGGACGATCTCGGTGAAAGCGGGCCGTGAGGTTGATGGCCGCGGCCGTGCTCGAATCGAGCGTGGCTTCGTCCTGCAGCTTGAGCAGAAAAATGTCCGAACCGGGATAGAACGTCTCCAGATCGAAGAAACGGCGCGGCTGATGCCGTGGCCCGCGAATGAACAAGATTCCCTCGAGTTTCCCCAGATCGTGCAGTTTGATGGTGCGGGCCTGGGAGTCGAGTCGGCTGGCCAGCGCTGCCTTTTCCAGGCTCAACCACGCGAGGATTCTTTGCACGTCGGGATCTTCCAGGTCCTCGAAGAACTGGATATTGCCGCCTCGCTGGTGGACGCCCCCTTTTTCCAATGGCAGATTCTTCGCCAGCAGCCGGCTCAAGTGCAGATCTCCGCCGAGGTTGGCGAATCGACTTTTGACCCCCAGCATTTGGCGGTGATTGTGCAGCACGGCTCGAGTGGAAAAGTCTCTTCGTGGATCGAGTGTGCCGTCCGGCGCAGGTAAAGGCGGCTCCAGTTTGAGATCATTGAAGACGGTTGGTCCGTGACACGACCGGATGAAACAGCCGTTCCGCACCAGCACCGGGAGAATCTCGTCGCGAAAGAAAATTTGTGGTTTGCTCAACTCCCCTGCCGGCTGGGAGTGCAACGCGACTTCCGTCTCGACCCAACGATAGAGCGCTTGAAAGTCGGGGTCATCGTTGCGAGTGAATACGTCGAGTCCGCGATGCGGGATACCGCCCAGATCCAACGCCAGTGGAGCGCGAAGCAGGGGACTGAAGATCGGCCGTTCCGCGTACTCGATGCGGTTGGCTCCGGCAGCATGAGTGCTACCTTCTGCGTGGTGCCCTCGAACAACTTCGAAGACTTGGATCCGTGTCGGTTCGTCACGAGGGATCCGCCCCTGCTCGAGATCCATGGGAAAGAAGAAAAAGGCCGACTGTTCGGGATCCTTCTGGATTCGAACGAAATCGGATGGGGCCACGGCGTGGCAACCGACTCCGCACCGCCGCTCGAGTACCGGCACAACGTCTCGGCAAAACTGCAGAAACGACTCGCGGTCTTCCTGCTTCAACCCGACGGGAACGACGTGGGGAGCTGCATTTTCCGAGCGGTCGGCGCATCCGCAGAGCAAAGCCAACAAAAGCTGCGCCGGCACGACGGTCCTGTGGAGATACCTCTGCATGACACCGTCTCTTTCCAGGAGGACGATCGATCGACTCTGTTCGCGCGTCAGGTCAGGTGGGAAGCCGAGTTGCCGGCGGGAACGATCTGGGAGCCTGTAACCAACGGGTCTGCTAGGCCGCGGATTCTTCGATCGGTTGCGTGCGGCTAGCCGTCGCGTTCCAACCCTCCAGTTCCATTTCATCCGTGCCCCTTGGCCGTGACCGGGCGGGTAAAACTAAATAAACTGAGTCTAGTATAAAAGAATCGGTCAAGCCGTCAAGTGGGGCTGTCGCCCCGGAGATCCGGAGCATATCACGCGACAATGCTGCGGGTAGATTCTGGACGGGTGCCTGCGCCGACGGATCTTGTCCGGATCGAGTATCTGTTGAAGCCAGGGTTCGACTCTGATATTCTTGGGGATCGCCAAGGGGGTGGGGTTGGTTGTCGATGCGAGTGATGCGGATATGAGCGAATGACCATTCGATTTCGATGCGAACATTGCGGGCACGCGATCGAGGCGCCGGAGACGTCGGCCGGCCAGCGCAGCTTTTGTCCGAAGTGCGGAGGCGCACTGACGATTCCCTTGCTGACCGAGGAGTCTTCCGAGCCGCCCGTCCTCGATGTCGAGGCGACGCAATACCGGCCGCCTCTCGACGACATCGAGGCGACGCAATATCGGCCGCCAGGCGCCGGCGTGAGCCGATCGCCGTTTGACGGTCAACCAACTCGCGGAGCTGGTTCGCAGGATCCCTACCAGACGCCGCGAACCGAGCCGGGGGCTCCTTATGCGTATTCGACATCTTCGGCCGGATCATCGAATTCGATGGCGGTCGTGGCGCTGGTATTCGCCTTGTTGTCGATCACGATCGGATGCTGTTGTTGGCTGCATGTTCCCTTGTCGATTGCCGCAATCGTGATGGGCGTGATCGGGCTGCAGAACTCGAAGAAGACGGGAGGCGCCGGTCGCGGGATGGCCATCACGGCGATTGTGATCGGCGCAATCGCATTTGTGTTCTACACCGCCTTGGCGGTGTTGGGACTGGCTCTTCAGTTGCAGCAGTTCGGGGAGTGACGTCGCGTTGCGGCAGGCTGCAGTGCCGGAGGCTGTCGCACGACTCAGCCCTGAAACGCTCGCTGGGCTTCGGACCAGATTTCTTCCCAGACGCAACCCGCCCACGACCAGCCGACGCCGAATCCGACCAGCAGATTGCGTTTGCCCGGCGTCAGCCTGCCTTCCTTCCGCATCCGCTCGATCAAAATGGGAATGGTCGAGGACACCGTGTTGCCGAAGTCGCGCAGCATGATGGGCATCGTTTCGTCGTCGAGCTGCATGCGCTGCTGGAGTTGAGCCAGCAGCTTGTACGTCGCCTGGTGAAAGAGATAGTAATCGATCTGTTCACGGGTTGTGTCGGCTCGCTCCAGTATGTTGGCGACGAGTTCCGGAATGGCGGCGACCGTGAAGTGCATCAGGCTGGGGCCGTCCATGTACAAGGCGCTGGGCCAGCGTTTGCGGTGGCGCGGTTTGAGTGCGTCTTGGGGAGGGCGGTGCCCGCCTTCGGTTACCAGCAGCGTGTCGGCTCCCGAACCGTCGGTTCCGTATTGAAACCCGCTCAAGGTCTCCCGGTTGCCGGCTTCGATGAGTGTTGCGGCGGCGGCGTCGCCGAAAATGGTGCGCAAGCTGCGGTCGGTGGGATCGATGTACTTGGAATAGGTCTCGGCGGTGATCAGCAGCACTCGGCGGACGGTGCCGGTCCGGATCAACCCGTCGGCCAGCGAGAGGCCGTAGACGAAGCCGGAGCAGCCGAGATTGAAATCGAGCGACCCGGTCGACGTGGGAAGCCCCAGCCGATCTTGCAGCAGGCAGGCGGTGGTGGGGAGCGGGTAGTCGGGCGCCTGCGTGCACAGCATGAGGAAGTCGATCGAGTCGCGATCGATCGAGTACTCGGCGAACAGCTTCTCGGTGGCCGCCACGCCCAGATCGGACGCGCATTCATCCGGAGCCGCGATATGCCGCCTGGCGATCCCCGTCTTTTCCTCGATCGCCGCCATATTCCACTCGGGGAATTGATGTGCCAACTCCTCATTCGTCTCGATTCGCTGGGGAAAGTAGGTGGCGATCGGACCAACAGCCGCGTATTTCACGTTCGAACCGTTTGCTTGGTGGTTGCGGGAGGAAGGAAGATGTCCCTGAGATGGGAAAAGTGACACGATAGCGGTGAGTACCGGATCGGTCAATTCGGACAGCGCTCGGTCCGCTGCGGCTGAGGTGCACGATCACGATTGGTTCGCCGACTGTTTCCAGAATGCTCTGTAGCGCTGCTCCAGCGCGGCGGCCGGCCCCAGTTGTCGGCTCAAAGGAAGCGGCGGTCGTCCGCCGGCCCAGTCGGCAAGGTACCGCCGGAGCGTCTGACGGGACTGGGGGCTTTCGTGGAGCAGCCAGGCGACCCAGCTCCAGGCCGCTCGATAGTCGGCGGCGTCCATTTGCTCGAGTTGGGTCATGCCTTCCAGTCGAGTCAGTGAGGGGACGCGGCCTCGCCGTAACCGGCGCTGCAGAGGCTTCCAGTGGGGGTGCTCGCGGATCCGTTGTGGGGCTTTTACTTCGAAGTACTCGGCCAGACCTTCGTCGAGCCACAAGGGGACGAACGGCAAGGAGGCGTGCAGCAGACCGTGCGTCGCTTCGTGGCGGAGATCGGTTTCCCAGTCGGCGGAGCGGTACGTCAGGATGATGCCGGGGCCGCCGGCCTGCAGGAACAAGGCGGGGCGTCGCGGAACTCCGGGAAAGTAGGTCTGGACATACCGCTCGTACCCGGCCGCATCGGCCAGTAGAATCACGGAGACCGGAGCCCGCGGTGCCGGAAGACGCAGCGTCGCGCCGGCCGCTCGCTCCAATTCGCGAAGTGCCGCAGCATAAGGGGCTCCGTCCACAGAAAGCGGGAACGATGCGCGGATATGCCAGCACCCGACTTGGAAATGCCCGGCCCAGTCTCGTCCTCGGGCCGAGTGGCAGACCACGGATGCGACCGACATGGCCAGGCCGGCCGAGCACCAAGTGCGTCGGTCGACGGTCGGCGGAGAAAACAGAGACAGAGGCATGGTGCCATTTTGGCCGAATGGGGAGCACACGCGAGGTCGAACCGGCGCCGGCTATCCGGCTTTCCGCCAGCGGAACCACTGGGCGAATCGATAGCGGCGATGTTCTCGAGCCAGCACGGGGACGACTTCGCCGCGGACGACCCGGTAGGGATTGTCACAAAAGACCTCGATCGCGAAGTCGATGTCACTGATTTGGGCGACGCGGTGGAAGGCCCGACTCAGCAGTGGCCGGCGGGACCGGCTGCCGTGAGCATCCGAGGCGACGAAGTGGACCAGTCGTTCCGAGACCAGCCACTCGGCGAACGCCCGGATGGCGGGGCCGAACGACCCTAGGAACGCGCCGGCGGTGACTTGGATCAGGCATCCCTTCTCCACGAGCTGTTCGACCAGCGGCCATTGGCGGATCACGCGGCGATTCCGTTCAGGGTGCGTGAGAATGGGCTGGATTTGGCGAGAGGTCAACGCCTGGAGGATCGAATCGACGGGGACGATGATGTCATGAGGAAACTCGAGCAGGAGATGTTTGCCGTGGTCGGCCAGCGTGACCAGGTCGCCGCCATCGAGACGCTCGAGCAAGTCGGATTCGATCCGCACATCGGCTCCAGGCAATACCTGCAGTGAGATTCCCTTTTCTTGCAGTAGATCACGCAGCTTGTTCAGGCGACGGTGGATGCGGTCGGGCGTGTTGTGGCGATAGGCCCCGAGCTGGTGGGGAGTGGCTACGATGCCTGTCACTCCGTCAGAAACGGCAAGTTCGGCCATCGCCAGCGATTCTTGCCAGCTCGAGGCTCCGTCATCGAGGTCGGGCAGCAAGTGGCAGTGGATATCAATTAAGGGGTCCGGTGTTCCCATGACAGGCATCCTCTTGCACTAACGGTGACGGGACTCCAGGCACCGGGGGAACCTGGAATCGGAGCGACGGCCGGGAAAACCCGGGGGCCGTCCTTGCCGAACTGCGAGCCGAAGGCTACTCGTTGCTCCGTCCGATCGTCAAGAGAAACTGGTGAAACGAAGGGGGCTCCGACGGGCCGACCGCTGCACGGCTTCGGCGGTCATTCACACGTCGAGAGAGGAGCCCGCCGGGCTAGGCGCACGGATCGGTGTTTCCTGCCGGGGCCGGCTCGTTTGGTTCGGTTTCCCGGGTGTCACCGTGACTGCAGTCCCGGCGAGTATCTTTCTTCCATGTCCGCCAGGAGCACGTCGATTCCTCCCATGTAGGCCGTCGGCGGCTTTCCCCTGCGCCGCGCCATTTTCTCTTGCAGGGCCGCCGGGAGTCCCCGCAGCACGTCCGCTTCGGCGCTCTGTTGCAGGCGATGGCACCGCTTGAGCAGTTGTGCGCGGGCTTCGGCTGCCGCCGAAGCAAGACGCTTGCATTGGGACTCCGAGAGGTTCAGTTCGCGGCGAAGAGGGCTTTCGGTGAGCATCGTCAGCAACCCGTGACGCTCGACGCCGGCGAGGATCGCCAGGCGTTCGAACGTCGTCTTTTGCGGTTTCGTCAGCATGCCGAGAAGTTGGCGTTCGAGCGCGGCCTCGCGGCGCCGTTTCTCGACACGCAAGGAATCCGCAAGTCCACGGGCGATGTCGATGTTGCCTCCGACCGACCGCGATTGATAGAGCCGCGTGATTTCCTCCGTCTGACGATTGACCAGCGCAGTCCAGTCTGCTTTTGCCGACTCCACGATGTCATATTGGCTGTCGGTCAATTGGAGTGCGACGCCGATTTCTTCGTCGACTAGAAACGCGAGCAGGGCGGGAAAGCGGTCGGACTTTCCGCTGGACGATACAAGACTACCGGCGGCCGTGAGCCGAAAGGCGCGCGGAAAGCTGATAAAACGAACTACGTCATCGATGTCGCCCGAAATGTTTGCCGTATTCGGTTCAAGCTGCCGTAGCAGCAAGTCGATATTGGGGAACCGGCCGTAGCAGTAGTTGGTTCCCAGCGACCGTTTGAGCCGGGCCTTCTGCTGAGCACTCAACGGCATGAGCAGCCGGTCCACGGCGCGGACTCGCTCCACCATCATGCTCCGCCGGAGTTCTTTGGCTGCTTCTCGACTTTTCTCCCTCCAGGCAAACAGCGCCCTGGGATTCCCCTCCCAGTCGTCCTCGAACAAACTCTCGCAATAGTTCAGCAACCCCCGATTCCGGCACTCGATACGGAAAATCAGTTCCTCGGCCCTGGCACGTTGCCTGGCCGTCAGAAGTTCCAACAACTCCTTGCGCAGCGCCGCTTCGAGTTGTGAGATCTTGTCGAGGAACACTTGGACGTCTGCCGGTGCGATTTTGTCTTGCAGTTTGCGCCCCCGAGTACGGTAGGAGGTCAGGATCTTGTCGATCTTGGCCGCGTCATCCTCGCCGATACCGAGTTCCCGCCTGAGAGCCTGCTCGGATAGAATTTCACTCAGCGAGACGATCGGCCGACGAGTGCCCCTGTAGATGGTTTCGGGGCGCAGTTCCCCGGTCACCTCGAACACGAGCAGAAGCCGCGGTTGCGTGGAGGACCTCTGTTGCTTCGCCTTGAGTTGGCCGAAGCCGTTTGCGGAAGTCGATGCAGCGACGAGTGGCAGTCCGACGATCAGCGCTATTCGCAATAGGCGACTCATGGGTTCCTCCGGCGGAGATGCTGCTGAAGAGATTCCAAGTCGTAAAACACGTCGACGAGTTTTCCGTCTTCAATCATGAGATACAAAGGGGTGCGTCCCACCCACGAGATCT
Source organism: Pirellulaceae bacterium (assembly GCA_026989685.1). GTDB lineage: Bacteria > Planctomycetota > Planctomycetia > Pirellulales > Pirellulaceae > S141-3. Next base: position 3,955 of record JALSIV010000301.1, on the reverse strand, counting down.
TGCCCCGCTCATCGAAGCCAGGCAGTCGGTAGGCGGTGATCCCCGCAGCGGGCGAATTGAACTCGCCCGGCTCGCCGGCTTTCGCGACATCGACGATTCCAAACTGCCAGTCGCCGAAAGAACGAGAGGATTGCAACGTGGTGAAACTGCGAGTCGCCTCGCGACAGCGCCGGCACTCCGACCGGACCAGCAACAGCGCCCACCGGCCTCGATTGAGCACGCGCCGTGGCTGGATCAGCGAGAAACAAGCGTGCTGGCTCAGGAGAGTCTCGCCCGGGATGTTGTCGAACGAAAGACTGATGCCTCGGCCGATGTCCCGGCCGCCGCGCGTCGGCTGCTTGCCGAAAACGTAAAATGCCGCGTACTCGTTTACGAGAGGTCGAAGGCTGATGAACCACGCGCCCGCAAACAAGGCTCCCAATGCGACGAACTCGAGAGCCCGGGGACGCCGCGTTGCAGTCGGCGGAATCGCCCAGATCAGTGCGATGATCAGGAAGACGTCCAAGCCGATCATCCAGGCCGCGGGTAACTCGACGAAACCAAAACAACCACACGACTCTTCGCCGGAGAACAAGTTGGCGATTTGGAGCAAACCGAAAACGCCGAAGGTCGCGATCGCGGTCATTCGAGACCACTGCGGGAGCCATCCACGGACAAGCCACCATGCCAGAAGACTCTCGAATGTCGCGATCAGCGCAACCGGAATGCCCGCGGGAACCCATACCGTGCCGGCCGCGAGCGGCACATAGGGGTCGAAGAACTTGAGTGCCGACGCGACGAACAAGACACCAGCCACCAGATACGGGGCGGCGCGGCGATACCGAGCCGGCAACGACCGACACCCTCTCTCACCCGACGCCGAAACAGAACCCATGCCAAGGGACTCCTAACCTAGTCCTGAAGTACCCATACCACGAACGGTACGACCGGAGAGTCTTCCAGGTCGGTGTGAAAGAGAATGGTTCGCTTCGTCGCCGACATCCCTTGTCTTGGCTCACGGACCGCTGATGGCGTGAACGTCACGATGAGTTCATGCGTGTTCTTTTTCGACAATGATGAGTCCGGACGATCCACACGTAATCCGTTACCGTCATTCTCAATCGAGGCAATTAGAAACGGTTGCTTCGCTGATAGTCTGATTCGGAGTTCCTGGGGCGATGAACCACCACCGCTAGCGAACATCTGCGCCGGCTCCACTGTGATGACCGGCGCGACGCGGATATTGACAGCAGTAAAGAACTCGTTGTTGCCGGATCGCCACACAATGCGGCCCTTGTAAACGCCGTAGGTTGGAAGTTCAGACGCGGCGACCCTCAACCGACAAGGATACTTCCTTTCCACGACATCTTCTCTCCTTGAAACAACGGGCTCGTCTACCGAGACGCTCAGGCTTTCCGGCGCCTCGTACGTCAATGTACTCCTTTGATGGTTAGGAGGACTGTAGGTCACTACCGTAAAGTCTCTCGCGACTGACTCACCAGCATCGACAGTCGTTTCAAGTTTGCGACCATGAGGCAACACAATGATCGAAGGAAATACGGAGACTGTGAGCCGACAACGAACGATGGGAACGGCGTCGCTGCCTGTTGCGATCTCGATGAATTCCGTGCGACGTCCCAGTCGATAGAGCGTGTCGAAGGCCAATGACACAGTTCCTTTCTCGCCCGGTGCAACTCTTGGCGGGTCAATTCCGGTCTCGACACAGCCACAGCTTACGTATCGAGGACGCAACAGAAAGAGATCATTTGTCGTATTGCGGAATGAAAAGGTGTGGTGTACGACATTTGTTTTCGGATTGCCGAAGTTGACGAACCAAGGTCCCACATAGTGAGACAACTCTATTGCTTTAGGCGCAGACGCCGAAGGAATCCGCGATTCGCCGCGCCGCCACACCCACAAACCTATTGCAGCGGTGGTAGCGAAGCCTGCAAAAAAACACCACCTTGGAATCGAGCCCATGGTCACTCCAGCATCGCACGACGTGGACGACGCATCAGGACCGCCAGGCAGGCGACGCCAAGCAGGATAAGGCCGATCCCGCCAAGCCGCACGAGATTCGTGGGATTCCACTCCGGAGGCACAGAAGGTCCTGATGTCACCGTCGATCCTGATGTCACCGTCGCTGACTGCGCGGGGCCGGAAGTCGGCGCAACTACACTCTTGGGATCAATCGACATCACATCGAAAACACTGTCGCGTTTCCCGGGAAGTCCTTCGATGATCGTCCCTTTCGGAACGCTGATTACGAAATCAGCGCGAGTCGGTTTTTTTCGACCGAGGTCATCGGAATGCCAGGACCGGCCGAGCCACAAACGCTTCCCGTTCCGTGCCCGCGTGTCCAGCCGGAGCACCGAAGAAACGTGCCGCGGGATGACGCAGCCATTCCCCACGACGCACAGATCGGAAAAGACCGTCCGGCTTCCAAGGTCGCCCACCTGACCGTACCGCATCTCGTACGAGTCGATACGCTCCACAACCGGATAGCGCCGGCCCATTTTGATCCAGTAGTAGTCCCTGAGACCGACCGACTGGGCCTGCGTGCCCTTGGGCGCATTCGTTACTCGCTCCACGGCCACCACCAGACGAGTCGGATCGATCTGGCGAATCGCCCACCGGGTGCGTTCGTTGTAGCCCTCGCGAGGAGAAAACGGCCGCCCGGTCGATCCGGCAACCGCAAAGAGCGGCATCGTGGGTGGCCCCTTGCAAGGAAAACGGCCCTCCAGCCCTTTTTTTGTCACCAGATAAACCGAAACCAATCCGGCACCCGTCTGCCCAACACCGAGCTTGTAGGCGGGCCGGTGTTCGACAATCACTCCATTGGCGACCGCGATATCGAACGACGGATTCGTCACAGAATTGCCGTTGCGATGAATGGCCGTGATACGCCGGTACTCCCATCGAAATGCCTCTTCGGTTTTCGCCACGAATCCATCTGCCGATTCCGGGTCTTTCGGATGAGGCTTGAGGAGTCGGTTGCCCGTCTCAGGATCGACGAACCGCCCCGCGAGCGCATCCTCGACCGTGAACGCCGCGCCGATGCGGTGCCGGTAGTGCCCACGAAATGTCACGCGGCTCATCCATTCAGCAAGCCCGGCGTCGATCGCCTCGACGATTTCCGGCATCGTGTCGGTAAAGTTCATCGGTTCCGGCCGTTCTTCGCCAGAGCCACGCGAGATGGGACCGGCCAGCGAGTGCAAAACCCCGACGATAGCGATAGCGGTCAGACGCCATCCGAGGATTCGGTGCTCAGTCGATTTCATTGGATACTCCACGCCGAGAAGAAGAAGAGAGCTTTTCGAGAATATACAACAACGCCCGCTCCGAACCCCAAATCGGGTATACCGCTTGCGACGGGACGCTTAATCGCGGCTGCCAGCCAAGAGAAACCATGACTCGATGAATGACGATGGGTCCTCCAACATGTCAGCAAAGAGAAACTCCAGGTGCCGTGAGATGTGATCTACGGGCAGTCATTGTAGCAGTCTTGGAACACGACCTGACCATTGCAAAGAAATCCCCCACACGCGGCGGTGCGATATACGTCGAATTCAAGACAAGCGGCGTAGAACCAGCTCTGCTCACAAACACACACGTTTTGCGAATCTGCGCAAAAGCGATACGGTTTCTCGGTAAAGTTCTTACGGCTGTTCCCGGTTCCTAAGAGCCAACCGCAATCGTAAACCATTGGATCGCAAGTCGCAATCGGCGCATTGCAGTCGGCTGGCCGATTGGGGGATCCCGGGGGAGCGACAAAACAGGTTCTCTTGATAATGATCTGACCAAAGGCCTTTGGAAGCAGCAGGGCCGAAAACCCAGTCATGAGTGCGGCTACGGCGAAGATACAAAGAAAACGGCGTGATGTTGTGCTGCGTGTCATTTCGCGTTCTCCTGTTTAGGTGGGAACTCCAGGCCGGACGGTCGTAAGGAAGCAAGAGTCCGGGATTTCGTGATGAGA
>JALSIV010000300.1 GCA_026989685.1 Pirellulaceae bacterium | reverse complement strand
GGTGAGGTGTGAAGGGTGAGGTGTGAAGGGTGAGGTGTGAAGGGTGAGGTGTGAAGGGTGAAGCGTGAAGGGTGAGGGATGAGGGGTGAGGGGTGAAGGGGGAAGGGGAATGGCACCTCACCCCTCGAACTCCTTCCCACCGATTGGCTTTTCCTTGCCTCGACGCCGCAGTTTACCCCGTCGGTCTTGAGCAGTGGGCAGGCATTGCGTACACTCGCCCTCCCGATTCACCCGGCTGGGCGACGATGTTGCGATGCGACTGCATGCCGCGAGCCGGCTTGGTTGCCGCGCAAAGTGGCTGCCAGCATTTCGAAAGTCCTCGTGAGGCCAAATCAATGTCCGTACCAATGTCCGTTTCTTGCGTGAAGCATGGGGTGACCGTGGCCCTCTGGATGAGCCTGCTGGGCGGTACACCCTTGATTGCTCAAACATTACTGAAAGAGCCGACGCGAGGAGCCATGCCGCTGACTACGGTGCGTTCCGACGTACGGCCGGCCTCCACGACGATGCCTGCCGACTTGGGCGGCCGAGCCGGACAGGTGTGGCGGAGTTACGACCTGCGACCGTACACCGAGCAGATCAGCGGCGTGGAGCATCCCGAGCGAGCGGTCGTAGAGTGGGTGTTGCGGGAGACCGGTCGTGACCTGTGGTTCTATGAGCCGGTGGGTGTGTTGACCGCTTCGAAGCAACAACTGCGCGTCTACCACACACCCGAAGTGCAACACGTCGTGGCCCGCATGGTCAAGCAACTGGTCGACAGCCACGGACGTCCCTACGTGTTTCGCATGCACTTGGTGACCGTGAACAGTCCGGGGTGGCGAAGTACGGCCATGTCGATGATGCGCCCCGTTCCCATGCAGACGCCGGGCGTCGATGCGTGGCTCATTTCGAAAGAAAACGCGGCCTTGCTGCGAGCCAGTTTGTCGAAGCGGATCGATTACCGGGAACACAATCCGCCCAACCTGGTGATCGCCAACGGCCAGACGCAAGCCATTTCGCGGCGCCAGCCCAGGAGCTACGTTCGGTCGGTCGACGTGACTCGAGGACTGGGGCCGGCCGCTGTCCAGTCCAGTCAGATCGACGAAGGATTCGACTTGTTGCTGACGCCCCTGGTTTCCTCGGACGAACGCGTGATCGACGCCGTGATCGAATGTCGAATCGACCAGATCGAGAAACTCGTGGCGGTTCCCGTTCAAGTTCCCACTCCCGCGGGGATTCCCCAGCGCGTCGACATCCAGGTTCCCCAGTTGGTAACGTGGCGACTCAAAGAACGGTTTCGCTGGCCGGCCGATCAGGTGCTGCTGTTGACGTGCGGAGTCGTGGCCACGCCGCAGCCCGCATCGTCCGGCTTTATCAAGATCCCCAATCCGTTCGGACCGTCGGCGGGGCGTGCCGACGCGTTGCTGTTTATCGAGTTCCAAGGACGCCCCAGCGATGCTCTGACCAATACGGCTGCCGCCCCGACCTCGCCCACCTCGACTCGCGGACGGTATTGAGACACCGACGGGGAATTCTCCTTCACCCTCCACCCTCCACCCTTCCATACAGCCCGTGCTCCGCGATATACGTTTCCACGGCGCGCGGAGTCTGGTAGCGGATGCTGCGACCCGCTCGAATGTGGGCGCGGAGCGCCGTACTGGAGATACCGATCAGCGGCATTTCGACTTGCTCATAAGGTACCGGCGGCTGCGAAGGGGAAGGTGTCTCGGCGGGCACCAAGGACTCCGATTCGTCGGCAAGCCGCGGCCGTCTGGCCACGAGCAACGTCGCCAGCTCGAGGATGCGGTCGGGACGGTGCCACGAACGAAAGCCGGCGAGCGAATCGCTCCCCATCAATAGAAACCACCGGCGATCGGGATGTGCCTGATGGAACGATTCGAGTGTATCTACCGTGTAGCTGACACGCGCCTGTCGCAACTCCGTGTCGTCGACGCGAAAAGCCGCGTGACCCGCCGTGGCCAATCGCAGCATCTCCAGACGGTGAGTACCGTTGGTCGTCGTGCGATCTTGTTTGAACGGGGAACGAAAGGCGGGGACCCACCAGATTTCATCGAGTGCCAGTTGCTCACGGCAGCACTCGGCCAACAGCAGATGGCCATAGTGAACCGGATCGAATGAACCCCCATAGATGCCGATGCGTTTCACGTGTTTCCTTTTCCTTGGATCCTTCAATCGCTCACTTTCCCGCTTCAATCATTCACTCATCCATGGGCGACTGCACAACGAACGCTTGCCGCTGAGCAGACCAGTGAATACGGAGTTTGCGTGCTCGTTCGACAACTTCGTTCCAGCTTTTATCGCCCAACTCGGGGTCCTCAGTTGACCGAATCCGGAATAGCTTCAATGGTGTGGCGACCATCGAGATCGCTTGCAGCCGGATGAGGCGGGTAGCCGATTCGCGGACCTCCTTGTCAAGGTGTTGGAACTGAGGGCTGTGGAGAAGCGCTTCGGCGGCATCGACCGGATTTCCGCGAGGATTCAGTGGTCGGTCGTGCAGCACGGCATTTTTCCTGTACCACTGGATATGCCGTAGGGCGATCGGAGGTCCACCGCCCAGTCCTCCGCCACCGAATCCGTGAGGCCGGAGCGTTCCGATCATGAAGGGGATGTCATCCACAATGGCCAGAGGACTGCAAGGCCAGTTGGCTCGCTGGTGAGATCCATCAACGACGAGATCGAGTTCGTCATTCAGTAGGGGCGACGGCGTGTCAACTCGTGCGGGTTCGAACAACCCGAGCAGTATCCAGGAAACGACGGCATGATCATCGTCGGAGAAATGGTCGTCCATCAGGTCGACATATTGTTCCAGCGTCTCGAGTGCCCGCGGCTTCCCGAGCCGGTGAAGCGTATTGACGGCGCGAATCAGATCGACGCCGGCGTCCTTGGACAAAGGCCATGCCGCTGCTTGGTGAATCGACTCCAGCTCGTCGGATCGCGGTGGCCCGTGCTTGATTTCCAGGCTCTTCACGCTCGAGGAGATCACCGGGGAGACCGACGACCAGATCACGCGCTGCTCGCGATCCGACAGGCGGCGATGAACGGCCAGAGACAGCCCGAACTGGCGGCGACGAGCCCGCAGCTCGGCCGGCGGTTCGTGGGCCATGTCGATCACGACCGTGAATCGGCCGCCTTGGTCGGTCACAGCGGCTGCCGAGATCGCTTCGTCGTTGGCGGCGCCCTGCGACCAGTCGTAACGCCCGTTCGATTGCCATCCCGCGTGAACGGCGACACCTTGGAACCAGTCCACAGGTTGCTCGCCGTCTCCACCATCGGAAAGGATGTAGAGGCGGCCGCGCACGATGAGCAGCTTCTTCCAGAGGTTTAATTTCGGACGCTCCCACTTGACACGAATTTGGCTCAGCACTTCATCCTCGGGATGTTTGGCGAATCGGCCCAGCCAATGGTAGGTTCTCGACACCAGCCACTCATCTTCGTCACGGGGAATGGAAATGTCGTTATCGAACGAAGCATCGGGACTGAAAGGATTGGGGATTCGATTTTCGAACCGGCCGTGTGCGGCGTCTCTGCGCGGATCGTGAGCCGCCAGGGCCCTCGCCACGTCGGGAACGGGAGTCGCTGCCTCCATCTGCAGCGATCGCAGCGCCGCATGCGCTTGATTGACGACCACGACATCGTTGTCCTGGAGCAGTTCGATCAGTGGACGAATCCCAGGCTTGCCGATCGTTGCTAACGCCTGGACTACCGCAACGCGGACGCGGGCATCTTTGTCACCGACGAGTTGCTTAAGACGCTCGGGGCCGAGGCGACTTGCAGTCTTTTTCTTCGTCGGCGCCGTGGGTTTCCATGCGCCGAGCTTGGCGAGTGTTGCGATTGCGGCGGCACGAGCGTGAGGAGGTGACGACGCATCGAGTAGTCGTGTGAGTGTGGGGATGGAAGCAGGGCCGATCTTGGCTAGCGCCGCAGCGGCGAAGTGCCGTGTGGCGTGGCGCGTCGACGTGAGTTGTTCGCCGAGGATGTCAATGGCGCGTTTGGATCGGAGTGTCCCGAGAGCCCGAATGGCCAGGTCGGATTGCAGGGTGTCTCCGCTGCGAACGATACGGAATAATTCGGTTTCGAGGGCCTTGTCGCGGAGCGAAAGCGGCCGACCGGCGGCAACGGACGCCAAGACGGCTGATACCGTTGGGCGAGCGTTGTCGTCGTCGGCAGCCCACGCCGTACCGCGCGCGGCAACGATCGAAATGGCAACGATCCAGCCGATCGTGCGCACCTGCGGACGTGCGAAGGCGGGCTTCGCCCGCAAGGCTCGAGGCTGCAGGCCGGAGGCTGGAGGGGTGATCGTGACAACCGAAAGCCATTGCGGGATGCTCACGCGGCACGCAGATGCTATGAACAAGGACGTTGATGCCATGACTTGCCTTCTCCACGCCGCTGTACCGGAACAATACCGCCTCACGACACCGCCTCACGACTGGATTCTACCGGATCCCGCTCGTTTGGCGAAGGTTTGCTGCCGATTCGGCATCTTGGATGGAGCGAGCACGGAACCGATCGAGATGCCGATCCAGGCGACCCCTTCATGACGCACGTCACGAGTCGCGGTGTTTCCAGTATCCCGGTCGACGTTTTGCGTGGGCAATGGCAACAACAACCAATCTCTTTGCTTCGTCGCGGAATACGATTCGGAAGGGGTAGCGTTTCAGTGCGCAGTATGCACAACCACCGAAGATATGTGGAAATCGATCCGGATCGTCGACGATCGTTTCCAACGCCGCGTCCACGGCGGAAGCGAATCCAATCGCAGCAGGGACACTCCGTTCCAAGTACCAATCCAACGCCTGATCGAAGTCGGTCCGAGCACCAGGAAGAAACTCAACGGGCTTGACCATGGCCCAATCGCGCCAACCCCGCCTCTCGTATTTCAGACCACGGGATCGTGCGACCGGTGCCAGCGTCGAGTTCCGCGACACGCTGCCTGATCTCGTGCAACCAACTGTCGGAGAACGGAGCGTTCTGATCAGGCGGAACCGTGTCCCATAGGGCATCGATCAAGCGAACACGATCCTCGGCCGGCAATCTCTTTGCCGCAGACAAGATAGAATCATAATCGCTCATTGTGCTCACACCTGTCGGCTCGTAGCGTCACGCCGATCTATCTTTGAGTGTTCATGTGTGTTCCAGCTTCAGCAACTCCAGTATTCTAGGCGAAAACGTCTCTGGATTCAAGAAATGGCGATAGCATCGGCCGCCTTTCGGACATCCACCAGGCATCGACTGGGAAATTCGGTGGTTGGGCATTGGACTCATTTTGTCGGACGATGGGAATGACAGTGGACGACGCGCGAAGGAACACTTGCTTCCAGGAACACGCAATCAAAACTCCCGGACGACAAGCGGACCCGCCGGCGAGCGGCCGGGGGCGAGTTGCCGAATCGCCTGTTCCGCCCACACCAACGATGAAGTCAGCGCTTGAGCGAATCCGAGCCGGAATCGCGGCTGCACCGCTGCGACCTGCATGGCCGCCGGGATTCCCTCATGCAGCCAGACTGCCCCGGAAGTCCCCGGCTCGAACGTCTGCGTCTTCCCCGCTCCGCTTACTACGTTGACCAGCGTCCCGACCCCCTCGATGGGAAGTCGTGGCAGAAATGCTTGGAACTTCATCGGAAAACGACCTTCCGCACGCACCGACTCCCCTGCCCTGCCCGGCACCGCCACCAACTCCGGCAAGCTGAGCACCGGCCAGTGTTCCCCTTCATCGTCCGAGGTTTCCGCGGCCAGACTCGCCTTGACAATCGCCGCATCGAACCGCGAACCGCGGCGGGTTTGTGCGATGGCATGGAAGTCGTCGTTGCTCCGGCGCGCACCCGCACGGGAACCGCGCGGAGTATAGAAGGGATGGCCGACCGTCATCCACAGCGGCTGGTCCCCTTGCAAAGCGCCGCCGGACCAACCCACCTTCAGGCCGACCGTGAATAGACTCGAGCCATATTGCCGATACACGGCCGAAGCTTGCAGCTTGCCCACGGCGATCACATCGGTGGCCCATGTCAGTGTTCGGTAGTGCCGGCCGTCTCGCAGGCGGACTCTCACTTCGGAGGGAATCTCACGAGTGACAGAAATGCGTCGTTTCTTCCGACGCACGAACACGCACACGCAGTTGTCGCGAGTTCGATCGAATCGGTGGTTCCGCAGAGCGTGCCCCAATCCAACGGCCACAAAGTTGTCGGGGTCCGTGCTTCGGAAGCGGCGCCGCAGCGTGGCCTCGATGCGGCGGTGCTCATCGAGTGTCAGAGCGGGCATGAGCGGCCTCGTGCGAGCTCAAGGCTGCGTGCGCCACGTCAAGACGATTTGCGTGTTGGCATCGAGTGTGGTTTCTCGAGCCAGACGATTGAGTTCTCCCGTCAACGCGGCGGCCATCGTTTGGTAGCGGGGAAGCACGGAAGCGGCCAGGTCGGTTGGCAGCGTGACTTCGAGCAGCAGGCTGGTCGGCGACGAACCGGGGCGTACTACCAGAGCGCCGGCTGGAAGGTCCAGCCCCAGCTTCTCACGCAGCAGCATCGCTGCCTGATCGGCCAGTGCTTGATGAGCGGCCGACGGCGGCGCCGGGAGATGTTCAAGGGGCCGGACTTGCAGGAAGTCGGTGCCGCGGTCGCCGATTTCCGATAGAGGTTCGAACGTCATCACGCCGTTACGAAAGACCAGGCCATACAGGAACGCGGTCTCACATGGCTGACAATCGGCGCCTCCGCTCTCGAGCGGACAAGCCTGGAACGGGGCGAAGCCGACATAGCGCCAGCCGTAGAGTCGTTTCCGGCCGTCCGGTCCGCGGCCAATCACCGATTCATAAAATCCCAACGGTACATTGGTGGCCGGAACGACCATCCGAGCCTCCGGTGCCGCTCCCTTCTTGGCCGTGGGGACGATGTTGCCTACCGAGTCGAGCAGATCGCCGATGGCCGAAATCTGCTCGGCCACCCGCGAGTCGAGTTCCTGTTCGATGGCGACCAGGTTCCAGCCGTCCTCGAGCGTCACGCGGGTGGCGTTGATGCCGAAGCCCGATCGGACGTGAATCGAATACTCCTCGGAAAAGTCGGGCAGATACTGCAACTCGATGGCCACCTGGCCGCCGGCGACGGGGCCGTCGACCGGCCGCACCAGCAGATAGGGCTTGGGGCGGTAGTAGCGGATCCCCTTGTCGTGAGGCCCGGGATTGGAGACGACGGTGGTGCGAGGCAGGCAGCCGCCGACCATGAACGCCAGCGGCAATGCGAGCAGGAGTGCGAGGCGGGTCGGGAGCACGAGTGAGGGCTCCTGGAAAAGGAACTGGCAGGTTATCATGAGGGAGCCGCAACCAACAAGTGGTCGCGAGTAGTGCCTGTGCGGAGCGGTGGGACGTTGCTGCAGGCTCCCCCGGTAGTCATCGTCGTGCGGGTTGTGCGGAGTCGACTGGTGATGAGGGAATTCGGGTCTGGCAATTGGGAGATGCCTGTACCGGTTGGGAAAACCAGGAAGACTGGCCAGTGAGGACCGAGGGAACGACTCGATGACACCCCAGCAACGATTGCTTTTCGGCGGCGAGTCGGCTCCGTGGGAGGAGGATGACCGCGAACTCCGCTCGGTGGCTCAGGTCGTCTTTTCCGAAGCGCCTTACGGCCCGTATGACTATGCGGTTCCCGAGCCGCTGCGCGGGCGTGTGCAGGCCGGCAAGCGGGTCTTTGTTCCGCTGGGACGCGGCAATCGGCGGCGTACCGGTTATTGCATTTCGGTTCAGAGCGGCGTGGCCTCTTCCCGGCGTCTGAAAAACGTGTTGAAGGTGGTGGATGAGGCGACGCTCTGGACGCCGTCCCTGTTGCGACTCGCCCAGTGGCTGGCCGACTACTACCTCTGTCCGCTGGGGCAGGTGCTGGAAACGATCGTCCCTTCGGGAGTGCGCGGCGCGGCGGGGACTCGCATGAAAACGCTCCTTTCCGTTCCCGATGCCGTATTGGCTCGGATGGCCGAACTGCGACTGCCACCGAAACAACGTCACGTCCTGGAGTACCTGGCCCACTGCACCGACGGCTTGACGGCTCAAGAAATCGCCGATCGATGCGGGTGCAGTGTGGCGCCCGTACAGGGGTTGTTCAAGAAAGGATTGCTGGAGGCGACCGAACGGCGAGTTTCCGTATTCGTTCCCGAAGTGAAGGGGGCGGCCGAGCATGCGGTGCACGCGTTGACGGACGCTCAGCAGTCGGCGGTGGACGCCATCGTGGCGGCCATCCGCGGCTCGTGTTCGCGGTCGTTCCTGCTCCACGGTGTTACCGGCAGCGGCAAGACCGAGGTCTACATTCGCGCGATCGAGGAGGTCGAACGTCACGGCCGCCAAGCGATTGTGTTGGTTCCCGAAATCAGCTTGACGCCTCAAACCTGGCAGCGTTTTCAAGCTCGTTTTGCCAGAGTCGCCGTATTGCATTCTCAGTTGACGCCTCAAGAACGCAACTGGCACTGGCAGCGGATCGCGGCGGGCCAAGTGTCGGTCGTGGTGGGGGCTCGCAGTGCCGTTTTCGCCCCGGTCCCGCAGTTGGGATTGATTGTGATCGACGAGGAGCACGATCCCTCGTTCAAGCAAGACACGGCTCCTCGTTATCACGCTCGCACGGTCGCTCAATGGCGGGCGCAGCAGGCCGACGTGCCGCTGGTCTTGGGTTCGGCCACGCCGTCGCTCGAGACGTGGCAGGCGGCTCGTCGCGGCGTGATCGAGCGACTGGGGCTTCCGCGCCGCGTGGCGGGCAGGACGCTTCCCGAAGTGCGCGTGGTCGATTTGCGGCACGAGTGGAAGGGGCGCGGGGCGCTCAGTCGCGTGTTGGTGACCGAGATGCACCGGGCACTCGATGCGGGCGGCCAGGTGATCCTGCTGCTCAATCGCCGAGGCTTCGCCACCTACATCCAGTGCCCTCTTTGCGGCGAAGTCGTCCGCTGTCCCCACTGCGACATCCCGCTCACTCACCATCACCACGATGCCACCGCCAAGTGCCACTACTGCGACCACGAGGAATCGGCACCGACGGCTTGCGGAGCCTGCGGCGGCACGCAGATCCGCTACAGTGGAACGGGGACGGAGAAGTTGGAAAAACAGTTGGCGGCGTGTTTTCCCGGCGTGTCGTGTTTGCGGATGGACGGGGACACCATGCGACGCACCGGTGCCCATGAGAAGGCGCTGGAGCGTTTTCGGCGGGGCGAGGTCCGGATTCTGCTGGGCACGCAGATGATCGCCAAGGGGCTGGACTTTCCCGGAGTGACCTTGGTGGGAGTGGTCAATGCCGACATCGGACTTCATTTCCCCGACTTTCGTGCGGCCGAGCGTACCTTCCAATTGGTGACGCAGGTGGCCGGCCGGACCGGACGCGGTGAGGCGGGCGGTCGTGTCGTGGTCCAGACGTTTTCTCCCGATCATCCGGCGATCGACGCGGCGGTGCGGCATCGCTACGAGTGGTTTGTGAACCACGAGTGGGAATCCCGGCGGCGGTTCGGCTATCCACCGGCCAGTCGACTGGTCCGTCTGGTAGTGCGCGGCGCGGATGAACGGGCGACCGAGCGGGCCGCCGAGCAGTTGGCCGAGGCGATCACGCGGCAGCAGCAGGGAGTCGCCGATGTTCGCGTGGTCGGGCCGGCTCCGGCTCCCTTCCCCAAATTGCGAGGCAAGTTTCGGTTTCATTTGCTGCTGCTGGGACCCAAGTTGCCGGTGTTGCGGCGCATCGTGTCGGCCGTGCGCGACGGCATCGACTTGGGGGACGCCGTCCAGTGGACGATCGACGTGGAACCGCAGGACATGTTGTAAAGCCTTACTTTGGAACATCTACGCGGCGTGCGCGCATCCTGTACTGGCCCCTCGGTTGTCACTGTCACCCCTACCGTCTCCGGCCTCTCGCCTCCGCCCTTGCAACGGACGGTCGATCGAATCCGTCTGGGTTTTTCGTCAAGCAAGCGATAGAATTGCTTCGAGAGTCTGCAACACGGCCTGCCACTCCGCTTTCCAGCGTCGGGAGCGTTTGTCGCAGCATGGATTCCTGTTCCGGGCTCTCGGTTGACCATCACCGGCGGCAAGGTTGCCGCGCCCCTGAAGTTGTGTGCCCATGGGTTACCGTCACATCAAACGCGTTCTCGGCAAGGCGAGTCTGGAGTGGAAGAGTCGCCTGTTATTCGGCGCGTGCTTGGTGGTGCTGGTCGGCGGAGCCTTCTTGTCGGCGGAAAGGATTGCCGTGCGGGCCGCCCGTGACGCGACTCGCGAAAACGCTCAGTATCTGGTCGACGTCACGGTGCTACTGCAGCATGCAGGTACCTGGCGGATCGGTATCGATGAAAACACCCGAGACTTTGCCCGGCGATTGTCGGAGCGGATGATCGAGAAGCGGAAGTACCAGCACGAGATCCTGCATCTGATTCCCTCTTCCATTCAGGATCTGCACTCGCGCGGACCGGCCGATGACGAGGAGCGGCAGTTGCTGCTGGACATCAAACGGAAGTATGACGCCTGGATGGAACAGCAGCGCCGCGAACGGGAACAGCTCAAGCGAAATGAAGGCAAGCTGCTCTCGCCCAGCGACAACGTGCCCAGGCGGCCTCCCGAGCCGATCTACGCCGAACGGGTCACCGTGGGAAAGAAACGGTTTTACAACTACTACCAGCCGGTCTATTGGCACAAGCTCTGCCACCACTGCCACGAGCAAAAAAGCGGGGAACTGGAAGGGGCCGCCGTGGTGGACACGGCGGCCGATCCGGCGGAACTGGAGGCCCGTCGGTTTCGCGTCGTGAAAGTGAGCCTGGACTACGACGAGATTCAGGAGAACATCGATCAGGCTCGAGCCACATTGGTCAGCATCGGTATCCTCACGGTCTTCCTCGCGATGGTGGCGCTGTATGTGATCTTCCGCTACGTCGTGGTGAAGCCGCTGCAGCACTTGCGCGAAGTTTCGGAGCTGGTGAGTCGGGGGCAGACCAGCGTGCGGGCCGAGATCCACACCGGTGACGAGTTCGAACAACTGGCCGATTCATTCAACCGGATGCTGCGACACCTCACCGAAGCGCAGGCCGAATTGCAGCGAGTCAACGAGGAACTCGACGCCAAGGTCGACGAACTGGCCCGACTCAACCTGCGGTTGCACGAGATGAACCGGATGAAGAGCGAGTTCATTTCCAACATGAGCCATGAGTTGCGCACGCCGCTGAACAGCATCATCGGATTCGCCGGAGTGCTGAAGGATCATCCTTCGCTCGATTCCCGGCAAAAGAAATATGCTCAGAACATCGAGAAGTCGGGACGCGTGCTGCTCGAAATGATCAACGACATTCTCGATCTGGCAAAAATGGAGGCGGGGAAAGCCGAAGTGCGCGCTACCGAGTTCGCGATCGACAAGGTCGTGCTGGCTCAGTGTGACGTCGTACGATCGCTCAGCGAGCAGAAGGAGATCGATCTGGTAGTGGATGTCGATCCCGATCTGGCTCCTCTCTATCAAGACCAGACGAAGATTCAGCAGATTCTGACCAACTTGCTTTCCAATGCCATCAAGTTCACTCCCGATGGCGGCCGCGTCGTCGTTTCCGCTCACCGCAACGGGCAGGGACAATTGGTCATCAAAGTGGCGGACACCGGTGTGGGGATCCCGGAAGAGGACCGCGAGCGGATTTTCGAGAAATTCCGGCAGAGCGCCGCCGTGGCCGGCAAGGACGGGTTGACTCGCGAATTCTCCGGAACGGGCCTGGGACTCTCGATCGTGAGGGAGATCTGCGAACTATTGGGGGGCTCGGTCGATTTCGACAGTGAAGTGGGAAAGGGTACGACGTTCTATGTGGTGCTGCCGTGGCGTTACCGCGAGCCGGACGAGTCGGTGATTATCGGAGCGGTTCCCGACCTGTCGAAGATGTGATTCCGAGACTGCGTCAAGTCGCCTTTAGAGCCTGTAACAAAACCCGCCGCGCCGCTTTCCGGTTTCGAGCGTGTTGCTTGCGGCTTGGAGTTTTGTGATAGCCTCTTAGTCTTGCTTGCCATCACCGAATGCAAACGTCTCGAGCGAGGGCACGCGAGTGGAGCCGGTGACGGCTCAAGTCGCATGGGCGGAGTCGCCGAATGAAAACGTCTCGAAGCGGGAGACGTGGACATCGGGGTCCCAGAAATCGGGCGGCAAGCCGGCTTTTTGCTTGAGAGCCCGGAAGAAGGCTCGGCGGTCGGGAAGCGACTGCCAGACGGACGGAAGCAACAGGCCTCGACGTTGTCCGTACTGCAGAACCAGGCCGTCGATGCCGGGGCGGACTTGCCGCAGGATTTCCTCTTCGGTCTTGCCGACGATCGGACTGAGTGGTCCCAGGACGGAGATGTCGTAGTGCAGTTGGGGGTATTCCGTCGGTTGTAATAGCGGGAAACGGGGGTCTTGAAAGGCGGCCGCGAAGGCATTGGCAGCGACATCCTCGACCAGAGGGCGGTAGGGAGCCACGGTGCCGATGCAGCCTCTTAGTTGGCCGTTGATCTTGAGCGTGACAAACGCCGCTCCCGGCGCTTGCAGCTCGGGCGGATACTGTGCCGGGTCGACGACCAGCGGCACGGCGGTTCGCAAGCCGGTGGCCACCGATTCACGAGCCACATCGAGCAATAGACGCTGAGACTCGTCCGAAAGAGAAAACCGCGCCGCGGTCGTGGAGTCATTCATGTTTCACCTGTGGACGACATAGGTACCATAGCCGACAACCTGTTGTTTGTCGCCGGCCGTGTCGCCCGAATTGCGGACATCGAGCGTGCGGATGCGATAACCGTTTCGCTGGATCAGCTTGAGCAGGCCTCGGATTCCCACATAGCCGCAAGCCCTCTCGCCGGTCAGAGCTTGCCAGTTGCACTGTTCGATCATCTGGGTCGTTTCGGCGTCGATCGCTCGTGCCGTCCAGTAGTCGTGGTAATGGCTGAGGTCCGAACTGACGACGATCAGCGTCTCCTCGCCCCCCCACAGCGTCTCGAGGACGTCGGCCACCTCGCTGGGAGCGGCCTGACCGGCAACCAACGGCACCAGCGTGAATTCGTCGAGAACGACCTGCAGGAACGGAAGATGGACCTCCAGACTGTGTTCGTATTGGTGGGCTTCATCCGACACCTGGATCTGAGGCAGCGAACGGAGCAGTTCTCGTGAAGGTTCGTCCAGAGGAACTTCTCCCAGCGGCGTGGCGAACGCGTCCGCCGAACTGGCTGCCAAGCCGTAGAACGGAACCCGGTGGGAGGGGCCGATCAGCACCACTTTGCGAATCCGGTCGCGCAACTCCGAGACGAGGCGATAACCGCTGGCAGCGATCGGGCCGGAGTAGACGTAGCCCGCGTGAGGTGCGATCAAGGCCTTGGGTGCCGGGCCTTCGGTTTGAGCTTCCGCCAGAAACCGCTGGACCATTGTTCGCAGTTGAGACGCGTCGGCAGGATAGAAGGCTCCGGCGACCGCCGC
>JALSIV010000299.1 GCA_026989685.1 Pirellulaceae bacterium | reverse complement strand
GCGGAAACCGACTTCCTCTTGCCCCACCGCGGCACGCGCTCCCATCGGCGAAAGAACCGCAAGTACCAACAGCCGCAGTTTCCACCCATTCCGGTCTCGCCCTGTCATTGCCATCTCCCTCACCGGCCCCGAAAAGCGGTTCACAAACACCCCGGCAATTGTACGCCACCTGAGCTTGGACGCGGTAATCAATGAAATAGTTCCCCCGGCGTTTGCAAGGGCCGCATCCAGGAAATAAGCTGGCGTGAGGGGGGAGCAGGGCCCACCCGCCCCTCGTGGATTCCGCCCACCGATGGAGAAACAACTGAGATGAGTATTCCGCGATACGGCTCTACGTGCGCCTGGCTCGCCACCTGGGCGGCCGCATTGTTCTGTTCGGCCTCGCGCAGCCATGCCCAAGCCACATCCGCCCCACCACGAGAACTGGCCACCGTGGCCGAAAGCTCCGGCTACCAGGCCACTTCCAACTCGGCGCAAGTCCAATCGTTCCTAGAACGTTGCGCTCGCCGAGCCGACCACGTGCGACTCTGGGAAATGGGACGGACGGTGGAAAACCGGCCGATCACGGCCGCCGTCGTAGCCAGCCCCGCCGTCCAGAAGCCGTCCGACCTCCAAGAGGATTCCCGAGTGGTCGTGTTCATCCTGGGCAACATCCATTCGGGCGAGTGTGCCGGCAAGGAAGCGTTGCTGGCCCTGCTCCGCGAATTGACATTGGACGGCGACCACCGCTGGCTGAAGTCGTGCGTGCTGGTGATCGTCCCCAATTACAATGCCGACGGCAACGATCGTGTCGGTCCCCACCATCGTCCGGGACAGAACGGTCCCGAACATGGGATGGGCCTACGAGAGAACGCCCAAGGGCTCGATCTCAACCGCGATTTCATCAAACTCGAGTCGCCCGAAGGGCGAAGTCTGGTCGCCGCCTTGAGCGCCTGGAACCCCCATCTGTTCATCGACACGCACACGACCAACGGGTCGCACCATCGCTACCTGCTGACTTATGACGTCCCGCACAACCCGGCGGCTCCCGCCTCCATCCGAGCCTACCTGCGGAACAAGATGATGCCCGCCATCACTCGGAAGCTCGATCGGCAAGGCATTCCCACGTTCTACTACGGCAACTTCGACCGCGACCATCGTCGCTGGAATACCTACGGCAATGAAGGACGCTACAGCACCGAATACGCCGGCTTGCGCGGCCGCCTGTCGATTCTATCCGAAGCCTATTCCTACGCCGACTACCAAGACCGGATTCGGGCCACCCGCGAGTTTGTCACGGCTTGTGTCGATCATGTGGCCGACAACGCGGCCGCCGTTCGCAAGTTGGTCGGTTCGGCCACCACATCCATCCCCGAAAACGTCCCCTTGCGGTCGAAAGTAGTCGCCTTCGATGACAAAGTCGTGGTGAAGGGATTCGATCCGAAGGACCCGGACCACAAGACTCCCAAAGATTTCACCGTCGAGTTTTGGGGGAAGTTCGAACCGGAGCTGACGGTCACTCGACCTTACGCTTACCTGCTGCCGTTCGACTGCTCGCGAGTCGCCGACCGGTTGAAGATGCACGGTGTTCGTCTGGAACGTCTAACGGAAGATGCCGCGATCGATGTCGAAATCTACACGGCCAAGAAACTGACTCGAGCCGCTCGACCGTTCCAAGGTCATGCGATGATTACCGCTGACGTCGACATCGCCACGGAACAACGCACCGTGCCCGCGGGCAGCTACGTCGTTCGCACCAACCAGCCGCTCGGTGTACTCATCACCTATTTGCTGGAACCGCAGTCGGAAGACGGTCTGGCGACCTGGAATTTCTTCGACGATCGCTGGAACCGGGGAGACGAGTATCCGGTCCTGCGTGTTCCCGCCGAGGTCGAGCTGCGCACCGAGCAAGTGACGGTGATCCCACCGGCCGAACGGCTGACCCTCGACAAGATCTACGGTCCCAAGTATCGCA
>JALSIV010000298.1 GCA_026989685.1 Pirellulaceae bacterium | reverse complement strand
CGCAAGGGCGCCGATCACCCGGTCAAATTCTCCCAGTACACTCGGTGCGTCTATGACGCGGAACTCGGTGTTCTCCTCATCGGCCCGGTCCCGCGGAACTGGAAACTGGATGCTCCTCTGCCCGGGAACTGGAAGCAGTGGCGCGAGTTGCCCAAAGTCGTGCGGACCTATGCTTACGACCCGATTGCAGACACGTGGCGCGACCTGAATCCGGCGGGCGCTGGACAACTGCCGGCCGATCATACCACCGGTATCGGCGTGACCTATGACCCCCAAAGGCGCCTCGTCTACTATTTCATCGCGAATACCGACAGCCGATATGGAGCGCCGCGAAAACCGATGCACGTCGCCGTGTTGGATCTGAAGTCCAACCGCTGGACGCGCGGCAAGGACAGCCCGCCCGTCCGGCGGTTAGTGAAAGGATCGGCCGTCTACGATCCCAAACGCAATGTCGTCTGTCTGGCCTTGGGACGGAACCTCTACCTCTACCGCTGGAAGGGCGGCTGTCCCGATGATGCGTTTTCGCCGTGAACCGCCGACACGCGGGCGACTCGCAGCGAGCCTCTCTGCGACCGCCGGCGGTCGATTCGGTGGTCCATCCGCCGGTCTGTCGCTGCGCCGGCAAGCGTGACTCTCTCACGGCGCAGCGTCGCCGGCCCCCTGCACGGCGCGCAGGTCCCCCGTCTTCTCCCGAAGAACGTCGACCTGCTTCTCCACGGCTTTTTTCGTGTTACAAACTTCCTTGAGGATCTTCTCCGCGTTTTTGAGGATCGTTTCGGCCCATTTTTCGATATCTTCCAGTTTTCCGATCCGCTTCTCGATTTCGAGAATCGCCCGGTCGATCGCCTCGAAGTCGGCCTGGGCGGCACTCGACGCCTTCCCGCGGCGCACGCAGAGCGCCTTGACCAGAGTCATGCCGGCGCGCAGATACAGGTCGCTCGATGCGTCTTCGCTGTCCCACACGACATAGACGTCGTCGCCGATCCGCCGGAGCGGTTCGAGCGTTTCGGGCGCGGTCTTCCGCGAGAAGACGAACAGCCCCACTTGGGCGCCGCGGTTCTTGCGAGCCGTTTCGATTTCTTCGCGGGCGCGGCGCAGGTCGTAGTCTTTCTTCTCTTTCGCTTCCACCACGATCCTCGCTTCGGGCGCGGCGCTCTCCGGCCCCAGTTCCCAGACGACGTCCCCCACCTTGCAGTTGCGGATCTTGCCGGTCGTGTTGCCGGTCGCCGTGGCGATGTCGCCCGCTCCTTGCGCCTCCGCTTCGACCATCTCGTACACCGCCTGCTCGAAGACGAGTCCATGGCGCGTCGAACGGTCGGACTCGGCTCGGCGGGCCTTCATTTCCCGGAGCGCGCCGAGGACTTCTTGCTGGAACTTGCGTGCCTCCTCCTCTTGCGTCTTCAGCAGTTTGGTCAATTCGCTTCGCAGGCGGCTGAGTGCCGAGGCTTCTTCGTCCAGCGAGAACTCGCGCGTGATCGTCTTCTGAGCTCGTTCGACGTTCTGGACGAGCCGGCTGAGTGCGGAAGTATCGTCGTCGAGCGAGAATTCCTTGACCACATCGTCGATCTTCCCGTGCAGGTCTTCCGACAGCTTTCCCTGGCGTTCGGTCAGCTCCCCGATGAACCGCGAAAGGGCACTCTCCTTATGGTCGAGCGAGAACTGTTTGAGGACATGATCGCGCTGCTCGGCGAGCTTGTCTTCGACCAATTTCTGCAGGCTGGCGAGGATACCCTGCGACTGGTCGGGGCTGAGCATTTTCATGAGGGGACTGGTGTCGCCGAAATGGGCGGCGAGCGTCTTGGCGAGTTCCGAGTCGTCGGTGCCGATGTGGCGTTTGAGGACGGCTTCGAGTTCGCCGTCCTGCTTGACCAGCCGCTCGACCCGTTCTTGAAACCGCCCGCTTTGCGGATCGAAATATTCCTTGAGGACTCCCGTCACGCATTGGTTGATCTGTCCAGCGTGGTGCTGGAGCGTGCTTTGCAGGGCGTCGAGCAGCCGCTCGCTTTCGCGGCGGACCCGTTCGGCATCGATTTCGCCGCGGGCTTGGCGCAAGGCGAGCACACCGATCCGCAGCGCCCGCAAGGCGAACTGCTCCCGCGCGGCACCTTCGGGATGCTTGACGAGTTCCGCGATCGTATCTTCGTCCTTCACGACCAGTTCGAGTTGGAGGGAATAGGGGAGTAACGGATCGGCGGCGGCTTCCACCGGATCGCTCGGCGGACCGGCGTTGAGGGATTCAAGATCGGTCGTCGGTTCGTGGGACATGAAGAGAGCTCCTGTGAGGTGTACCAAGGGATTGAAAGCCTGTAACAAAACCCGCCGCACCACTTTCCGGCCTCGGGCATGTTGCTGGCAGCATGGAGTTTTGTGACAGTCTCTTACTTTATTGCATCTACGCGCCGTGCGCGCACCCTGGCACTGGTTTTCAGTTGTCACTCCCCCTACACTCTCCCGCCTCCAGCCTCCAGCCTTGCGGGCACAGCCCGCGCTAGGGAACGGGAACGAAGAGGTGGCCGAATGCGGGTGCCACAGCCGCTCGCTAGTAGCGGGCGACGTCCTCCGGCCCCTGTTCGGGACGCACGACGGACAAACAGTCTTGCGCCGCCAGCGTGAGGAAGCGCAGGTCACTGCCGATCGCGATGAACTGCATCCCCTGCTCGGCTCGCCGCTTGGCATCCTCGGCATCCATCGCGTGGATCCCGGTCGGCGTCCCCGTCTCTTTTCCGATCCGAATCACGCGCTGCACCATCGCCTCGTGTTCTTCGGCCGTCGGAAACGTTCCGTCGGCCTGCCGCATTTGAAACCGCAGGTCATTGGGGCCGATGAAGATGGCGTCGCAACCCGGCAGCGAATAGATCTCGGGGGCGTTTTGCACTCCGAGCGGACTTTCCGTCTGCAGCACCACCAGGATCTCGTCGTTGGCTCGAGCAAAATAGTCGCCGGCGGTGGCGTCGAAGTTCATCGAATGCACTCCGCCACCGACGCTCCGGTTGCCCTCCGGCGGATACTTGGCGGCCGCAATCACGCGCTTCGCCTGCTCGACGGTATTGATCATCGGTGCCACGATGCCCCACGCCCCCGCATCGAGGGCTCGCTTGATGTAGTGGTGATTGCCTTCGGGGACCCGCACCAGCGGAACGCCTCCCGCATCCGCGACGGCGCCGAACACGCGGGCCGCCTGAGCCCAGTCGATCGGCCCGTGCTCCATATCAAGCGTCAGCCAGTCGAATCCCAGCCGTGCCAGGACTCGAGTCGCGTAATAGTCTCCCATCGAGAGCCAAGTGCCGAAGGTGGGTTCGCCTCGGTTGAGCTTCTGTTTGACGGGGTTGCTTCGCATGACGATTCCTTTTCGGTGACGGGGCCCATCGAGGGCAGATGCATTCGGGTGCCAGCACTGCCCCTCAAGTCTTTCAAACCAGCCCCCGCATCGCAAGACGCCGCCCCGTCGTATAATGGAGAACGTTCCGGCCGTCCTTCCATCCAACGGGAACCGATTCCATGACCGCAATGCGATTCGATCTGGGATGGACCATCCTTGGTTTGCTCACGCTGATGACCTCGCGACCCGCCGATTCGGCTCCTCCCGACCCCTACGCCGCCGCTCGCAAGAAGATGGTCGACCGCGCCGTGGTCCGCTCGGGCGTCACCGATCGCCGAGTCATCCGGTCGATGCTGGAAACGCCGCGTCACGAGTTCATTCCTCAAAACCGGCGCCACCTGGCCTATTTCGACATGGGGGTTCCCATTGGCGAGAGCCAAACCATATCGTCCCCCTTCATCGTGGCCTATATGACGCAATCGCTCGAGCCCCAGCCCACCGACAAGGTTCTGGAAATCGGCACCGGCAGCGGCTACCAGGCAGCCGTATTGTCGCCTCTGGTCAGCGAGGTCTACACGATTGAAATCGTGGAGGAACTGGGGCAGCGGGCCCGAGCCACACTCGAGCGACTCGGCTACACCAACATTCACACTCGGATCGGCGATGGCTTCAAAGGTTGGCCGGAAAAGGCTCCCTTCGACAAGATCATCGTCACCTGCTCTCCGGAAAAAGTCCCCGCACCGCTGGTCGAACAATTGGCCGAAGGCGGACTGATGGTGATCCCCGTCGGCGAGCGCTATCAGCAAACGCTCTATCGGTTCCGCAAGGTGAACGGTCGACTGAAGGCTCAGCCTCTGCGCCCGACTCTGTTCGTTCCCATGACCGGTCGAGCCGAGGAGGGACGGCAAGTCCAACCCGACCCCGCGCATCCTCGCATCCTCAACGGTTCCTTCGAAAAACGGCCGGGCAAGGACGGCTTCATTCCGAACTGGTATTACCAGCGGCAGACCGAGTGGATGGAAAGCGAGGACGCTCCCGACGGCCGACATTACGTGCGCTTCCGCAACCGGCAGCCCGGACGAACGGCTCACCTGTTTCAGGGGCTGGCCATCGACGGCCGCAAAGTGACACGCATCATCTTCTCGGCCAAAGTCGCTACCAAGAACGTCCGTACTACGGGCGTGGCGAAAGACGGAGCGGTGGTCGGCATCATCCTCTATGACGAAGATCGGAAGGAAGTGGCTCGAGAAACCCTCAACATACTCTACGGCGATGCTCCCTGGCGGACACTGACGCGCACATTGGCGGTTCCCGTGTCGGTTCGGGAAGCCATCGTCAGCGTCGGGCTGTTCGGCGCAACGGGAGAAATGAAGCTCGACTCCGTGCGATTGGAGATCGCCGGGATGCAGTAACGCCCCTCCCGCAGAGCCTCACTCTGTCGGATCGATCCGCCGTGCGCGCATGTTGCCGAGGCTTTGGGTCGTCACGCTCCCCGTCCTACAGCCTCCGGCCTCCCGCCTGGGATCCTACGGGCGCCGCCCGTGTCAGATCTTCTCGCCCAATCCGCGGGTCAACGTCATGAAGGCGGCTTCCAGATTGACCTCATCTTCGGCGAACTGCCGCAAGCCGTAGCCATGTTCGACCAACAGAGCAGCGAGCGGCGAGTAATCTTCGCTGCCTTCCGTCAACGTCACCATCAGGGTGCCCTGCTGATCGTCGACTTGTTCCACCATCTCGTGCTGGTCCAATAGCTGTGCGGCTCCGTCCACCGCACCAAACACTTCGATCCGCAGAATGGTCCGCGATCGCACTTGCCGCAGCACGTCGGCCACTTCGGCATTCACCGTCATCACGCCGCGATCGATGATGCCGATCTTATTGCAGATATCGGCCAGTTCCGGCAGAATGTGACTCGAGACGATGATCGTCTTGCCCATCTGCCCCAGCCGCCGCAGCAGGTTTCTCATTTCGATCCGGGCTCGCGGATCGAGTCCACTGAGCGGTTCATCGAGCAGCAGAACTTGAGGATCGTGCAGGAGGGTGCGAGCCAATCCCAACCGCTGGGTCTGGCCCCGCGAGAGCGTATTGGCGTACGCATCCCGTTTGAAGTCCAAGTCGACGATTTCCAGTTTCTCGTTGCAGATATCGCGCCGCTGCGACGAGGGAATGCGATAGGCGGCTGCGAAGAACTCGAGGTACTCGATCACGGTCATGTCGTCATAGACACCGAAAAAGTCGGGCATGAAGCCGACCAGCCGCCGGATTTCCCGCGCGTCGGTGTAGATGGACTGTCCGCAAACGTAGGCTTCACCCCACGACGGATTGAGCAGCGTGGCGATGATGCGCATCGTCGTCGTCTTGCCCGCGCCGTTGGGACCGATGAAGCCGAACAGGTCCCCTTCGGCCAACTGCAATTCGATATCACGAATCGCGAACTGCTCGCCGTATTTCTTCGTCAGACCGTGTGTCTCGATCACGTGATGCCTCGCTCGCCGGTTCGACCGGCCAAAGGATCCGCACAATATCGAGCCGCCGGTCGAACCGCGGCGACTCGCTGTCCCCACCAAACTCGAGCGCCTCCGGCGCATCGGCGACTTGCGCCACCAAGATGGCCCGACCAAGCCGCAGATGACCGCTCAAGTCGACAAAATCCTGGTATTCGTGTCTCAGTCGAGTATAACTCTGGCCGCCCGCGGCGTCGTAGAACATCAACATCTCCACGATTCGCGGCAAGTCGTCGATGTCGCTGGGATCCCAGGGAAGGGATACGTCGTGACGCTGGACCACGCGACGACGGGTCAACTGCCATTTCAAGTCGAGCGGCGCGAGTTCTCTCAGATTGACGCGCTGCCCCGGCTCCAGGTCATACGGCACTCGGTAGAGCCACCCCTCGTAAGCAATCATTACCCGCTCGAGCCGCACGGGCAATGGATTGCCGAACTCCCCTTGCAAAAGGCCGTCCCCGGTCGCCTGCAGATCGGCCACTTCGAGGACGTCGCTCTCGGCCCGTCCGCTCCACCGAGCCAACAGGCTCTTGGTCGAACCGACGGTCGCCGGCAACCCCTCGACTCGTCCCCCGCGCCCTCCCACGGCGACGCGATAGGGATCGGCCTGCACGACCATTCCGGTGGGACCGCGCATCCCGCCGATCCGCGTCCCCGGCACGCCATGCCAGCAAAGCGTGCCGTCTCCTACCCGGAGTTCCCCTCCCAAAGTCGCCGGCAGGGTGACGTCGCGCCGCGTGAGCGTCGGGCTGTAGAGGTGCGTCCACAAGGTGCCTCGGACGGTGCCCGTCGAACCATCGATGTCCACGATGTGCACCTGGTTGACGCGAGCCTCTTTCCCCTTCAAGCCTCGCGACAGCACCACGGCCACAGCCGAGAAGGCCAGAATCAACAACGGCAACGTGATCCACGTCCAGTGCGGCCGCCGCAACGCCAACAAGCCGAAATAGTCGGCCGGCCCGATGATCAGGGCATACAACACAATCAAGCCGGCGATCCAGGAGAAGTGAACCAGCACCACATTGGAGAACTGATCGAGTGCTTCCCGCAACTGACCGATGATGTCGCTGTAGCCGGTCGAAGCGATCGGCACGTCGCTCATCCGCCCCCCGGAGCCCGACTCGTCGCGCAGCACGCCCAGCATTCGGGCGACCAGTCGAGGACCCCCCAGCCACTCGGCCAGCGTCCCTTCGTCGATGTCGACCAGCAGCACCACCACGCTTCCCATTCCGTAGGCGCGTTCCACGATCATGGGCCGATCTCCCAGCCCGCCACCGCCCTCGAAGGCCAACACGCGTCCGGCCGGCTCGCGGAGTTCCAAAAAAGGAGACGGAATCCGCGGCGGCAGCGGCTGAGCCGCTCGAGTGTAGTTCGTGAGCCCGGTGGTTTCGAACGAAGGCTGCAGCTCCCCCATCCGTCCGGGCGACCAGATGGCCCACGGCCCCCCGGCACCAAACAACTGCGGCGCGGCCCGGGCCGCCGAGATGACGACGCGACCGCCGCCGGCCACCCATTCCGTCAGCGCTTTCCGCTGCGCCTGCGTCAACCGCACCAGGGGATTATCTGCAGCCGTGGTTACCAGCAGGCCTTCGATCCCGTCGTATCCCAGCGCCCGCTGGGGGAGCAGCTCGAGCCGATCAATCCGACGCGTGACGATTCGCCGCGCCGGATCGCGAACGCCGTACTCCGAGACGCGCTGAAAACCTTCCACCCGCCCCAGTTGCACGTAGTAAGAGACGGTGGCCGGCAGACTGACCACGGTGGTGCGGGATGAGGCGATCACCCGCCTCGACTCGGCGTCCACCAGCCTCACCTCGACCGACGCATCACTGCGCCCCGGCTTGAAATAACGAGTGACCGTCACGGACCGGCCACCGGGCAAAGTGAACTCGGCCTCGCTCGAGGCGTCGTCGTAAATCACCGCCAGCCCTTCTCCATCCACCGTCTCGATCTCGATCCGGCACCGCCGAGGCTCCGTTCCGCCCGTCAGTTCAATCCGCAGTGGCGTCCAATGCCCCAGCTTGCTGACTCCGGCCACGCCCGCCGAGATCTCGCCGATCGAGATTCCCCCATTGGGCAACGGTCCTCGAGCATCGGCGGGCGGCAGTGCAAGTACCAAAGCCACCAAGAGGAAGGGACAGCCGAGTGTGCCGCGACAGTTCGAGTACGGCAACAAGTCGCTTTTCATCAGGGTTTGTCGTTCGTCTGTCAACAAAAGGGTGTCACCACAATCCATGCCGCAAGCAACACACCCGAGGCCGGAAAGTGGCGCGGCGGGTTTGGTTACAGACTCAAAAGGTACCAACGCCGCTTGCCACGCCCGGCGGGCCCCTCCGGTCACCGGTATGTCCACTACGCCGAGTCGCGGACTCCAGTTCGTTTACGGCTTCCCCGCGTCGTCGCACGCACATTCGAACTGCCCGCAGCCGGGACAGCCGCTCCCATACTTGTGGTGCACGGCCTCGGACAAGTCGACGTCCACCACATTGGCGATCGTCACCAGCCAAGCCAATACGTCGGCGAATTCCTCGGCCATCTCTTCCCGGCTGCCGCTCCGCAGAGCCGCGGCCAGTTCTCCCACCTCCTCCATCAGCCACATGAAGGTCCCCTCGGAACCCCGCTCGAGATCCTTGTCGTAGTACATCCGGCGAATCAGCGCCTGAAAATCCCGCAATTTCACGTCGGACGTTTCGCCGGGAGCATTCATGGTTTTCCCATTGGTTCCAAAATGGCGAGTCACTTGGTGACCGTGGCCATGGCGTCGAGCTGCACGAGAGCGCGCCGCTGCTCCTTGGCCAGATAATCGCGGCCGTACTTGATGTGAAGGTGGTCCCACGGCAACCGCTCTTCCAATCCCCACGGACGATGCAAGGCGCACTCGATGTCGATCCCCGCATCGGCCAGCGCCTGCCACCAGCGCTGGGCGTTGAAGTGTTCCCGCCAACTGTCGAGTCGGGCACCTCGGCGCCAAGCCAGTTCGATCGCATCGGCGACACGCCGGTCGCCTCGTGAAATCACGCCCTCCAGCAGACTCGTTTCCACCGGGTGGCATTTGATGGAAACACTGCCGAGTCGCTTGCGAGACCGCAAGTATTGGTGGGCCCAGTGGAAGTACTCGCGGCGTTGCATGGCATTCCACTGGTACGGTGTATGAGGTTTGGGCACGAAGTTCGAGACGCTGGCGGTCACGCGCGCCCAGCGGCCCGTCTCCTCCTTGCCGATCCGACTGATCGTCTCGGCCATCTCCACGATCCCGTCCAAATCGACCGGGCGTTCTCCCGGAAGACCGCACATGAAATAGAGCTTAACGCTGCGGAAGTTGTTGCGAAAAGCCGTGCGGCAACCTTCATACAAATCTTCGTTCTTGATCTTCTTGCGGATCTGCTGGCGCATATCGTCGCGAGCCACTTCGGGAGCCAGCGTGAGGCTCGAGCGGCGGTCGTTCCCAACTAGCTCGGCCAACGTCCGCAGTTGCTCGTTCACTCGCAGACTGGGCACCGAAATGTTGACGCCTCGCGGACCAAACACCTGTTTCAACCGCGTCACCAGCTCTTCAAAGTGAGGATAATCGCTCGTGGACAGCGAAAGAATCGAAATCTCGTTGAAACCGGTCGCGCGGTACGACTCCTCCGCCGCACGGATGATCGTGTCGACGGAGCGAATTCGAAGCGGGCGTTTGATCACCGTGCTCTGACAAAACCGGCATTGCCAGGGGCAGCCTCGCATGATCTCGATGGCGATCCGATCGTGAACGCACTCGACCAGGGGCACGAGCGGCCGAGTCGGAAGCGGAATCGACTCGAGGTCGTCGATGACGCACGGGTAAATCGATTCGGGTGCGTCGGGATGCGTCCGGTTGAGAGCCACGAAGCGACCATCGCGATACTCGGGTTCATAGAAGCGCGGAACGTAGGCGTAGTTGACCGACCGAGCCAACTCCAACAACGCGGCTTCCCGCTGGCGCCGTCCCGCTTCGCCCTCGAGCCAACCCGTTTCCCGCCGCGCCCGCTGACGAATCTCCAACCAACGATCGCAGATCACCGGCAAACTGGGTTCACCGTCGCCCGTGATGAACAGGTCGATAAACGGAGCCAAGGGTTCGGGATTCTGAGCACAAGGACCGCCGGCCACCACCAGCGGATCGGCCAGCGTCCGGTCGTCGGCCCGCAGAGGAATCCCGCCCAGATCGAGCATGGTGAGGACATTGACCGAGCAGATTTCGTATTGGAGCGAAAAGCCGAGGACATCGTAGCGGCACAGCGGCGTGAAGGACTCGAGTCCATACCAGGGAAGTCTCAGAGCACGCATCCGTTGCTCCATGTCGACCGCCGGAGCGAACGAACGCTCGCACACCCAATCCTCTCGCGAGTTCATCAAACCATAGAGCACCTGCAGCCCGTGGTGGCTCATGCCGATCGTGTACAGATCGGGAAAGGCCAGACAAAGCTTCCCCAAAACGCGGTCGTGGTCCTTGCGCACCATGTTGTGTTCGCCCCCCAGGTACTGAGCGGGCGTCTGCACTCCGGCAAGGACTCGAGCCGTCACGATCTGTTTGAGCTGCGATCCGCTGATGGTCTGAGGTTGGTAGGGGCCGGTGGACATGGTGGTTCCTCCCTCGTCATTCGCCGCTTGCACTTCACGCCGCCACGGCTAGAGTGTGACCTGATGAAGGGACGAGTGCAGTCCCTACCGCATCCGGCCTGCCCGAGACCAGGGCGGCGGGACGTGCTGCAGACTCCAAGACTCCATTTTGAAAACGGGTACGCGCCAGCGATAGCCCCCGAGAGCCCTCACGATGACTGATCCGTTTGTCACGGTAGCGAAAGTAACGGATGTTCCGGAATCCCAGGGATTGGCCGTTCCGTTTGAGGACCAAATGGTGGCCATTTTCAAGGTGGGAGACGAGTATCACGCCATCGCCGACTCGTGCCCTCACATGGGAGCCTCGCTGGCATCCGGGCCACTGGAGGGTACGACCGTTACCTGCCCCTGGCATGCCTGGCGATTCTGCGTCACCGACGGCACCTGGTGCGACAATCGACGCATCCGGATCGACACCTTCGAAGTCCGCGTGGTGGGTGACGAGATCCAGTTGCGGAAGATGAAATGAAAAATGAAAAATGAAAAATGAAAAATGGAAAATGGAAAATGGAAAATGGAAAATGGAAAATGGAAAATGGAGAATGGAAAATGGCGAATGGGGAGTGGGGAATCAGGAGGGGCTTCTGGGAGTGGTAGCTCGTAGCGGGTTCTCGGTCTTATTCGCCGCAACACTCGTTCAGAGAAGGTCCTTGAACTCCTCAACCGTCAAGCCGGCTTGACGAATGTCGAACACGCCGTCCCCTTGGCAACTTCCTTATGGTCGGGAACGGTCAGGCGCCGGTGGCGTGGAGAATCGCAGTCTCAATCATGTGACTGCCTCGCTGGCCGTCCAACACTTCCCGCCTGCCCCTCGTCCACTCTCCTTCACCCCTCACACCTCACACCTCACACCTCACACTTCCCACTTTCTTCACTCCCCGCTCGTCGACTGGACCGGACGAATCGTCGTGGTCGCCTCGTTTTTCATCGTGGCGGTGGTCGTCTGGCCGAACAATGTGCGGGTGATCGTGACCTCGTACTTCATCTTCGTCGTATCGGTATAGCCGGCGCCGGCGTCGAAGTAGACCGTCATGGTTCCCTTGCCCTTCACATTCGCTTGCTGCTGGTTGTCACCGCTGGGAACGAATTTGATCTGGGCATCGAAGCGGTCCCTATCTTTGCCTTCGAGTTTTTCCGTTCCCACATATTTGTAGTTCATCTCGAGTTTCATAGCGCCGCCGAGACCTTGCATGCTCATGGTTCGTTCGTCGGTCCATGTCGCGCCGGGGGCGATGTCCTTGTTGGGAAAACGGAGCACGTTGCCCGAGACCATTTCCTTGATGTTGCTCGCAGACGCTCCAGGCAGCAGCCCCGCCACGTCGCTGCCGTCGCGTGACTTGATTTGGGTGTCCAGAATCTTGCCCAGAGGGGACATCTTCTGGGTTACCACGATCTTCTTGACGCGGCCGATCATCGTGCCGAAGGCTTGGGCCGCCGGCGACTTCAGCGTGGCTTCGTCGTTGGAGTCGACCGTGATCTTGCCTTGAGGCGTATCCATCTCCATCTTCATGCGCTCGATGGTCTGTTCCATGGTGATGTTCCCCTGGCTGTCTCTTTCAAGCACTCGCCAGCGACCCACCATCTCCATCTTGGCGGTAATCGACACTTCCCCGCCCGGCGTGGGCACTCCGGTCACCATCGTCTGCTTGGAGACGACCTCGTAGGTCTTCCCCGGCTCCAGCTTCCAAACGAATTCCTTGGCGCCGGCTTCCCCGCCAGCCGCGGAAATCAGTAGGGCCAATCCAACACCTATCCGTACTCGAATCGATTTCATGAAAGCACCTCAAGCGGTTAACAACGGGCAACTGGTGGGGCCGACGGCCGGCGCCGTGGTCACCCAGTATACCCCTGGAGCAGCCGATCTGCGACAGGACTATGGGGAAGTCGGGACGGCCGCCGCCGCTCTCCGTGCGGCCCTCTCGAATGACGGCCAGCACGGTGCGGAGACCGTGACCGCCTCTGCGAAGCCGAATCGCCGTCGGCCCTCGAGCCCGCCCGCATCACAGCTCGAAGGACCCGCCCGGATCCAACACCGTGGGCCGAGATTCCGTCTCCCGCCGGATGCGTTCGGCCCACGCTTCCGCATCCTGGGCAATCGGCTCCCAAGTGTTGTAGTGAGCCGGCAGGACGTGCTCGGCCTTGAGCAATTGCGTGGCGGCCACCGAATCCTGCGGGCCCATTGTAAACAGATCCCCGATCGGCAGGACGGCCGCTGTCAATCCGCCTCGTCCAATCCACTGCATGTCCGAAAAGAGCGACGTGTCACAAGCGAAATAGATTCGCTCCTCGCCGATCGTCAACACGAAGCCGGACGCATGGCCGCCACTGCTTCCGTCGGGAAGTTGCGACGAGTGGAACGCCGGCGTCATCTTCACATGGCCGAAAGGCAAGGCGACGCCACCGCCGAGATTCATTCCGACCGTGTTGGCGACTTGGTGCTTCTCGGCAAACCACGTGGCAATCTCGTAAATCGCCACCACGGTGGCGCCGCAACGTTTGGCAATCGGCGCGACATCCGCCACGTGGTCGAAATGGCCGTGCGAAACCAGAATGAAATCGGCTTCCACCTGATCGGCCTTGCAAGGAGCTGTCGGCTGTTCGTCCAAGAACGGATCCAGCAGAATCTTGGTTCCACCGGCTTCAATCAACCAGGTTCCGTGCCCCAACCATGTCAATCGCGTGCTCATCGTCGAGCCTCCCTAAAGGAAGGGTGAGGGGTGAAGTGTGAGGTGTGAGGGTGGACAAGTTATACGATGTGAAGGGCGAGGGGCGAAGGGCGAAGTGAGTGGGTTGCACGTGCCGGGTCGCAAAGGAAATAGAACGGAACTGAGCGGAACGACGGACAGGCTTTCGAGATGCTCGAAGCCGTCCGCAAGGACACACTCATCCACACCTCACCCCTCACACCTCACCCCTCACACCTCATACCTCACACCTCACACCTCACCCCTCTCACCTCACCCCTCCAAA
>JALSIV010000297.1 GCA_026989685.1 Pirellulaceae bacterium | reverse complement strand
CGCCTGGTGGGACTCGGAGGGACTGCCGTTCATCCAGGGCCCGAACATGCTCTTCACCAACTCGGCGACACCGCGAATCGACGCGGAAGAGTGCGCGCTGCTGGACGCGAAGAACTGCCGGGCCATGTTCTGCCACAGCCAGTGGTACAAGGAGCTGATCGAGCAGCACAAGGGCCCGGAGAACAAAGCGCCCGTCATCACCTGGCCCTACCCGATCGACCCCATGCCCGGCGGCCCGCTGCCGGACAAATACGACCTCTTGATCTACGCCAAGAACGGCCACCGTCCTGGCCTACTCGAGCATTTGGAGGAGACTTACCCACGCCACATCACGTTCCACTACGGCCGCTACCGGCGAGAGGAACTCTACGAAGCCGCTCGCCGCAGCCGCGCCTGCGCCTACCTGGCCGACGACGACCACGGGCCGCTTGCACTCGCCGAAATCATGCTGGCAGGGTGCCCGGCCGTTGGAGTGAGAACCGGTGCAGCGTTCATTCTGCCTGGGCGCACAGGACATCTTGTTGACAAGCTGCCCTCCGGAGCTCGGTGTCTTGCAGACGCCGCTGATGCGGAGCATTTGGTCGGTTTCACCGCCGCACTGGAGCAAGCGATGCAGATGGACCGGGGCGGTGTGTGCGAAACAGCCATGATGAACTTTAGCGGCCGCATTACCGCCGACCGAGTTGTCTCCGTGCTGGCGTCACTCCGCTCTACGCGTCGCCTCCAGCGTGAGGCGCAAGTGCACTCTGCTATTCCGCTACGGTGAACTCCACGTCGGAGACGAATTCGGCTATCCGTACCACTCGCATCATGTCGAGTGCAACGCCGCCCTCGATACGCCATCACGGCGATCACGGGTGTATTTGACTACAGGAGCCACAGGGCGATCGCTTCTGCGCGAAAAGGCCTACTTGGCCTTGTCCAAATGGAACGAACACCATCCCTTGGTCTTATGGGGAAGCAACCAGTAGCCCTTAGAAAACTTCTCTTCCGTAGCTCCAGTGATGCCATCAGTTAAATTATCGTGCGTGAATCCTTCTCGGAATGAAGCGCTTGCGCGCACTTCACAACCGGTCGCCAGATTCGTCCTGCCCTGGAAGATTTGAACCTCGGCAAGCCCTCCACCATTACGAGGCCAACGCGTCACCTCGATCCGCACCTCATCAACTGGCTTACCTGCGAGAATCGCGACGTACGGCATGTTTCTCTCTGCAGACCATGGCAGTTGCAACTTGCCTGCCGATACAGTTTGTCCGCCGTTGACCAGAACGAGATGGCACTCCAGTGTGCCGCGATCACCATGCATGGCATTGTGAGTATTCCAAATGACGATCCGCGTGGGATAGAGCGTGATCTTTTCGAGTTGGCTGTTGACGGCGCGGCGTACGGTGCTCTTTTTCGTTCCCGCGCCGGCTTTC
The DNA here is from genome assembly GCA_026989685.1 of Pirellulaceae bacterium. Classification (GTDB taxonomy): domain Bacteria; phylum Planctomycetota; class Planctomycetia; order Pirellulales; family Pirellulaceae; genus S141-3. Next base: position 542 of record JALSIV010000297.1, on the reverse strand, counting down.
AGGAACCAGTATCTGGCGCGCAGTCGCATCACCCGGGCGTCCTTTGTGTCGCGCGCCGCATCGGCTGCTTCAAGCCACTTCTTCCCCAGGTGAAACCGAACCGCCGCGTCGGAGGGTCGATTCAGCTCCAGTTGCGCGATTTGCCGCAATTCACTATCGCTCCCTCTGGCCAAGTGTGGGATGCCTCGCTTCCAATCCTCCTTCGCGAAGCAGTAGAATGCTCCCATCTTCCGGTGGGCCGTTCCATCGGCCGGATTCGACTCGAGTTGTTCGCGGGTACGCCGTAGATCCTTCCACTTGCGCCGCAACATCGTGAGCCACTTTTGCGTCGCCTCGATTTCCCGCAGCACGGCGAGCCTCTGCCTTGGCTTTCGTCAATCGTCGCATGGCTTCGGAATAGTCATCGGCATTGATGGCCCGATAAGCTTCGGCCATGTAGTCCAACGCTTCGCGTTCATCCGGCCAGCCTTGCTGGACGGGAAAAGCAAAAACAACGCCCAGAATCACTGCCGCAAGCACTCGGCCTCTAGGCCAGGCAGCAG
>JALSIV010000296.1 GCA_026989685.1 Pirellulaceae bacterium | reverse complement strand
TTGGTTGGCGAGACGCGAACGCGCGAGGCGGCCAGCGGTGAGGAAGCGTCGAGAACTCCAGCGCCTCGCGATCAGACCGACTCGTCCAGGTCGCGCAGTGCGGTGCCGGCGCCAGCCTAGGTCAGGCTTTGCAGCCTGACCACGCGCGGGGATCCGCAAATATGCGTTTTCGGAACTACCAGCCACCGCTCCAGACTCGGTTGTCCGTGCGCAGGACGTCATCACCGGTTTTGGTCAGGCAGGAAAGCCTGACCTACTTGCGGGTACAGCCGGCGTTCGGCTAGGCCAACAACCTCGCCCCGAAGGCGTCGCCGCAGGCGGCGACGATGCGGTCGCGCAACGAGTCGATCTCTTCGCCGGTAAGCGTGCGTTCGGCAGAGCGGAATGTCAGACTGAACAGCAGACGCTTCTTGTCGGCGCCGTCCTTCTTCTTGTCGCGATAGACTTCCTGGAACTCGATCGATTCGAGCCATTCACCGGCCGTTTCACGAACGGTCCGCTGCACGTCGGCCCAGCGAACAGCCTCGTCGACGATCAGATTCACGTCGCGGCGAATGGCCGGATAAGGACTGGGAGGCTCGTAGTGAGGGATCAACCGGGCCAGTCGTTCCAACAGGTCGAGAGAGACTTCCGCGGCGGCCACTCGATCGCGAAGACCGAACTGCCGTCGAGACGCGTCGGAGATTTCACCGACATATCCCAGCAATTCATCGCCCAGCCGCAGCGCCAGAGCTCGGCCCGGTTCGAACAGAGACACATTGGCGTCGCTGCTGGCAAGGGGGAGCGGGATGCGGAGCGCTTCGAGCAAGGCCTCGATCGCTCCGCGGGCTCGAGTGAATCCTCGATCGGTAACGACGGCCAGCGTGCGCTGCTCACGAGGCAGCGGGTGGTCGGGAGCCGGCAAGTAGACGGCGGCCGTTTCGAACAGCTCGGCGTCGAGATTACCCAACGATTCGTTGTAGCGCCGGGCGTCGAGCAAACTAGGGAGTAGACTCAGCCGCAACCGGTCGGCGCCTCGCAACATGGGGGTTTCCGTTTTGAGCGGTTCTCGGTCGGACCACCCGTCGAAGGCCTGCGCCCACTCCGCCGACACCACACTGGCCGTCAACGCTTCGTCGATTCCCATCGCGGTCAGGCAGTGGCGGACGATCGGCAAGACCACGTCGATCTTCCGCGGCTGCGACACGGCCATTGGCACGCGGACATCCTCCGGGATTTGCTCATAGCCGTGGATACGGGCGACCTCCTCGATCAGGTCGATTTCTCGCTCCCAATCCCGACGCCAACTGGGGGCCACGACCGCAATCTGCTTTTCGGTCGACTCGAGCGTGCGCCCGCCGAGAGATTCGAGAATCTCTTGGACCCGCTGCCGAGGAATGTCGATGCCGAGGATCCGCTCGATCTGCGAAAGCCTCAGCACGATCCGGGGAGGTGCCGGAACGGAGCCTCCCACGTCGATGACGCCCTGAGCAAGCGTGCCGCCGGCCAGTTCCAAAATAAGTTGGCAGCAACGGCGGCTGGCCCAGTCGACGCCGGCCGGATCGATGGTCCGCTCGAAACGATAGGACGACGGACTGTGCAGGTTGAGCTTGCGGGCCGTGTTGCGAATCGAAATCGGATCGAATTCGGCCGACTCGATCAGCAGATCCACCGTTTGATCGCTTACTTCGGTTTGCTCGCCGCCCATCACGCCGCCCAAAGCCACGGCTTTTTCGGCGTCGGCGATGACACACATGGTCGAATCGAGCTGGTAAGTGCGGTGGTCGATCGCCACGAACGACTCGCCGGGCGTCGCCCTGCGGACAATGATCTCCGGCCCGGCCAGCTTGCCGAAGTCGAATGCGTGAAGCGGTTGCCCGCACTCGAACAGAACGTAGTTGGTGATGTCGACGATGTTGTTGATCACGGCTACGCCGATCGTCTCGAGCCGATCGGCCAGCCAATCCGGACTGGGGCCGACACGAACGCCCTGAATGAGACGAGCCGTATAGCGAGGGCAGAGCTCGGGGGCATCGATCCGCACTCGGGTGAGACTCTCGATGGGAGGCCCTGTCGCCGCGGGCTCGGCGGCGGGCAGCTTGAGCGGCCGCCCGTAGAGGACGGCGATTTCTCGAGCGATCCCCAGGTGTCCCAGGCAATCGGGGCGGTTGCTAGTGACTTCGAGATCAACGGCAATGTCGGCCCCCTTGGGAAGCGTCGATTCGTGATTGAGTCCGGCCATCGATAACCGCTCGGCGACTTCCTCTACCGAATCCGGCAGATCCACGTACTGCCTCAGCCAATCCCAGGAGACGATCATGTCGGGTCAACCTGTCTCGTTTTCAAAACTGCCGGAGAAACCGCACATCGTTCCGGTAGAACTCGCGGATGTCCGTGATCTGGTGGCGTCGCATACAGAGCCGCTCGACTCCCAGTCCGAACGCGAATCCCGACACGGTCTCAGGGTCGTAACCGACCGCTCGCAGTACGTTGGGATCCACCATTCCCGCTCCGCCGAATTCGACCCACTCGTCGTTCCACCAGAAGTCGGCTTCGACACTTGGCTCGGTAAACGGGAAGAACGAAGGGCGAAAGCGGACGTGAACATCTTCACCGAGGTAACTCGTGGCGAACATCCGCAACACGCTCTTCAGATCCGCCATCGTCACCTGCCGATCGACCAGCAGTCCTTCCATCTGGTGGAACAACGGATAGTGTGTGGCGTCGGCCGTATCGGGACGGTAGACGCGGCCGAGTGAGATGATGCGGATCGGGGGAGCCGTCTGCTCCATGACTCGGATTTGAACGGTGCTCGTTTGGCTGCGCAGCAGCAACGGGGCACCGGCTCGAGCCTCAGCGGTGGCCCGGTAAAAGTCGCTCAGCAGATCTCCGTCTTGCGACCGGTCGGCGGTCTCGTGGCAACGCTCGGCGCGTTGGGACGGCCCGGCGTCGATGTAGAAATTCTCGAGCGGATCGCGGGCCGGATGAGCGGCCGGGATGTTGAGCGCCTCGAAGTTGTGCCACTCGTCTTCGATCTCGGGACCTTCGGCGACCGAGAACCCCAGGCGGCCCATGATTTCTTTGAGCACTTCGATGGTTTGCGTAATGGGATGAACGTGTCCCAGCCTGGGGCGATCTCCGGGCAAGGTCGGATCGAAGGGAGACCGCACGGCCGGCCCGGCTTGTTCTTTTCCCAGGGCCGCTCGAGCCGCTTGGAACGCCGAGTCGATCTGCCGCTTGACTTCGTTCAGTTTCTTGCCCGCGGCCGGACGTTCGGACCGATCGAGCCGGCCCATTCCTTTTTGGATGGCCTTGAGCCGGCCTTGGCGAGCCCCCAAGAATTCGACGCGAGCCTGCTCGAGTTCTTCCGCGGTCGTCGCCGACTCGAACGCGGCCGTGGCGTCGCGGGCCAGAGCATCGAGCTTTTCAATGAATGCTTCCAGTGCGGTCATCGACAGAGCTTTCCGGCGACCTTGCCCGACAGCGCGGACGCAGCTCGCGTAATCTCGACACCTCGGGTGGGTTGCTTGCCGCAGGGAGTTTTGTGACAGCCAATCAGAGTCCTATTTTCGTAACATCGGCTCGCCGTGCGCGCATCCTACACACGTTGTTCGTCATCGCTACCACCCCTACAGCCTCCGGCCTCTCGCCTCCAGCCTTGCGGGCGAAGCCCGCGCTAGGCCGCCAAGGCTCGCTTGGCTTCTTCCACGATCACGTCGAAAGCGGCTGGGTCGGAAACGGCCAGTTCCGCCAACATTTTCCGGTTGAGCTCGATTCCCGCTTTCTGCAGCCCGTGGATGAACTCGCTGTATCGCATCCCCCGTTCGCGGACGGCGGCGTTGATGCGGATGATCCACAGCTTGCGGAACTCGCGCTTGCGAACACGGCGGTCGCGATAGGCATACGCGCCGGCTCGCAACAGCGTCTCCTTGACCGTACGGATCATGTTCCGCCGGCCGCCTCGATATCCCTTGGCTCGGCGAAGCAGTCGCTTCTTGGCTCTCCTGCGAGCCGCTCCCTTGATCGTTCTCATCGTTCGTTTACCCTATGGTGTGGGGTTCACTAGGCCCCGCCATTGTGTGGCGGCGTTGGATGCCCGTGTACCCGGCCGTCGCAGCACGTCTGCGAGGCTGGGCGTCTTCCTGACGCAATTCGGGTTCGTGGCAACGTCACGCGTCGTTGTCACGAGGTCAGTAGCTGTATTTTCCCAGTGCCTGCTGGATCGACGATTCCATGCAGGGATCGACCGTTCGCGTACCGCGCAAGTTCCGCTTCCGCTTCTGCGACATTCGCGTCTGCAGATGGCTGGTGCCGGCCGCGCGATGCTTGGCCTTCCCTTTCGCCGTCAGCCGGAATCGTTTCTTGGTTCCCTTGTGTGTCTTCTGCTTGGGCATGATGGGGCCTTTCTAGCTCGTAGGGATCGGGCCTGCCGAGCTCGTTTTTTTCGCTATGATCTTTGAGGGACCGGGCGGTGTACGGCCAAGGTCCGAATCGCGAGAATTCGCTATTTTACGCATGGGGGCGAGGACGCGAAAGAGGAACCGCGGAAAAAGCCGTCGCCAAGTGCATGCACCCGTCGCCGTCGTCCGTCGAAACGGGCGAACCGCAGGTGCTTACCCGCCACACCACTCCGCACCCGTCGATCGACCGTGGGGAACCGCCAACCTTGAGGAAAAACGTCCACAAGCGGCTCCGAGATCGCCCCGTCATCTACCTGACGGCGGGAGCCGGCGGCATGTACTGCGGGAGCTGTCTGAGAGACAACGCTCTCGTTCGCCACCTGCGGCAGGCCGGCGTCGATGCTCAGTTGGTGCCGCTGTACACGCCGATCCGTACCGATGAAACCGACGTCAGCGGCGATCGGCTCTTCTTTGGCGGAATCAATATCTACTGCCGCCACCGCTGGCCCTGGTTCGCCGCCCTGCCGATGTGGCTCACTGGCTGGTTGGACGCTCCCTGGCTGCTGCGGCGGGTTGCCGCACGCAGCGTCGAGACCGACGCGGCTCGCCTGGGACGCCTGACAATGGCCATGTTGGCGGGATCGAGCGGACCGCTGAAGGCTCACGTCGGGCAGCTCGTGAAATGGCTGGAGCGCGAGCGGCCTGCGCTGGTCAATCTGTCGAACCTGCTGATCGCGGGAGCCGTTCCACAGGTCAAGGAGCGACTGGGCGTGCCCGTGGTGGTGACGCTTCAAGGAGACGACCTGTTTCTCGATCAACTCGAGAGCGACTATCGCCGGCCCGTCTTGGAGCGGCTTCAGGACTTGGCACGCTACGTCGACCGGTTCGTCGTTTTCAGCCGGTTCTACCAGCACAAGATGGCTCGGATGTTGGACGTGGCCCCCGAGCGGTTTGAGAACATACCCCTGGGAATCGACGTGGCTGATTGGCGGGAACTCAATCGAAATCCGCGGCCTCAGCGTCCACCGACGATCGGCTTCCTTGCTCGAGCCGCTCCCGAAAAAGGCCTGCACGTCCTCATCGAGGCGTTTATTCACATGAAAACGGGATCGGGCATCGATGGCTCGAGCTCCGAGGAACGGGAAGCGGCGCGGCGGTGCCGTTTGATAGTGGCCGGGTGGAACAGTGGAACGGGTGGTTCGTATGCCGGCGAGCAGCGGAGGCGGCTCGAGGAGGCCGGCTGCGCCGACCACGTCCAGTGGTGGGGGGAAGTGGATCGTCCAAGAAAACAGGCCTTCTTCGAGGCGATCGACCTCCTGTGCGTTCCCATGCCTTACGAGGAACCCAAAGGTCTGTTCGTGCTGGAAGCACTGGCCTGCGGCGTACCGGTCATCGTCCCAGCTCATGGGATCTTCCCCGAGATGCTGGGTGAACTGGAGGGCGGCTGGCTTCTGAAGAGCGTGGAGCCGAGGGTGGTGGCCGAGGAATTGTCGCGGCGGGTGGTCGACCTTCCCGGCTTGAGAAATAGGGGAGCGATTGGGCGGGAACGCGTGCTGGAAAAACGCACGGCCCAGGTGATGGCATCGGCAACGCTGGACGTGTACGATCGTGTATTGAGCTGAGTTTACCGTCGAGTCGGCCTCGTACGAGGGCGGCCCGACGGGAGTTGTCGGAGGCAGGGTTATCCGCCCAAAAGAGTGGGAGTAAGAAGGAACTTGTGGGATTCTGGTTGACGCCGATCGTGCAGGTCGTAAATACTCTCGTCTAAGAGGCTGTCCCCAGACTCCGTGCCGCAGTCACCATACCCGGGACCGGGAAGCGGTCCGGCGGGTTTGGGTACGGGGTTGAAGGCGTGCTCTCGTGTGAGCGAACGGTTGAACGAGTCGGCGGAGGGAGCTTCGGCGAGGTGCCAAGCGCCGCCGGTAGAGCGACTTACTAGAGGAAAGGGATCACCCATCGCCAGGAAGTTTCATCGCGATGCTGCGGCGGGTCGGGAGACGCTGGCCCGCGTGAACGAGAGAATTCGAGTTCCCGAGGTCCGTGTGATCGGTTCGGATGGTCAGCAACTGGGAGTCATTCCGACCCACGAAGCGTTGGCCAAGGCCCGCGACGAGGGCCTGGATCTGGTCGAGGTGGCCCCCAACGAGCGGCCGCCGGTGTGCCGGATCATGGACTACGGGAAGTACAAGTACGAAAAGAAGAAGAAAAAGTCGCAGCATGGTTCGCACCAGACCAAGACCAAGGAGATCCGGCTGCGTCCGAAGACCGGCCAGCATGACATCGACTTCAAGGTGAAGAAGGCGATCGGGTTCTTGGCTCACAAAGATAAGGTGCTGGTGTCGGTGATGTTTCGCGGCCGCGAAATGGCTCACATCGAAGAGGGCCGCAAGGTGATGGAGCAAGTGCTCGAGCAACTGCTCGAGCACGGCAAGATCGAATCGCCCCCCAGCCAACAGGGGCGGCGGATGTTCTGCACGATCGCGCCGAAATGACTTTGGTATCCCGAACAAGAGAGTAGCGACCATGCGTGGTACGTTCCGGTGGCTGTGGCTGGCCGCTTCGATCGGCTTCACTTTGTTTTCTTCGGCTGTGTCGCCTGCGCAGTCGCTGCAGATCGAGTGGCACAAGCGGCTGCTGACGATTCGGGGGGAGCATTTGCCGGCTCCGGTCACGGTGAACTACTTGGAGGCCTATTGCCGCCCGGGATCGACCGATCGCGACTGGAAGGAGACGGTGATTCCTCACCAGTCGAAGCTGCTTTCGGCCCATGCTGACAAGACCCGTATTGAAATCGAGGATCGGCTGGAAGACGGCGTGGTTGTCCGGCATGTCATTACAGCGGGGACCGACGCGATCGACTTCCGCTTGACGGCTCACAATCCCACTCGAGTCGAATCGCAAGCTCATTGGGCGCAGCCTTGCGTACGAGTCGGCCCCTACACCGGTTGCGGGCGGAAGGACGCCTGGGAGCTCTACCCGAAATACATCCGGCAGAGCTTTCTTTTTGTGGACGGACGAGCCGTCTTTCTTCCTACGGAGCCGTGGGCCAAGAAGGCTCGCTATACTCCCGGCCAGGTCTACTGTCCGCCTCGAGTCGACCGCAACGACGTCAATCCCCGGCCACTCAGTTCGGTCGTCCCTTCCAACGCCCTGGTTGGTTGTTACTCGGCCGACCGCAAGCAATTGATGGCCATCGCTTTCGTGCCTTGCCAGGAGATTTTTCAAGGCGTGATCGCCTGCCTGCACAGCGACATCCGAATCGGTGGTCTCAAAGGGGGTGAGACCAAGGAGATTCGGGGCAAGATCTACTTTTTGCCCGCCGATATCGACGCCTTGTTGACTCGCTACCGGAAGGACTTTCCTCGCGACCGATTCGGTCAACCGTGACCATGGCGGGAAGCGGGAGTCCGGTTTGGTGGCTTCGCGCCGCCTGTGCTCGCTGGTACGATTGTCCCGTCCGCTGGGAAGTTGGTAAGCGACTCTTCGAATGGAGCAGGAACACACGATGCCGACAGTCAAATTCGTCAAAGAGAACGTAGAGATCGAGGTTCCCGAGGGCGCCAATCTGCGGCGCGAAGCCATCCGCGCGGGAATCCCGCTGAACTTGGGGTTTCTGAACGGTTTCGGCCGACGAATCAATCAGTCTTTCGTCGGCAACTGCCACGGGAAGGGCGTGTGCGGAACCTGCCGTGTGTTGATCACCAAGGGAGCGGAAAACGTCAGTCAGCCGACGATGACAGAGAAGCTGCAGTTCAAAACGGTCGTGATACCCGACCCGATTCCCAAATTCGCGTATGCTCAATACGGCGACCAGCTCCGGTTGGCGTGCCAAGTGAAGGTGTTCGGCGACATCGAAGTCGAGAGCGACCCGCCGATCGATCTGTTTGGTGAGAAGTTCTATGCGTAGCAAGAGACGGGTTTCGCCCGCAAGGCGGGAGGCCGGAGGCTGTAGGGTGGGAGGTGACAACCGCAACCCAGTGCGGAATGTATGCACGGTGCGCAGATGTCACTACGCCTGAAGCCTGACGCTCGATCATGAAACAGATCATCGCCATTGTCCGACCGTTCGTTGCCGAGAAGGTACTCGAGGCACTCAAACGGGCCCCGCTGGAAGGATTGAGTGTGCGGGAGGTCAAAGGATACGGCCGCCAGAAAAGCTATCTCGACAAGTACCAAGATACCGAGTACTCTCTGGCGTTTCTTCCGAAAGTCGAGATCTCGGTGTGGGTGGATGAAATGAGGTTGGAAGAGACGGTCCAGCGCATCATTTCGGCAGCTCGCACCGGCCGGATGGGCGACGGAAAGCTGTTCGTGTTGCCGGTCAGCGAGTCTCCTCCCTGACGCGGGCTGCGCCCGCGAGGCTGGAGGCGCGAGAGACCGGAGGCGGAAGGGGTGGTGGCGACGACCGAAAGCCAGTGCCCGATGCGTGCACGGCGCGCAGATGTTGCGAAGTAAGACGTTGCCACAAAACTCCATGGTGCAAGCAACACCCCCGAGGCCGGAAAGCGGCGCGGCGGGTTTCGTTACAGACGCGAAGACTCCAGTGAGGCCGCAACGCCGGCTCTATCGGTTGGGTCCCCCGATAGGCGATGTTCCCGTGACTCGCTACACTCGGTGGCTTGCTGGACGACCCGTGGTTGAAGACGGATGGAAGAGCGATGACTCGGCGTGCATTGGTGGCGGGAAACTGGAAAATGAACCTCGACCGCGAGCGGGCGACGGCTCTGGCTCGAGGCATCTTAGAGGGCTCGAGCGGGGACGGGGCCGAAATCGCCGTCTTTCCGCCGTTCGTCTATCTCGATGCCGTGGGTCGCGTGCTGGAGTCGAGTCCCATCGCGTGGGGCGGGCAGAACATGCATTTCGCCACGTCCGGTGCCTTTACGGGCGAGATCAGCGGGCCCATGCTGACCGATCTGGGGGCTCGCTATGTGATCGTCGGGCACAGCGAACGGCGGCACGTATTCGGCGAGTCGGCGGAACTGGTGGGACGCAAAGTGGCCGCGGCCTTCGAGGCGGGACTGGTGCCGGTGCTGTGTGTGGGGGAGACGATCGAGCAGCGGCGAGCCGGGGAGACTCGGCAGGTGGTGTTCGACCAGTTGGCTCAGGGAGTGGCCGGGATCACCCCCGAGCAGGCCGAAAAACTGGTGGTGGCTTACGAACCGGTCTGGGCGATCGGCACGGGTGAGACGGCGACGCCCGAGCAAGCTCAGGAGGTCCATGCTGACCTTCGCGGCTGGTTGACCGAACGCTATAGTAGGGAGACTGCGGCCCGGATTCGCATTCAGTACGGAGGCAGTGTGAAGCCGTCCAACGCAGCCGAACTGTTGGCTCAAGACGATATCGACGGTGCCCTGGTGGGTGGGGCATCCCTGGAAGTCGAATCGTTCTTGGCCATCGTGGCGGCGGCCCGGTGACCGCTTTCGGTGTCCAGTCTCCGCCCCTCCGGATCGAGGACTCATGGAAAAGGCATGATGTTGACGATGACGACCCCATTGCTGCTCGGCGACGTACTCCAGTACATCTTCGGCCCCCTCCTGTTTCTGCTTTCGCTCTTTCTGGTGTTGTTGGTGCTGGTGCAGCGAGGGCGCGGGGGAGGATTGGCCGGGGCTCTGGGGGGCATGGGCGGCCAGAGTGCCTTCGGTAGCAAGGCCGGGGACATGTTCACTCGGATTACCGTGGTGGTGGCCAGCATCTGGTTTCTGCTTTGTTGCTTGGCCATCGCCTGCTTGAATCCTCAACAGCGAGTTCCCCCGCCGGCTCAGCCGACGTTGAATGCGGCCGACGGAGGCGCTGGAGCTGCCGGCAGCGACACGACGACCGGCGAGAAGAAGACCACGGACACCGGCAAAGCGACCGAGGAGAAATCTGACGAGAAGGCTCCGTCGACATCTGCGGAAAAAGCACCGGGAACGGACGAGAAGGCCGGCGACACTTCCGGTAGCGCCGGTGGCTCGAGCGAGTCGACCGGCGGCGAAAGCAAAGCGAAGAAGGACGGGCAGTAACCGCGTTTTGGGCCCGCAAGACCGGAGGCGGGAGGCCGTAGGCTGGGGGGATGTTGACGACCCGAAGCCGGTCCCGGACGAGCGCGGCGCGTAGGTGTTACGAATTGAGCTCGACCCGCAGTTGGCCGCTGGTCCGGCCGATTCCTTGTTGCGTCGGTGGTTCGTTGGCGACTGATACGGAAAGGGCGTGGCGTTGCTGCTCAGCATGACCGGACACGGTAGTGCGACGATTCGAGGCGACGGCGTGACCGTTTCTTTCGAGGTGCGCAGTGTCAACGGCCGCCATCTGAAAATCTCCCTGCGGACCGGCGACAACCTGCTGGAATGGGCGGCTCGTGTCGAAGCCGAAATCCGATCGGCGATTCACCGCGGCACGCTCTATGCGCAACTCACGATCGAACGTGAGGCTCGCGAAGACGATTATCGCCTCGAGCGGGCGGCCGTGCGCAGTTACTTTCGGCAGTTGATGGAGGAAGCCGAGGCCTTGTCGACCGAGCCGCCTTCGATCGGAGCGGTGCTCGCGTTGCCCGGTGTCGTGATCGAATCGCGCCGGCAGATCGACCAGGAAACCGAATGGCCGCTGGTGCAGGAGGCGGTGAGAGAGGGACTGCGGCAACTGGACCGGATGCGGCGGGTCGAGGGGGCGGCGATGAAGGCCGATCTCGAGCGGAATCTGCGGTCGATCGCCGACCAGTTGGCGAAAATCAAGCATTGGGCGCCCGATGCGGTGGAGCGGCACCGGGAACGGCTCGAGCAGCGGATCGCCTCGCTGTTGGGCAGCGAATCGGTGGAGGCGGCCGAGAGCGAAATTGCTCGCGAGGTGGCCCTGTTCGCCGACCGCTGCGACATTTCCGAAGAGATCGTGAGGTTGGAGAGCCATCTCCAGCAGTTCGGGCGGCTATTGGAGGACGAGTCGAGCCAGGGCCGGAAGCTGGAATTCCTGCTTCAGGAGATGAACCGCGAAGCCAACACGATGGCCGCCAAGGCCAACGACAGCCGAGTCTCGCAGGCGGCGGTGGAGATCAAGGCGGCGCTCGAGCGGATGCGCGAGATGGTGCAGAACGTCGAATGAACGGCGAATGAATGATGCGGCCGGCAAATTGTTTATCATTTCGGGCCCGTCGGGAGCGGGCAAATCGACGGTGCTGCGCCGCGTCTTGGAGCAGTCCCCCGTGCCGGCTCGGTTGAGCGTCTCCGCGACGACGCGACCGCCTCGTCCGGGCGAGGTGGCGGGCCGCGACTACTACTTCCTCAGTGACGACGAATTCCGGGAGAAACGGCGGCGGGGCGAGTTCTTGGAAGCCAAAGAGGTCTTCGGTCAGGGGAAATGGTACGGAACGCTGTGGGAGGAAGTGCGATCGGGATGGCGGGCCGGACAGGCGGTGATCCTGGAGATCGACGTCGAAGGTGCCATGGCCGTGCGCGACGCCGTGCCCGACGCGGTGACCATCTTTCTCCATCCCGGCCCGGCCGAGGAATTGGAGAAGCGCCTGCGGGCTCGCGGAACCGAATCGGACGAGGAGATCGCCCGGCGGCTGGCCACCGCTCGGCGGGAACTGGAGAAACTCCCACTTTACCAATACGAAGTGATCAACGACGATGTGGATCGTGCGGCTGGAGAGATTTGCGAGATCTTGCGCCGGGAAATGTCGGCTCCGGCCGAAAACGCAACCTGAATCGTCGCCAGTGCGAAGGAAGAATGCCCTATGTACCGTGAACTGAAAGAAGAAGAGATCATCAACAAGGTCGGCGGTCGCTTCAAGTTGTCGACGCTGCTGCAAAAGCGCCTGGTGCAACTCAATGCGGGCAGCCCACCCTTGGTGGAGACTCGCAGCACGGACAACATGGAGATCGCACTGCAAGAGATCGCTCAAGGAAAGATCTTTCTCGACACCAGCGGAAGTGTTCAAGTGGTCGGCGGATCGCCGGGCGAACCGGGGGCCGAACTCGACCTCAACCCCGCAGACTTTTGATCATGGCCGCCTCGCTGGTCGTCGGTGTTTCCGGCGGGATCGCCGCCTTCAAAACGGCTGCACTGGTCAGCCGCCTGGTGCAAGACGGCCATCGGGTCACGGTCGTGCTGACGGCGGCCGCGGGAAGACTCGTGGCCCCGGCGACCTTTGCGGCCCTGACGGGAAAAGCGGTGGTCCAAGATCTGTTCGACGATCGGTATCCGCTGGGGGCGCACATCGAGTTGGCTCGAGCGGCCGATCTGCTGTGCGTGGCTCCGGCTACGGCCGACCTGCTGGCCAAGGCCGCCACCGGACTGGCCGACGACCTGCTCAGTACGCTCTACCTGGCCTTCGACGGTCCCGTGCTGATGGCGCCGGCCATGAACACCACCATGTGGAACCAACCGGCGGTTCAGCGCAACGTCAAGCGGCTCGAGGAAGACGGCGTCGAGCTGCTGTTGCCCGAAGAAGGGTGGCTCAGTTGCCGCGAACGGGGAGCCGGTCGGATGGTGGAGCCGGAGGCGATTCGCGAGCGGATCGAAACGCTGTTGTCCCGCAGTCGGGGCGGTTAGGCGGAGAGACGATGGCTCGTTTGCTGATCACCTCCGGACCGACTCGGCAGTATCTCGATCCGGTGCGCTATCTGACCAACGCCTCCAGCGGAAAGATGGGACGGGCACTGTGCCAGGCGGCGTTGCAGCGCGGGCATCAGGTGACCATCGTGAGCGGGCCGGTTTGCCTGACCTATCCCGACGAGGCGACCGTGATCCCCGTGATTTCGACGGAAGACATGCTGCAGGCGACGCGGGAGCAGTTCGAGCAGTGCGACTTGTTGATCGGCGCGGCGGCGCCTTGCGACTACCGGCCTCGCAAAGTGGCGACGGAGAAGATCAGCAAGACCGGCGCACCTTTGTCACTCGTGCTGGAGGAGACTCCCGACGTGGTGGCTACCATGGGAGCGATCAAGCGGCCCGGGCAGTTCGTGGTCGGCTTTGCCCTGGAAACCGACGACCATCGCTTTCGGGCATTGGTGAAGGCCGAGCGTAAGAGTTGCGACCTGATGATCCTCAACCGCCCCACCGCCATGAATGCCGATGACAACGATGTGGAGGTGCTCCACCCCGACGGTCGCGTGCTCGACCGTCTGACGGGGTCGAAGCTCAGCGTTGCTCAAGGCATCCTCGCGGT
>JALSIV010000295.1 GCA_026989685.1 Pirellulaceae bacterium | reverse complement strand
TATGCCGATCCGGAAACCGAAGCCCGCATCGCCCAGTATGAGATGGCGTTCCGCATGCAGAGCTCGGTTCCCGAGTTGACCGATATCTCGGACGAACCGGAGCACGTGCTGAAGATGTACGGGCCCGACGTGCACAAGCCGGGTACATTCGCCCGCAGTTGCCTGCTCGCACGACGGATGGCCGAACGGGATGTCCGCTTCGTGCAGATCTTCCACCGCGGCTGGGACCAGCACTTCAACGTGGCTCGCGATCTGCCCAACCAGGCCCGCGACATCGACCAACCGAGTTGGGCCCTGATCCAGGACCTCAAGCAGCGCGGACTGCTCGATGACACGTTGGTGATCTGGGGCGGCGAGTTCGGACGCACGATTTACTGCCAGGGAAAACTGACCCGAGAAAACTACGGACGCGATCATCACCCGCGATGCTTTACCATCTGGATGGCGGGCGGTGGCATCAAGGGCGGCATCGTCTACGGAGAGACCGACGACTTCAGTTACAACATCGTGGAAAACCCGGTGCACATTCACCAGTTCAATGCCACCATCCTCCATTGCCTGGGGATCGACTACAACCGACTCTCCTACCGCTTCCAGGGACTCGACATGAAGCTCACCGGCGTCGATCGTCGCGGTCCGGTGTTCGATTTGCTGGAAGGATAGGGCCATGCCGGCGCGCCCCCGATGGTGGCTTGCTCTGTGGATCGTCGCCAGCACCCCACTGGCGGCTCGCGAACTGGATCGGTTCGACTACGCGTCGGACGAACAGGCCGCGGGCGTATGGCAGGCCTCCGAAGGTACCCCGCCCGTCCAAATCGTAAGACAAGCCGATCGGAGGTTGCTGGAGTTCCAGATCCCGCGGGGCCGACAGCGCCGCGCCGTGATCGACCGCGCCGTGGAGTGGGATCTGCGAGCCGACGCGGGTTTCGAGTTGGAACTGGCCGTCGACCGTCCCGCCATTGCCCGCAGCGTCACGCTCTACTTTCATTCTCGCGAGGGAGGTTGGTGGGCTCAGTCGCACGTTGTGGCCGACCGCCGCTGGCAACGTCTTTCGTTTCCCAAATCCGACTTTCGCCAAGAAGACCGGCCCGGCGGATGGGGTGCCATCGACCGTGTGCGGATCGCCGTGTGGCGCAGCTCGGAAACAGAAGAGGCCGTGCGCATTCGCCTGCGGGGACTGGCCGCCGTTCAACACGCGGTCGCAGTTGTCGTCGATCGGTCGGGCACTGATGACGGCAAACTCTGTCGCCAGGTGGCCCAGCGCATCGAAAACATGCTCGGCCAAATCGGGCTCCCCGTCGATCGGATCGGTCAAACCACACTCGATGCCGCTCACGTGGGACAGCGCCGGCTGCTGATCTTCCCCTACAACCCGCGTCTGGGTGATGACTCGGTCGAGTTCTTGCGCGACGGCGTTGAGCGAAACCGATTCAAGATCGTGTTGTGCTACCAGTTGCCGGGAAAACTGCAAACGGCGATCGGGATGAAGCGGGGCACTTATTTCCGCCCTGATCGCAAAGGTGGCCTGGCTCAGATCGTCCCCGTCTCGCCGGCACCGCCGGGTTTCCCGGACAAGGTCCAACAGCGGTCCTGGAACGTGGCCACGGCCATTCCCACCGGACACGATTCGCGAGTCGTCGCGTGGTGGCACGATGACCGGGGCCATCGCACACAGCACGCGGCGTGGGTGGTCGGTTCGCGCGCCGCCTATTTCTCGCACATCATCCTGGACGACGATTGGCAAGCCAAGCGCCAAATGTTGCTGGCCATCCTCGGTACTCTCGACCCGACCACTTGGCGCACGGTCGCGTTGACACGACTGCAGCGAGCCGAACAGATCGGCCACCTGCACTCGCGACAGGAGTGGCAAAAGTGGCTTGGAGGCTCGGAAAACCACCAGGCCCATCAGGCCGTTCAGGCCGCCCGACAACTCGAACAACGAATCGACGAGGCGATCCGGCACGAGCGGTTCTTCCAGGCAGCCAAACTCGTCCACCGACTCGACAGGCTCCGACGGCAGGCCTATCGCCAAGCCATGCCGCCGATCCAGCTCGAAGCTCGCGGCTGGTGGAATCACTCCGGTTTGGGCGCCTATCCCGGAGACTGGGAACGAACGGCGCGCGAGCTTCGGCAACGCGGCTTCAATAGAGTGCTGCCCAATATGCTGTGGGGAGGCGTCGCCCACTACGCCAGTGACGTGCTGCCGCGCAGCCGCGACTTCCAGCGGTACGGCGACCAGATCCGGCAGTGCGTCGAGGCGGCACACCGCCACGGCATCGAAGTCCACGTCTGGAAAGTCAACTTCAATCTGGGACATCAGGCTCCGAAAGAATTCGTCGAACGCCTGCGCCGTGAAGGGCGATTGCAGGTATCGGCCGGTGGCAAGCCTTTGGATTGGCTCAATCCGGCTCATCCGGAAAACGTGCGACTCGAAGTCGAAAGCATGCTCGAAGTCGTCCGCAAGTACGACATCGACGGCATCCACTTCGATTACATCCGCTATCCCAATCGCGATCACGACTACAGCGATTACAGTCGCCAAGCCTTCGAGAAGGCGCGAGGCAAGAAGGTCGTGAACTGGCCGGCCGACTGCTATTCGGGAGCCCTCAAGGAAGAATACGCTCAATGGCGCCGTGACCAGATTACTCACGTGGTGGCTGAAGTCTCTCGCCGCGCTCGGGAGCTGAAACCGGACATCAAGATCTCCGCCGCCGTGTTCAGCGGCTATCCCGATTGCCGCAACACGGTGGCTCAAGACTGGCCGCTGTGGGCTCGCCGGGGCTACGTCGACTTTCTCTGCCCGATGAACTACACCGACGACGATCGCACACTGATCGCACTGATCAACCGCCAGCGCAAAGTGTTGCCGGACCGTTTTCCACTCTATACGGGAATCGGTGCCACCGCCTCACGTTCCCGACTCGACTCCGAGCGAATCCTGGGACAGATCTTTTTGGCGAGCCAAAACGGGGCCCAGGGTTTCGTGATCTTCAATCTCAGTGAGGACACGCTCGGACGCATTGCACTGCCAACGCGGTAACGAAGCGGCGGTCATGAGTCGTCTGGTTCAAAAAGCGCGGGAGCAGCTACCCATGCCGCAAGGAACAGGTCCGCGGATGAAAATGCCGGCGGTTGCCGTGAATCATCGGGTTCAAAAAGCGCGGGAGCAGCTACCCATGCCGCAAGGAGCAGGTCCGCGGATGAAAATGCCGGCGGTTGCCGTGAATCATCGGGTTCAAAAAATGTCGGTCAGGACGCGGGACGGTTCGACACCGGTCAGTCGCATATCGAGTCCCTGATAGGGGAAGGTGAATCGGCGGTGGTCGATACCGAGCAGGTGGAGCATGGTGGCGTGCAAGTCGCGCACGTGAACGACGTTCTCCACGGCGTGATAGCCGAACTCGTCGGTCGCCCCGTAACTGATGCCGCCCTTGATGCCGGCTCCCGCCATCCACATCGAGAATCCTTTGATGTGGTGATCCCGCCCCGGTCCGCCCTTTCCCTGAAACATGGGAGTCCGCCCGAATTCGCCTCCCCAGATCACCAGCGTATCCTGGAGTAATCCGCGTTCCTTGAGATCCTGCATCAGAGCCCAGGTCGGCCGGTCGGTCAGTCCGCAGCAGATCTTCATATAGCGGACGAGGTCGCCGTGGTGATCCCAACCGCGGTGATAGAGCTGCACAAAGCGGACACCCCGCTCGATCAACCGCCGCGCCAGCAGGCAATTGGAAGCATAGGACCCGTCCCCCGGTCTGGCCCCGTAACGCTCCAGCACCCACTTGGGCTCGTCGGAAAAGTCGGTCAGCTCGGGCACCGAAGCCTGCATGCGGAACGCCATCTCATAGGCGGCCACGCGCGCGTCGAGTTCGCGGTCGCCTCGGCGTTCCTCCTCGCGACGATCCAGTTCCTTGACCGCCTGCAGCACGCGCGACTGCTCCGCACGGCTCACGCCCGGCGGGTTCTGCACGTAGTAGACGGGCTCACCCGACGAATTGAACTCGACTCCCTGATAGCGGCTGGGAAGAAAGCCGGCCGACCACTGCCGCGATGCGATCGGCTGCGGATTGCGGCCGCCGATACTGGTCATTACCACGAATCCGGGCAGGTTTTCCGATTCGCTTCCCAGGCCGTACAGCACCCACGATCCCATGGAAGGCCGACCACTGATGGCGGTGCCCGTGTTGAGAAACGTGTGAGCCGGATCGTGGTTGATCTGCTCGGTCACCATCGACCGGATCACACAGAAGTCGTTCGCCATCTTGGCGTGGTAGGGGAGAAAGTCGCTGATCCAGGTCCCTCCTTCTCCGTGCTGCGCGAACTTGCACATGGGGCCCTGCACCTTGAGTTTCTGGCCCTGTAGTTGAGCGATCGGCTGACCGGCCGTGATCGATGCGGGAAACGGCTGGCCGTGCAACTCGGCCAACTTCGGTTTGTAGTCGAATGTTTCCAGATGAGACGGGCCGCCGGCCATGCAGAGAAAGATGACTCGCTTGGCTCGAGGCTCGAAATGCGGGAGCCCCGCGCGAGGCGGAAACAGATGCGTGGCCTGCTCGCCGCCGTGCCCCTCTTCGCGCAGCAAACTTGCCAGGGCGACACCGCCAAGTCCCACTCCGGTTCGCTGCAGGAACGTTCGCCGCAGCAATCGGCGGTCAAGTTCGTGGGGAGTCGGCTTTGGAGCATCCGTCGTACGAATGATGAATGTCATGGCGAAATTCGAGGCCTCCGTCATTGCTGGTCCGATCGTCGCACGGGGCAACTATTTCACGAGCGTCCGAGTTGCAATGCGACAAGTTTCACATCGAGTAACAGTTTAGCCGAATGAAGTAGCCCCGCCGATTGCCGAGTCATAAGTGCAACTGCCAACTACGCTTGGGACTTTCCATATCCATCACGCTTACCGCAGACGCACGATTTCCATAACCACAGCCAGCAGTTGCGCTTACGACGTGCCAACTCCAGACGGCTAAACAGTTACCACATCGAAAATACTCCTGACGATATCACGCCGGTTGCCGCTTGAATCCGGCACTTCGATTTCAACGAGGTCGCGTTGAGGAAGAAGCCGGACGACCTGTCCGCGCCTTGTGCGGCGTCTCCGAGAACTGCCCACCGTGAATTCCACAGTGGTGCCAGGTCTGAGTCTGCGGCGAATTCTGCGAGCGGCAAGGTACCAGCCAAGTCTGCAAACCAGACTCCACGGCACCCATACCGCGGCAGCTCCGAAGGCTGCTCCCCCGACTGCCGCCACGAGCACGGAAACACCGGAATCATTCACGTGTACGCCGATGGCCATCGCAATCGCGAATTGCGAGAGAAGCAGCACGATGCCGACGAGCGCCCATACCCTTTCCTTGAAACCATGCTTCAGGTCGCCTTCGTCTCGAAAGCCATCTTTTGGAATTGCATTCATTTCCAACCAACAATCCGAAGGCGGCGCGAACTCGACCCCCATCGCCAGGATACCAGGATTCGTACGCCGCGTCACGGAGGATCCGGCTGTTGCCAGGCACTCATCCCGCCGTCGACCATCAACATGTGCCCGTGAATGTGGTCGGCGGCGTCACTGAGCAAGAACACGGCGGCTGCGGCACAGGCATCGGGCCCCGGAATGTGGCGGTTGGGCGTGTGCCACTCCATCCACTTTCTCAGCTTCGGATCCGCCAGGGCGCCGGCCGTCAGTGGCGTGTCGAACAGGCCCGGGGCCACGCCATTGACGCGGATGCCTTGCGGAGCCAGACTCACGCACAACGTGCGCACCATCATCTCGACGGCGCCTTTGGACGTGTCGTACGCCGCATGATCGGGTTCGGCCAGTTTCCCGTTGATCGAACCGACAAACAGCACGCGTCCCTCGGTCCCCCGCTCGGTCCATCGCCGAGCAAACCACTGCGTCAGCAAGAATCCGGCGTAGACGTTCAGTTTCATCGTGCGGTCGAAGACGTCGTATGCCATCTCCAAGTACGGCGTGTCGATGTAGGTCCCCGCATTGTTGACCAGCAGATCGATATCGCCGACCAGCTCCGTCGCGTGTTCGGCCAGCCGTTCGACACACTTGGGCATGGGGCCGCTGAGATCTCCCGTCACCAGCCCGGCCAGAGCGCCCCGTTGGTCCAATGCGCTGCACACTTTCCGCGCGTGCTCGTCGTTGTGCAATCCGTGGATGATAACGCGTGCGCCCGAGTCGGCCAAAGCCTCGGCAATGGCCGCTCCGATGCCGTGTGTCGATCCGGTGACCAGGGCCGTCCGCCCTGCCAACTGCCTCGGTCCGTTCATCCCGTCGCCTCAAGAAAGAATGGTCCCATCGGGGTAAGTTCTTTAGAGCCTGTAACAAAACCCGCCGCGCCGATTTCCGGCCTCGGGCATGTTGCTTGCGGCATGGAGTTTTGTGACAGGCTCTAGGGTGTGGATCCCAACCCGTGTGTGGTTTTGCAGCATCATATGCATGTTTGCGGCGCGACGTCTTGTTGCTGCCTGTTGGCGCAAGTCGCCGGCTACTCGGCTATAATAGCCGGTTGTCCCGGTCCCGCGAATTGCCAATGGGAGATTCGATGATGATTTGGCGCGTCTGCCGGCGTCTACCGCTCGTTCTCGGGTTGTTCGCCTGTCTTGCCATGCTCCAAAGCTGCGCTTTCAAGACCGTCACCAACGCCATCGTCGGCTCCGGGACGATCGTGGAAAAGGAGCACACCGTCGAGCCGTTCGAGCGGCTGGTGGTTGGATCGATCATGCAGGTCACCGTGAAAATGGGGGAGCGGCCCGGTATTGTCGTTCGAGCCGACGACAATCTGGTGGACCGCGTCCAGGTCACCCAGTCCGGCAAAGAAGTGACCGTCTCGCTGGAACCCAACCTGCGGGTTCGCCGAGCCTCGATCTCGGTGGAAGTCACCACGCCCGAACTGCGGGAACTCAGCTTGCGCGGAGCCAGCCGCGTGACGTTCGATGCTTTCCGCACCGAAGCGCTGAAGGTGAAGATCACCGGCGCCGCCAAAGTCGCCGGCAGACTCTCGGCGAACCGACTGACGATCGACAGCAGTGGAGCCACGAAACTCGAGCTGCAGACGACCGACGATGAAAGCGTTGCCGACGAGGTTCGTGTCGACGCCAGCGGCGCCGTCGAAATCGACTTGCGGCGATTTCCCGCCAAGCGAGTCGCCATCAGAATCACCGGGTTCGGCAAATGCACGGTGCGAGCTTCCGAAGAACTGACGGTGCGCGGCAGCGGCACCAGCCTGGTATCCTACTTCGGCAACCCGGCCACGGTGAAGACCGATCTGGCCGGACCCGCCAAAGTGACTCGCGGCGAAGAAGAATAGAGCGACAAAGGAAACGACACCGATGGAACAGACGAGACACTCCGCGCTGACGCACCACCGGCATCGGGCCCCTTCACCTATCGCACCATCGGTTCCGCTCGCCATGCTTGGGCTGTGGATCGGGGCGCTGGGAGCGACCGAGGCTCGGTCGCAAGAGCTGGTCTCCCGTTCTTCGATTGCGCGGGTCACCGTGCAAGGACAACAGGCGAGTGTCCAGAGCGACCGACGGAAGAGCGACTGGCTATGGCACGTTCAGGTCGAGCAGGTGGGCGGCTATCCGGGAATCGCCATCACGAAAAAGCACGGCCGGTGGAGGCTTCGCGAGGGTGATCGCGTAGTGGCCAAGGTGGCCAACCGCGGCGCGCAACCCGCCAAGATCGTGCTGGTCGTCGGCAACCGCAACTCGGACGGCCGGTCCGGCTGCAGCGCGTCGTCGGCGGTGATCGGAGCCGGCGAGGCGGGTACGGTCAGCCTGGAATTGGGAACTTGGCACGGTCGTCCCGCGACGGCCTTCGACCCTCGACAAGTCACGGGGATTCGGATTCTGGTCGAGCGGCCCGAGGCTCCTTTGAGTTTCGATGTGGGAGCAATCGAAATCGTGCAGGTTGACCGCCGGAGATTCGACGAACTGGCCGGGTCGCCGGTTTTTCGGCGCCTGCAACGTCCGTTTGGACGAGGGATCAATCTGGGCAATGCGCTGGATGCTCCGCGCGAAGGGGCGTGGGGATTTCGCTTGGAGGCCTGGCACTTCGAAGCGATTGCCAAGGCCGGATTCGATTTCGTCCGCATCCCCATCCGCTGGTCGGCTCACACGAAGACCTCGCCGCCCTACACCATCGATCCGCGGTTTGCCGAGCGGGTCGACTGGGCCATCGAGCAGGCGACGAAGCATGGTCTGGCCGCGTTGATCAATGTCCACCATTTCGATGAGATCATGGAGCGGCCGCAGCAGGAACGAGCGCGCTTCCTGGCAATCTGGAAGCAGTTGGCCGAGCGTTACCGCCATGCCCCGGACAGCGTATCGTTCGAGCTATTGAATGAGCCTCACGGCAAGATGAGCGCCGAATTCTGGAACGGGCTGCTATCCGAGACGATCACGCGGATCCGCCGGTCGCATCCGGGCCGCACGATCGTCGTCGGCCCGGTCCGATACAACAACATTCAGGCATTGGAGTCGCTGCGCGTTCCCCGCGATCCGCACATCGTGGTCACGGTGCACTATTACAATCCGTTTCGCTTTACCCACCAAGGGGCAAGTTGGGTCGGAGGCGATGCTCGTTCGTGGCTCGGGACGCGATGGACGGGAACCGATGAGGAACGGGAGGCCGTTCGTCGCGCTCTGGATGCCGCCCTGCGGTGGGCCGTGCAACACGACTTTCCCTTGCTGCTAGGCGAATTTGGAGCAATCGCCAAGGCGGACCTCCCGTCACGCGCCGCGTGGACGCGATGCGTCGCCGAGGAGTCCTGGAAGCGAAAGATGGGTTACGCCTATTGGGCCTTCGATGCCGGCTTCGATGCCTACGATCGCCAGAGTGGAAAATGGCATGGGCCGATCGTCGATGCGCTGGTGCCGGGTGGCCGGCGCCGGTGAGCCATCATGGCAACCCCGCCATCAATCGGCGATGGCGTCGAGTGCCCGACTGGCCAACTGTTTGACCTCGTCGTCCGTTTCGGCTTCCAGCAACGTTCTGAGCGCCGATTCGGCATCCCGAGCCGCCGGGCCTAGTGCGATCACCAGTTCACAAGCCCACTTGCGGACGTCAGTGCGGGAATCGGTCAGCATGGCCTGGAGTTCGGGCAGCACTTTCTCCATGGCCGGTCGCAACAGGCGCGTCGTGATTCGCTCGAGTTTCGCCTGCTGCTCGATCAACTCTTCCGTCAAGTCGGCCAGTTGCGATTCGCGTTCGGCCAGATCGATGGCCATTGCAGCCAACTCTTCCTGGAGGTCGCTGATGCGGCGTTCGACTTGTTCGGTATCGAGAGATCGGTCGGGAGCCGTCTCTCCCGTACCCGAGTCGGCACCCGCCTCCGGCTCGGATGAAGAGGTCTCGTTCATCGTCTCCACCATCGCCACCCAATCGTCCATCATCTCCAGCACGCGGTCGTAGCGCCGCTGGAGCTCGTCTCGACGTTTTTCAGCCGCATCGAGTCGGCGTCGGATGGCATTGAGCTGTTCGGTGCGTTCATCCAGCAGTGCCCTAAGCAACGCCAGGTCGCCGGTCTCCGTTCGCCCCTCGCCCCCGGGACGCGCCGACGCCTTGCCGGTCCGATCGAGGTGTAGGGCCACCGGTTCGTCGTCCCCCGCATCCGAGCTGTCCAGCAGAGAAGTTTCCGCTTGCCGCACGTCGTAGCTCCACTGCCGCATCGTGAAAAAGACGGCGGCTCCCGCGAGCAAGCCCAGCAGGCAGTAGATGGCAAGAGCCAGCAGGTTGGCGCGCCAGTTCATGAGGGAACTCCGAAAAGCATCGATCATCGTCCCGTAAACCCAACGGGAAGCCGTTTCTATTATAGGCCGGCTTGCACGAGACTGGGACGGACTATGATGGAATACTTGAAACTCCCTGCCATCCCCTTCCCAACCTTTCGCCATGACCGCTCAAGACACGCAACCTTGCCAAGCCGTCACGTTCGACCTGGATGGCCTGCTCTTCAACACCGAAGCCATCTATGTGCAGGTGGGCGATACCATTCTGCGTCGCCGAGGCACTCGCTTCACGCAAGAGCTCATCGACCAAATGATGGGGCTTCCCACGCCGCTGGCGCTGCAGCGGATGATCGACTTCCACCGGCTCGACGCCACGGTCGAACAACTGCAGGCCGAAGGAGACGCCCTGTTCCCGGAACTCCTCGACCGGCACCTGGCCCCTATGCCGGGTGCCGCCGAACTGCTGGCCGCACTGGAGCAGGCGGAGATTCCTCGAGGCATCGCCACCAGCAGCCGCCGGCACATCGTCGATTTGATCATGGAGCGTACGGGATGGCGAGAGCGGTTCTCCTTCGTGTTGACTGCGGAGGATATCGAACGAGGCAAGCCGGCGCCGGATGTCTACTTGCGAGCGGCCGAGCTTCATGGCGTCGAGCCGGGTCGAGTGTTGGTGCTGGAAGACAGCACGCTCGGATCTCAAGCCGCCGTGGCCGCCGGGTGCTATGCGGTGGCCGTTCCCGGTGCTCACAGCCGCCACCAGCGATTCCCCCCAGTCCGTTTCGTGGCCGACGACCTGTGGGATGCTCGCATCTGGAAAACCGTGGGATTGTGCCCCGCCGATTGAATGCCGGGCGTCACAACCGCTACTATGAAAGATTCACAGGGGCAGATCACCCTCCCAACTTCTGAGAACCTTCGCAGGACACGCTGTCGCCATGACCCACGCACCGTACCGAGTCGCCTACGTCATCGGGCTCGCCGCCTGTTTGCTCGTTCCCGCGCTCCCGGCAGCCGAGTGGAACATGACTCGTCAGCGGGAGACGGCGCCGGGAAGCGGTCGGTTTCACCGCGTTGATGAGGTTGGCAATTGGGATCCCCGTTCGACGGCCATCATCGTCTGCGATATGTGGGACTCTCATCACGGTCTCAATGCGGCACGCCGCGTTGCCGAACTGGCTCCCCGCATCGACGCCGTGCTGACGGCCGCTCGCGAATTGGGAGTGACCATCATTCATGCGCCGAGCGGCTGCATGGACTTCTATGCCGACCATCCCGCCAGACAACGAGCCAAAGCGGTTCCCAAGGCCGCCAAGCTGCCCGCACAGATCAATCAGTGGTGCAGCCGGATCCCGGTGGAAGAGCGGGCCGTTTACCCGATCGATCAAAGTGACGGTGGCGAAGACGACGACCCGCAGGAACACCTTCAGTGGGCCGCTCAGCTCAAGGCACAGGGCCGTAATCCCGCGCGGCCCTGGCAGCGCCAAATCGCCACGATTGCCATCGATGAGGCTCGCGACTACATCAGCGACCAGGGTGATGAGATCTGGAGCATCCTTCGGCAACGCGGCATTCGGCAGGTGGTGCTGTGCGGCGTCCACACCAACATGTGCGTGCTCGGGCGTCCCTTCGGCTTGAGGCAGATGGTGCGCAACCACATGCCCGTCGTGCTGATCCGCGATCTTACCGACACCATGTACAACCCTCGCCGGCCGCCTCGAGTCAGCCACTTCTCCGGCACCGATCTGATCATCGACTATATCGAACGGTACATCTGTCCGACCATCAGCAGCACGGCCTTTCTGCCGGAAAGCCGGCCGTTCCGGTTTCGGCACGACCGCCGGCCTCACATCGCCGTCGTGATGGCGGAAGACGAATACCATACTCGGGAGACGCTGACGCGTTTCGCTCGCCGATGGTTGCAACGCGATTACCGCGTCAGCCTGATCTATGCCGACGTCGAGGACCGCAATCAGATTCCCGGCCTGACGCGGGTGCGGGATGTCGACTTGTTGATTCTGTCGGCTCGAAGGCGCGTGCTGCCTCGAGAGCAACTGGCGTGGTTCCGCGATTATCTCGGCTCGGGAAAACCGCTGATCGCCATCCGCACAGCCAGCCATGCCTTCCATCTGAGAAAAGGCGATCCGCCTGCGGGGCACCTTCAATGGCCGACGTTCGACCGGGAAATCCTGGGAGGCAATTACCACGACCATTACCCCAATTCGATTCGGGCAACCGTGGAACTGGAACCGGCGGCCCGCACGCATCCGTTGCTGACGGGGATCGAGCAAACCGCGTTTCCGGCGGGCGGTTCACTCTACAAAACGTCGCCGCTGCACCCCGGCACCTTCCTGCTGGCTCGCGGCCGCATCCAGGGTGAAGCTCCCGAGCCGATCGCCTGGACGTTTGTGCGTGCCGACGGCGGACGAACGTTTTACGCGGCGCTCGGGCACGTGAAGGACTTCGAACAGCCGGCGTTTCGACGGTTGTTGCTCAATGCCGTGCGTTGGTCATTGGGCCAGTCCCCGGCCGAGAAGCCCATCGCCGCCACGCCGCTGGCCAAGCGAAACGGAACGCCATGACGGCCGCCCACCGGCCGCGGAAACTTCATCCATGAGCATCGGGACGCGTCAACTCGCCCAACTTTGCCGCCGCCTGGGGACCGGTCTGCGAGCCGGACTCGACCCCGTCGCCATGTGGGAAAAGGAGCAAAAGAAGGCCGGCGTGGGGCGTTTTGCCGAGCAGGTCGTGCTCGATTTGCGCAGCGGAGAATCGATGGCCGGCGCCATTCGTCGTTGCCGCGGCTTCTTTCCGCCGCTGGTCAGTGAAATGATCGAAGTCGGTGAGGAGACCGGCCGCCTGGCCGAAGTACTGCTCCGCTTGGCCGATGAGCTCGATCACCGCCTGAGAATCCGCCGGACATTCATCGGCACGATCGTCTGGCCGGTGATCCAATTGGTCATGGCGATCGGCGTCATGGGGCTGATGCTGTTGTTGCTGCAAATCCTGATTCCCACGGGAAGCCCCTTCGGTCCTCATGCCTTTCGCAACTACGTGCTGGCGGTGATCGGTTTCGTGGGCGTGGTGGCGATGATCACTCTCGCTATCGTGCAAGGCTGGTTCGGCGGTTTGCTGACGCAGTTGGCCATGCGAGTCCCCGTGCTGGGTCCGACCTACCGAGCATCCGCCATGGCTCGCCTGACGTGGACGCTGGCCGCGGCGCTCGACGCCGGAGTCGACGCTCGCCGAGCCGTTCGCATGGCGTTGGAAAGCACGGGGAACGACTACTTCGCACAGCATGCCGGCACGGCGATGGAGATCATCGAGCGTCACGGTTCCTCGTTTCACGACGCCTTCGAAGCGACGGGAGTGTTCGACGACGAATTCCTCACCGCGCTTTCGAACGCGGAAATGTCGGGAACCTATGCCGAATCGATGCGCCGATTGGCGCAGGAATATCAGGGCCAATTCGAACGGCGGACAGTGATCCTGGCTCAAGCGGCCGGCTACGCGATCTGGGTGTTGATCGGCATGATCATCATCGGCTTCATCGTGTTCATCATCGTCAAGTTGATTCTGCCGCCGTACCGCGAGGCCTTCGAGTTGATCTCGATGGCGACTCGTTTCCCAATCCGTTCCTGGTCGACATCGATGTGAGGGCCGGTCGATTGAGCGAGCCAACCGAACAAGTGGCTTACTGGAACGGGTGCTGGGTGCCGCGGTCCTCTCTGCGTCTCTCCGTGGACGACCTCGGATTCCTGATGGGAGCCACCGTGGCCGAGCGGCTGCGGACGTTCGGCGGACGACTGTTTCGGCTGCGCGAGCACTGGGAGCGGTTGGAGCACTCGCTGACACTGGTGGGTGGCCGGTCGTGGGTCGACTTGCCGCAACTGGCAAGCGTTTCGCAGGAGTTGGTGGACA
>JALSIV010000294.1 GCA_026989685.1 Pirellulaceae bacterium | reverse complement strand
CCCCAATTCACGGCCGCCTGGGCGCCCAAGTCGTAGTAGTGATCGGCCAGGAACGTTCCGGTGTCCACGAAGCGAGGCCCCTCATGCGTTTCCGGTCGCGTTCGGAAACGGACCTGCTTGTCGCGGTCGCTCGTCCAGTTGCCCATCAGCCCCAGGTGGACGAAGTACCGCCCATCCTGACAGTAGTACGGTGTGGTAACCACACGGCCTACCAACGACACTCCCTGCGCGTCGCTGACCCGCTGATGGTCGATCGGATCGAAGTCATCGAAGAAGACCGCCCATTGCCAGAACAGGGACTGGTCCGGCGTGTGATCCGTGGCACGGAAACCGAGCTTGCGTACGGGCAGATAGTTGGTGGGTAATCCCCGTTCCAGAAAGGAGATGTACTTGCTGCTGGTGAGCACCTCCAGGCTGAACGGCATCTTCACATAGCCGAGTTCCACTTTTCCCAACCAAGGAACATCGCGTGCACCGATGAAGATGTCCTTGACGGCGACCGCCGAGTCGGGTTCGTCCTCGTTGGCCTCCGGCTCGAAACCGAGGTCGAACTTGTAAAAGAACACTCCGTAGCCGTCTCCTTGCATGAACAGCCGCAGTCGACGGAGTTCGACGTAGTTCTCGAAGCCCAGAGGCGAGTTGCGAGAGGGAAACATGATGTAATCTCCCATGATGCGGCCGCCCATCTTGAGGCTGAATTTCTGGCCCGACGTATCGAGCCACTCGGGCACGTCCGCCTTCTTCTGCTGGGCTTCCAACGCGTCCAACCGGCGGAGGATGCCGTCGAGCGTGGCCGCCGAAATGGTCACCATCTGCGAACTTGGGGAATAGGGGGCACCACCGCGTGCCGGACTTACCGCCGGCGCAAGCGACTCCGGCGCCGCTTGAGCAAGAGGAGCATAGCCGGGCGGATACTGCTGCGCATGTCCACGCGTCACCGCCGAAACCAAGCCCAAAAATCCCAGCAATCCCAGCCCGAGCCGCTCCCACGCGGCTCGGCCGATCATCCGTGCGGTCATCGAACTCCGTCTCCTTCCTGGCTGGTACGGGATCGCACACGCATCCTGACGTGTCATGTGGAGAAGGGAACCTAGTGTCGCCCATGCTCCGAAGAGGGCAACGAGTTCCCTGCCCGGCCGTCTTATCGACGGGCCAACTCCGACGACACGATGAGAATTGTGTAAAGGCGAACGACAAGCACGGCAGTCGTTTCAACTAGAACCGGTAAAGTCCGACCAGTCATGCGCAGAGGCGGTGTGAGCGGGAAACACGACCGGCACAAACATCCCGGTTTACCACACACGTCGCCACCGTGTCGCTCATCGCCCCTCCAACGAAAACGGCCGGCTCGCCACCCGAGCCGGCCGTCTGTTTTCTTGTCGATCCTTCCGGCAAAACCTCCGGCGCCTTGTGCCGGTAACGGTTATACCAATTGGCCCTTGAGTGCTTCCAGGGCTTTCGAGTAATCGGGCTCGTTGGTCACCTCTTCGACGACTTCTGCGTAGACGACGTTCCCATCACCGTCCAGCACGAAGACGCCGCGAGCCAACAACTTCAACTCGTCGATCAGCATCCCCCAATTGGTGCCGAATTCCCGATTCTGGTAGTCGCTCACGGTTTTCATGTTGGTGATTTCGGCGTCTCCGCAGAAGCGGTTTTGTGCGAAGGGGAGGTCGAGGCTGATCGTGACGGAGTTGACTTGGTCTCCCAGAGCCGCCAGTTCCTCATTGAACCTTTTGGTCTGCACCTGACAAACCCCGGTATCGAGCGACGGCACGACACTGATGAGGGTCGGCTTACCTTTGAGATCCTCCAGGCTCAGCGTCTGCAACGAGCCGTCAAAGTAATGAGCCGTGAAGCTGGGAGCCGGCTGCCCTGCGGCAACGGCTTCTCCCACCAGCGTAAGCGGGTTTCCCATAAACGTAACGGCACCTGCGCGTCCCATTGGGTGACTCCTCCTTTGGCGTGGATCGAGTGGGCGGCGAGACCTTCTCGCCACGTTCCTGACCGAAGGTGGTAGTATCTGACCGGGGGGACGGAGTGGCAAGTGGGCGCCACGGAGCTGCTGTGAAAAAAGGATCCCCGGCCGAACCCATGTCGACCGGGGATCCCGAAAAACTACATTTGTCCGTTGCGGAGCCGCCAGCAGCTTCCTCAATCGGCACTCGACTCCTCGTCGCCCTCGTGGCCGCCATCTCCGCTCTCTTCGCCGGAGACCGCCCCGACAGCCTGATCGTCGGTGGAATCGGGGAGGGCGAAGCTCTGGAACTCCAGACGCATGATCTTCTCGTGGTTTTCGTCCCACACTGCTTCGACCACGATCCGATCCTTGCCGGTGAACTCGCCCTTGAGCAGTTCCTCCGACAGAGGATCTTCGATGCGGTTCTCGATGGCGCGGCGGAGTGGTCGAGCCCCATAATCGAGACTCTTGCACCCTTCCTTGATCAGGAATTCCTTGGCGTCGTCGGTCAGTTCCAACTGCAGCCCCCGTTCGGCCAACCGCTGCCGCACCTGGCTCAGTTCCAGATCGATGATGTCCTTGAGATCGTCGTTGGTGAGATGCCGGAAGATGATGACGTCATCGAGTCGGTTGAGGAACTCCGGCCGGAATACCTTTTCGATCCGCTCGGTGACCCGCTCCCGCATGCTCTCATAGGAAGCATCGTCATCGGGACGCTGGAAGCCGAAGGCCGACTCATTCTTGATCGCCTCGGCGCCGGCGTTGGTGGTCATGATCAGAATCACATTGCGGAAATCGACGTTGCGGCCGAAGCTATCGGTCAACCGGCCCTCTTCCATCACCTGCAGCAGCATGTTGAAGACGTCCGGATGGGCCTTTTCGATTTCATCGAGCAGTACCACGGCGTAGGGACGGCGGCGGATCTTCTCGGTGAGTTGACCGCCTTCTTCGTAACCCACATATCCGGGAGGCGCTCCGATCAGCCGGCTGACATTATGCTTCTCCATGTACTCGCTCATGTCGATGTGAATCAGGGCATCCTGATCACCGAACATGAACTCGGCGAGCGCTTTGGCGAGCAACGTTTTGCCGACCCCGGTGGGTCCGGCGAACACGAAGCAGCCGGTGGGCCTCCGGGGGTCCTTCAATCCGCTGCGACTGCGGCGCACGGCCTTCGACACCGCTTTGATGGCGGCATCCTGGCTGACGACGCGCTTGTGCAGTTCCTCCTCCATCTTCATCAGCCTCAAGCTGTCCTCGGTGGAGAGCCGCGTCAGCGGAATACCGGTCATTTTGGAAACGACTTCGGCAATGACCTCCTCGTCGACCACGCCGTCGGTTTCGCGAGACTTCTCTCGCCACTCGCGCGTGATCGTCTCTTTCTTTTTCCGCAGTTTGTCGGCCTGGTCGCGCAGCGATGCCGCCTTCTCGAAATCCTGATTGGCGACGGCATCCTCTTTTTCCTTGTTCAGCCGTTCGATCTCTTCGTCGAGTTCCTTCAGGTCCGGCGGCCGCGTCATCGACCGCAGGCGGACTCGCGCCCCCGCCTCGTCGATCACGTCGATCGCCTTGTCGGGGAGGCAGCGGGCGGTAATGTAGCGTTCGGAGAGTTCGACCGCCGCCTTGATGGCATCGTCGGTGATTTGCACCCGGTGGTGCTCCTCGTACCGCTCCCGCAATCCCTTGAGAATCTCGATCGTCTCGTCCTTGCTGGTCGGCTCGACCACGATCTCCTGGAAGCGCCGAGCCAGGGCGTTGTCTTTTTCGATGTACTTGCGGTACTCGTCGAGCGTCGTCGCGCCGATGCACTGGATTTCGCCTCGAGCCAACGCCGGCTTGAGCACATTCGCGGCGTCGATGGCGCCTTCGGCACCGCCGGCACCGACCAGCGTGTGCAATTCGTCGATGAACAGGATCGTGTTCTTGGCTCGACGGACTTCGTTCATCACCGCCTTGATCCGCTCTTCGAACTGACCGCGGTACTTGGTACCGGCCACCATCATGGCCAAATCGAGCACCACGATGCGCTTGTCGGCCAGCAGTTCGGGCACGTTGCCGGCAACGACCCGTTGGGCGAATCCTTCGACGATCGCCGTCTTCCCCACACCGGCCTCTCCCAGCAACACCGGGTTGTTCTTGGTGCGGCGGCAGAGAATCTGGATCGAGCGTTCGATTTCCCGTTCCCGTCCGATTACCGGGTCGAGTTTCCCCTGCCGAGCCATCGCCGTCAAGTCGCGACCGAAGCTATCGAGGGCCGGAGTACGAGAACGACCACCGCGCGACGAGGAACCGCTCGGTTCGCCACCGCCACTTTCGGCGCCGCCGCGTTCTCCCCCTTCGCCCCCTTCCAGTCCGTGGCCCAGCAAGTTGAGCACTTCTTCGCGGACGTCCTCCAGTTTGAGTCCAAGGTTCATCAGCACTTGAGCCGCCACGCCTTCGTGCTCGCGCAACAGCCCCAGCAGGATGTGCTCAGTGCCGACGTAGTTGTGATTGAGGTTGCGAGCCTCTTCCATGGCGTATTCGATCACCTTCTTGGCGCGAGGCGTCTGGGGCAGCTTGCCCATGGTGACCATTTCCGGACCGCTCTGGACCAGCTTCTCCACCTCCAAGCGGATGCTGCGCAGATTGACACTGAGGTTCTTCAACACGTTGGCGGCCACGCCGCTTCCCTCTTTGACCAGACCGAGCAGGATATGTTCGGTCCCAATGTATTCATGGTTGAATCGCTGGGCCTCTTGGTTGGCCAACTGCATCACTTTGCGTGCGCGATCAGTAAAACGTTCGTACATCGATTTCTTCCTCTCGTGCGGCCCCGTTGGTGACCACTCTTGTCTGTTCGATTCCCCGTCGGCTTAGGCGGCTTCCTCACCGGCCTCGGGGACCGGTTCCTTTTTCTCTTTCGGCAACGATTGCTTGGCAACCAGCCGCTCGCGTTCGCGGTCGATCTCCAGCCGCCACTGCTCGGCGTCCGGGAGCACCTCGAGCACACGCAATTCGGATTCGGCTCGCTCGCCTTCTCCACTGCGACGCAGCAGCGTTGCCAAAAGCAGTCGCCCCGGCAGATGCTGTGGATCTTCTCGGACGAGTCTCTCCAGCAACTGCCGTGCCTCGTACCAATCTCCCTTCAAGTATTCCCTTCGGGCACGCAGAAACAAGTCTTCCGCGCCATCGGATCGGTCGGTTTTGCCCGCTTTGGCCGTCCGCCACCGGTACTGCAGGGCTTGAGCCAAGCTGGAAATGGCGACGATTCCCCACAATCCCCACGCCTTCATCGGCATGGGCGACGAGCCCACGGACCACCGGAGGGCAGCGGCCGCACACAGGCCCCATCCCACGGCCACCCACCAACTCCAGCGTGACCGCGCGTTCCAGGCATCGCTCCATCCGGGCCACCACCACACGCTCCGCCTCCTGATCGCTGACCACAGGTTTCCGATCCCTCCTGCCCAGCCGCCCGCGCGGCGCTGCCAAATTCTAGCTCCCGCCCCGCATACCAGCAAGGCAAGCCGCCGCGCCGGCAGCACGTCCAGCCATCCGCTCGTCCTACAATCGCACTGCCAGTCAAACTCGGGGGCCGACTCTGCCGATTTCAACGCCTGACCGCTCGCCCCTCAACCCGACAACGATTATCCTCAAAGTTGACTCGTCCGGTCTCGGCCATACCGATGGCACTCGAACTGGAACACCCGCTTCATGAATGACGGTCCTTCGAAACAAGCTGCCACGCTGCCCAGTTTGGCCGACGGAGTGTGGCGAATCCTCGATGCCAATACCAACCGAGCGCTCGAAGCACTCCGGACGTGGGAAGAATATGTCCGGTTCGTCCTCGAGTCCGCCGAATTGACGCTCAGGCTCAAGGAAATCCGCCACGAGGTATCCACCATAGGGGGGGAACTCTCGCTGCAACACCGATTATCCGGGCGAGACGTGGTCCGAGACCCCGGGCGCGTATCAGACTGCCGGAGCGAGTATGAGCGGACCGACACCGGCGATGTGGCTCGCGCGGCGGCAGCTCGGACCCAACAGGCACTTCGCTGCCTCGAGGAATACGGCAAGCTCATCGACGGCGATCTGGCGCGGCGTTTCGAGTCGATCCGATACCGGCTGTACGAGTTGGAAAAACGCACGTTCGAGTCGCCCGCCAAGACCGAGCAACTGCCGGAGGCGGCCGTGTGCCTGCTGGCCGACTGCCGGCAGGCTCAGGAGTGGATCATCCCCCGCGCCGAAGCGTTTGCCCAGGCCGGAGCCGTCGTGGTCCAGCTTCGCGACAAGACGGCCGAGGATCGGCGGTTGCTGGCGACGACTCGGGCGCTGCGCGAAGCCCTCCCGTCCGATGTGCTCTTGATCGTCAATGATCGCCCGGATCTGGCGCGCCTCGGCTCCGCCGACGGGGTTCACCTGGGCCAGGATGATCTTTCGGTGGCCGAAGCGAAGCGAATCGTGACACGGCAACAGCTTGTCGGCGTGTCGACTCACAGCGAACGGCAGCTCGAGCAGGCCGTGCTCGACGGGGCGGACTATGTCGGTTTCGGTCCCGTTTTTCCCACGCCGACCAAGGCCTTTCCATCCTTCGTGGGGCCGGAACAAACCGGTCGGATTGCCGCGACCTCTCCCGTTCCCGTGTTCGCCATCGGCGGCATTACGTGCAACAACCTGGAACCCTTGCTTGCGGCCGGATGTCGCCGGGTTGCCGTTTCCTCAGCGGTTTGGACGCATGACGACCCGCTCATCGCATTGAGCGAACTGGCCGAGCGGCTCGATCAATCCGTTGCGTCGTCGCGCTCGGAGGCCTGTCACCATGAGTGATTTGTCGGAAACTCCGCTCTCGGAAGCGCCGTTGGAGAGCGACGACTACGAGCCGTTTACCCGCCGACATACTCGTCTGCTGATCATTCTCATTGTGGGAATCATCGTCATCGGGCTGGCCTGGATGCAACGTCAGCGGATGAGCTATCAGGACGGAACCGCTCATCCCCTGGTGGGCACGGCGCTGACCGGTGTTCGTCTGCAACCATCGGCTGAGGACGCGAAGATCGTCACCGAGGATACGTTGCACGGGAAAGTCACGCTGATCAACTTCTGGGGAACGTGGTGTCCACCCTGCCGCCAGGAGATGCCGCATTTGCTGGAAATGTTCGAGGAATTCCGCCAGGATCCCAACTTCCAGATGTTGCTCGTGAGCTGTCGCGGAACGTCTCGGCAGTCGCTGGAGAAGTTGCGGGAAGAGACGGACAAGTACCTGAGTCGATTTCCCCTGCGGCCACCCGTCTACTTCGATGAAAACCAGGTAACTCGCCGCCGGATCGTCGAACTGGGACTTTCCGACTTCGGTTATCCGACGACGCTGATCCTCGACCCGCAGGGAAATATCCGCGGGTTATGGGTGGGATACCAACCGGGCCTGGAGAACTTGCAGCGGTCTCTCATCAAACGGTTGCTGCGCGATGCCGGGATGGCTCAGCCGGCCCCGTGACCAACATCCAACCAATGATTCACTTTCCCACAGCACTCTCAAGAAACGGCACATCGGAAATATGCTCGTTGTGATGAAACGTCAGGCGCCTCAACCTCAAGTCGATGCCGTCATCGAACGCATCGAGCAGTTGGGGCTGAAGGCCCACCCCATGCCCGGAGCGACTCGGACGGCCATCGGCATCACCGGGAATACGGCAGCGATCGACCCGAGTGTGCTGGCCGGTATGCCGGGTGTTTTGGAACTGCTCCGGGTTACCAAGCCGTACAAGCTGGCCAGCCGCGAAATGCACATCGATGACACCGTCGTGCGGCTGCCTCAAAGCCAGTTCGGACCGCACACCTTTACGGTGATTGCCGGGCCGTGTTCGGTGGAAAACGAGTCGATGATGCGGCAAACCGCCGCGTTCCTGCGCGACCTGGGCGTGCGACTGCTGCGCGGCGGCGCTTTCAAACCCCGAACCAGTCCTTACAGCTTTCAAGGCCACGGGGAAGAAGGTCTCCGCATTCTCAAGGCGGTCGGTCGCGAATTCGGCATGGGAATCGTCACGGAGGTGATGGACGCCAGCCAGGTGGCCGACGTCGAGAGTGCCGCGGATATGCTGCAGATCGGTGCGAGAAACATGCAGAACTTCACGTTGCTCAAAGCCGTCTCGCAGTCCAGCAAACCGGTGCTGCTCAAACGCGGCATCGCCGCGACGCTCGAAGAATGGCTGATGGCCGCCGAATATCTGCTGGCCGGTGGCAATGATCAGGTGGTATTGTGCGAACGTGGCGTGCGCACCTTCGCCGACCACAGCCGCAACACACTCGATCTGTCGATTGTGCCACCGGTGAAGCAACACTCCCACTTGCCGGTCATCGTGGACCCCAGCCACGGAACGGGAAACCGTGCGTTCGTTCCGGCCATGTCGCTGGCCGCTCTGGCCGCGGGTGCCGATGGGATCATGGTGGAAGTGCACCCCGAGCCCGATCGAGCTCTCTCCGACGGAGCTCAATCACTGACCTTCTCTCAGTTCGAACAACTCCTGGAGTCTCTGCGGAAGCTGGCAGCGGTCATGGATCGACAACTCGTGTAACACCCCCCAGTCCCCGAATCGTGCCGATATTTATCGTTTCTACGCAATACCGGAACCCGCCCGATGGCCGGCGCCCCATACGAAGTCGAACTCAAGGCCCGCCTCGAGGATCGAGCCGCCTGCGAGCAGCGGTTGACCGAATTGGGTGGCCGGGCGATTCGCCAGATCGTGCAGCAGGACGAGTACTTCAATCATCCGTGCCGCGACTTTGCCCAAACGGACGAAGCGTTGAGGATTCGCCAGTTTGGCGAACAGTTCCGAGTCACCTACAAGGGCCCCAAGCTCGCCGGCCCCACCAAGACTCGCAAGGAAATCGAATTCTCGCTCCCCGCCAATAGTGCGGCCGACTGCCGGCACTGCCTGATTGAACTCGGCTTTCGTCCCGTGGCGGTTGTGACGAAGACCCGGTCCATCTGGCACGTCCGCTACGCGTCGGTCGAGTTCGAAGTGGCGCTCGATGAAGTCGATCGCGTCGGCAGTTTCATCGAACTGGAAGTGCGACACCCGGGAATCGCCCTCGATAAAGCTCAGAAAACGGCCGAGCAACTCGCCCGCCGGCTGAAGCTCGGATCGCCCATCACCACCAGCTACCTGGAGATGGTACTGGAGACGATCGGCGGCGAAACCTCGAGCTGACATCGGTGTTCAATATCTCGAGCAGGAGACCAGAGCAAGCTTCGGCGGGACGGCTTGCCATCCGGCGCAGAATAGGCGTTCTCACCTGCTCCCTCGATCGAAACGGTGCGCGCGCGGTGTGCGCGCCTCCCAGTCGAAAGCCTTTCAAGGAGCCGAAGAGATGAGACGATTAACAATGATGCTCGTGACAGTTGGGCTGCTTGCCGTCACTAGCGCCGGAACTCGAGCCGATGATCCGCCACCCAAGGGACCTCCACGAGGAAAGATGCGGGAGGAAATCCTGAAACGTTTCGACAAGGACGGCGATGGAAAACTGAGTGAAGAAGAACGCAAGGCCGTGCGCGAAGCCTTTATCAAGCGGTTTGATAAGGATGGCGATGGCAGGGTAAGCGAAGAAGAACGCAAGGCGGCAATCGAGGCCTTTCGCAAGAAACGAGGCGGCAAGGGACGACCGGGAAGACCACCCTTCAATCGTGAAGAGATCCTCAAGAAGTACGACAAAGACGGCGACGGAAAACTGAGTGAAGAAGAACGCAAGGCGGCAATCGAGGCCTTTCGCAAGAAACGAGGCGGCAAAGGACGACCGGGAAGACCACCCTTCAATCGCGAAGAGATCCTCAAGAAATTCGACAAGGACGGGGACGGAAAGCTGAGTGAGGAAGAACGTCGGGCGGCAAGAGAAGCTTTTCAAAAGATGCGAGGCGGCAAGAGGCGTCCCGGTGGAAAAGGGCGTCCGGCTGGTCCAAAGGGCCGGATCGACCGAACCGAATTGATCAAGAAGTTCGATACCGACGGCGACGGAAAGCTCAGCGAGGAAGAGCGGGCCAAGGCCAGAGAAGCGTTGCGGAAGAAACGGGGCGGCGAGTAGGCAGGGGCCCTCTGCAGCCGCAGACCGAACAGCGGATTGGATTCGCAGTCGACAGCCGCGTTGCCTGGCGACGCGGCTGTTCTCGCTTGCCGCTCGTCACCGGTCTAACGCGGGCTTCGCCCGTAAGGCGGGAGGCGGGAGACTGGAGGCTGACCGGGGTGGTGACAACCGAAAGCCAGTGCCGGATGCGTGCACGGCGCGCAGATGTTACCAAGCTGGACACTAACGTGGGCCTCCCTGCTTTCGCTTGCGGCCGGCAAAACCTCCTTGAGACAGTTCGCCGAGGATGGCGGTCGATTCACGCCCGACTCTGGTGACGCGGCTCCTTCATACGAAACGCGAACAGCCAACCCGTGCCGATCACTGCAGACACGCCGAGAAAAACCGCCTCGTAGCCCCAGGCGTCGATCGCCAACCCGACCAGCGGTGCCGCCAGTGCGGGAAGCGACGTAGCCACACCGAGCACACTGAGATACCGAGGATGGTCGGTGGGAGAGGCCAGCTCCAGCGAAAAGTTGAAGACGACTCGATACATCACCGGTGTCAACCCGATCACCACGAACATGGCCGAAAACAACAGCCGGCCCCACGGTCCCATGTAGACCGATCCGATGGCCAGCCAGGGCACCACCGCGATACCGAGCAGCCCGATCAACAACACACGCCGATTGCCGAAGCGGTCCGCGACCGGTCCCAACACAATGCTGAAGGCGGCGGTTCCGAGGTTTTGCAGCACGACCCAGATCATCAGCGACGTCATGTCGAAACCGACTTGATCGCTCCGCCCGAGCGCCTGGTAGTGCGGAAATAACACAATGCAGGTGCCGAAACAGGCGGCCACCAGTGCCAGTTGGCGAAGCTGCCCATCATGGCGAACCGCCCGCCAGGCACTGCGAAACACGGCCCGCTCATCGGCTCGCTGAGAGCGGGGTGCGTCCCGCTGCTCCACCAGCAACCAACCAGTCAAGGCAGCCAGCGCAAAGGCGACTGCGGTGAAGGCAAAGATGGCAGTGAAGTTGCCTCCATCTGCCGTGAGCCATTTCGGCAGGAGCCAAGCGGCGAACAGTACCGCCGATGGTGCTCCCACCACATTGCTGGCCAGCAGCAGTTTTCCCCGCCAAGTGACCGGAACGAGCTTCCCTTGCAACGTGTTGAAAACGAGTTGGTGGACTCCCGTGGTGGCGAAGAACACCGCGTACACGAGCAAGAACGCCAGCGGGGCGATTGCCGGCCCCAAGGTGTGTCGAAAGGACCAACCGTACGACAACAGACCGAAGCAGACCGCCATCACGGCCCCGCAAGCCACCAGGGCATTGCGTTTCCTGCCAGCTCGAGCCACCAAGGGAGCGGCCAATAGTGGTGGAATACTCTGGCCGAAGCGACTGAGCAACGGCAAGAAACCTCGCAGCCAGCCGCTGCCGCCGATCGCGTCGAGCACGGCGGGAATGATGATGCTCTCGGTCTTGAAGATCCAGCCGACTCGGAGCAAGACATGGTCGAGCGCCAGCACGGTGAAGTTCCAGCGGCTATGGGGATGCGTTTCGTCCGGTACCACGAGTTGGGGACGATCACTCCCGACCGCCGGTTCCCACGGCGCTTCGGATTCCGATTGGATGGTTGGGCAGCCTCTCTCTGTCATCTGCCCCATCTTACATCAGCGACCCGGCTGACGAAACGCCGCCGGCTCGATCCCTGGCCAGCCCCCGGCACGACCGCCATAATGGAGGCAGTCCCATCGGACGTCTTCCCGCCCACTTGCACGCGCAGGATTCCCATCCATGTCAGTCTGGAAACTGGTACTCGCCGAAATCCGCGTCCGTCCCTGGTCGTTCGCCATCGCCACGCTGGTAATCGGAGTGGCCACCGCCGCCGTAATCGCTGGACCACTCCTGCTGGACGCCTACACGCGGCAGACCGACCAGGCGGTTGCCCGCCTCGAACAGGAGACGCAGCAGGAGCTGGCCGCACTCGACAAGCAAACCAAACGGATCATGCGCGACCTGGGGATCAATTTGAGGATCGTCCACCGCGA
Organism: Pirellulaceae bacterium; assembly: GCA_026989685.1. Taxonomy (GTDB): domain Bacteria; phylum Planctomycetota; class Planctomycetia; order Pirellulales; family Pirellulaceae; genus S141-3. The sequence continues at coordinate 1,682 of JALSIV010000294.1, read as the reverse complement.
CACCAAACTCGGCGGACTCTACACCGAGTTCAAGGCCGTCGACTTTCCCGAAGCCTATATCGATCGCTTGGCTCAAGCTCCTCAAATCCAGACGATTGTCCACGTCATCGCGACGTTGCAGGAGAAAATCAAGTGGCACAACCGAACGGCGTTGCTCGTCGGCATGCGTCCCGTCTTGACAGCCTCGCAAAAGAACGAGGAAAAGCCGCACATGGTCAAACCGGTCGAACCGGGGACGGTGATCCTGGGCTATGAACTGGCCGGGGACACGAAGGCCGGAGATGTGGTGGAGATCCTGGGTAAACGATTCCGAGTCGCTTCCGTGCGGCCTCAATCGGGCACGCTGGAAGACGTGCAATTGGTGATGGATCTGCATGAAGCTCAGGAACTGGTCGGCAAGCCGGGCCGCATCCATCAGATTCTGGCGCTCAACTGCAAGTGCAAAGGGAACCGTATATCGCGCATTCGCAGGGAACTCGAGAGCGTCCTGCCGGATACCAAGGTGACCGAGCACCTGTCGCGAGCGACGGCTCGAGAGAAGCAGCGGGATGCCGTGGAGAAATCTCGCCGCAAACAGATTGCCCGTCTGAAAGAAGAACGCCGGCGCACCGAAGCCGCTCAAGCCACGCTGCTGGGTATCTTGCTCCCTTTGGCAGTGGCCTTTTCCGCGGCCATCGTGGGCCTCTTGAGCTGGCTCAACGTGCGTGAGCGGCGCAGTGAAGTGGGAATCCTCCGCGCCTTGGGCAAAGGCGGAGGCACGATCGCCTGGCTGTTCCTGGGCAAGTCGCTGCTGGTGGGAACGGTCGGTGGAATACTCGGCTGCGCCGGCGGCTACCTGGTCGCCAATCAACTGATCGCGTCGGCCGAAGCGGCCACCTTCGCCGAACTCGCCTGGGACAACACGTTGGCCCTGCTGGCCATGCTGGGAGCCCCCTTCGTGGCCTGCATGGCCGCCTACTTGCCAACCCTCTCGGCGCTCACTCAGGATCCAGCGGCCATTCTGAGTTCATAGAAGTGCCTCCAGAGGCGCGGGGATGGCGACCCGTGAGAGCCGAGGCCGAGTCCACGTTTTTCGAACAGGGCCTCGGCCAGCACTGCTTCTTCGGACATGTCGTCCGGCCACTCGATCGGCCCCGTCGCGCGCCGTGTCACCGGCCCCACGTGAAACAGCCGCTCCGCGACGACCGCTGAACGCCCTGCTCTGGAATCTCGTGCTCGTACTCAGCCTTGCGGTACTCGTATCTCCTACTCGTACTCGACGCCACCATAGTTGTGTGCCTGCCGAAGCTCGACCGGAAAATCGAAGGAAAAACCGACATACTCCATCAACAGGCCGTGAACAGCCCGTCGATCGTGACCGAACAGCGGTTCGGCGATCGCGATGTTCTTTTCGATTACGATTACGAGTACCGGCTGCCGCCTGAGTACGAGTACGGTGTGGTGGGTTTTCACCGGGTGCCCGGGCTGAAAACCCACTCGAAAACTCGCCACGATCGACTCACGAAGAGGCTGTCACAAAACTCCCTGCTGCAAGCAACACGCCCGAGGCCGGAAAACGGCACGGCGGGTTTTGTTACAGGCTCTAAGTGGCTGTCACAAGACTCCCTGCCGCAAGCAACACACCCGAGGCCGGGAAGCGGTGCGGCGGGTTTTGTTACAGGCTCTAAGACACTCACAAACAC
>JALSIV010000293.1 GCA_026989685.1 Pirellulaceae bacterium | reverse complement strand
GCAACGCTTTCTCGACTGATGCACTGCTCGGAGTTATCCAAGGAGCAATCCCGTGCCGATCGACCGATTTGACGCGACCTGTCTTCGGAACCGGAAGTTGACGCTCGACTGGCGGAGAAGCAACGGATCTCGCGAGTGGGCTTGCGAGCTGCCTCGAGACCGCAAGGTCTTGCTGGATCGGCTTCTTGCCGTCGCCCGGTCGATGGCACGCAATCAGGGTGTCCCGCCGTCGTGCGTCGTTTCGTTCGACTCGTGCCGTGAGACGGGCAGTGCCGGTGAGGCCGCAGGATGTGCGGGATTCTTCGATGCGCCGGAGTCGTTCGAGCGACCGTTCATTCGCCTCGATCCGGAAATCGCCTCGCGGGTGGAGACGGACCAGGTACTCGACGTCTATTGCGGCATCGCGATTCATGAGTCGGGCCATATTCTCTACTCGAAAGAACTTTATACCAGGCGTCTGAACTCCCGCTACCGACGCGTGTTTCTCAACCTGTGGGAGGATGAGCGGATCGAGAGCCTGCTGCGCCGGGATTCCCCTGGTTACCGCTGTTACCTCGAAGCTTTGCGGCAATTCATGATCCGTGAGCTCAGGCCCGTCGTCTCCGAGTGGCGAGGGCTTCCCGACTTGAATCGTTTGCTCCTGTTGATCCATTGTTTCATCCGGTGTCCCGAGATCATCACTGTGGAAATGCGGCGGTGGCATCCGATTCCGAGTCTGGATCCTCCCTTCGTTCAGCTCGGACGATCGTTCATTCGTGATCCATCCACGACGGCAGACTCGCTACGGTTCAGCAAGTGGACGAAACAGCTTTGGGACAGGTATCGTCGGCTTTATCCCAGATCTCCGTCCGCCTACGTTCATTGGAGAGCGGAAGGAAGACTTGACGGACGGAACGCTCCGGCGGCCGTTACCCAATTGGAAGACGACGCCATCGAGCGAGCGCGACGAACCGAGAAATCCTCTTTTCGAGCTCCCCGTTTCGGCTCATCCGCGCGGAAACGTCTGACGAAAAGCGCGAGGAAGTTCTACCGGGCGGCAGACCACGCCGATGGGGCCGACGCCGCACTCCTGCGGCAAGCGGGCGACCGACTTACGGCGCTTGCCGATCGCCGACATTGGCCGACTCGCCCACGGTTCGACCTGCGCCAGATGGAGAAACTGCTTTCCGATACTTCGACGGGAGATGTCGAAACGGACCTCGCACGACGGATCGCCGCCGAGGAGCGGGCGCGACGATCCGAGCGAAGAGCGAGTTCCACCACCGGCCCCGGGGTTCCTGAGACGCAATTCTGGAAGTCATGGCGCTGGAATGGTGAACAAAGGCGAACCTTGATCGAGTTTGCTCGGCCGACCGCCGAGTCCTGTGAATGGGTTGCCCGAGCGCGTAGGGTGGTTGCGGGGCACACCGCCATTCTTCGAGCGGCATTGAGGACGCTTTTTTCGGGGGAGCGAGAATGGCTCTGTGACCGGCGCCGCGGCGTGCTCGACCGCAGCCGGCTGTGGCGTGCCGCATTTGACGAACGCTTGTTTCGACAACGTGATTCCGGCCCTGATGGCGGCGTGTCGATCGGACTGCTCATCGATGAGTCGGGATCGATGTTCTACCGCGTATCGAGCGGTCATCGGCGCATCGACCTGGCACTCGAAGCAACCGTGATGATGGTTGACGCCGTTCACGACATCGACAACGTCGAGCTGGAAGTCTATTCGCACTGTTCTGACGGCGAGACGAATCGCAACTGCCTTCTCCGCTATCTTTACGGCCGGGACAACCGCCGAATCGACGCGATCGGGACGTGGGCGCCGGGAACCATGAACTATGACCATGAAGCGGTGGCTGTGGCCGCCCAACTGCTGCGTCAAAACACATCGCACGAGAACCGCTGGCTGATCGTGGTCAGCGACGGCAGCCCGGAGGGAGAGGACTACAAAGGAGAAGCCGCCGTCGAAGCAACGCGCCGAGCGGTCCGGTCCGTTCGGCTCAATGGTATTCGCGTCCTCTGCGTGGCGATCGCGGACTACTGCGCCGATGAGATTTTCGGAGAACAGTTCGTGTTGAAATTCACGGATGTCGAGCGGTTCGCTCACCAGATGAGGGCGCTCGTAATGCAAATCGTGCGTCCATGAGGATTCATACGTCGTCCGATGCACCAATCACAGACACCTACCTTCTTCCAATTGACGACTCATCGTGTCGATTGAAGTCGGGGGGCGTGCCGAGCGGCGAGTCCGGTGGAGGTCTGTGATTGCCGGGAATCGAACCCCGAAAACCTCCTCGATCCTGTCGGCGGTCCGGATGCGTTCGGCCCAGACCAGGAGCTCGCCAGCGCTCGCTTGTTCGATACGGCTCCGATGCGTCTCGTCGAGTTGGCCGAATTTGGCCGTCAGTTGACGCGTCAGCACAGTAGCTTCGCCCTCCTCGATATCGTCCAAGTCGGGCATCGACTCGTTCATACCGCCATTGTAGGCTTCATCGGGCCATCGGCCGATGTTGTCGCGAGCGTATAGGGTTGCGGTGGCGGGGCCCAGCGTAGCGATCAATCGTCCCCGTATTGTTCTCGTACGGCGATGGCTTCATCGAGGTTGTCGAGGAAAACGTCGACGAGGGCGGGATCGAAATGCCGCCCCTTTTCCTGTTGGAGGATGCTGACGCACCGTTCGACCGAGAACGGTTCTTTGTAGGGTCGGCGGCTGCTCAGCGCATCGAACACATCGGCTACTGCGGTGATTCGCCCTTCGAGCGGGATATCGGTCCCTTGGAGTCCTCGAGGATAACCGCTGCCGTCCCACTTTTCGTGGTGGGTGGCGGCGATCGTCGCAGCCGTTCGCAGCAGCGGCGAGGAGTAAGTATCCAGGAACAGGTTTCCCGACTGGCAGTGTTCACCGCAGTCGTCGGTTTCCAGCGGCACTCGACTGCAGATCGAGTAGCCGAAACCACAGTGGTGCTGAATCACTTCGAACTCTTCGTCGCTGAGGCGGTCCGGTTTGAGCAGGATGGAGTCGGGGATACCGATCTTTCCCACGTCGTGCAGAATCGATGCGTCGGCGATCAACTGGACGATTTCCGGATCGAGTTTCAGGTTGCGGGCGATGATTTCCACGTAGGCTCGCACGCGCATCACGTGTTGTCCGGTGTCGTTGTCGCGGTACTCGGCGGCTCGAGCCAGACAATGGACGACTTCGCGCTGCGCCAGTTTCAAGTGGGCCGTGCGTTGGGCGACCTGTTCTTCCAAGTGGTCATGGTAGTACTTGGCCACCAGCGCGTTGCGGACGCGCGGCACCAGTTCTTCGGGCGAAATCGGTTTATTGAGAAAATCGGTGGCGCCTTGTTCCAGGGCGGCCCGCTTGAGTTCGCCGTCGGTCGCAGCCGTCAGAATCAGGATGGGCCAGTGAGCGAAACGGTGATCGCAGCGGAGTGCCGCCAGGATCTCCAGGCCGCTGATTCCGGGCATCATCAAGTCGAGCAGCAGAATGTCCGGTTCATCGCGGTAAACGGTCGGCAGGATTTCGATCGGTTCCGTGACGGTCAAGAACCGACTGTAACCGGCTCCCGTGAGGTGTGCCTGCGCCACGCGCACATTGAGTTCATTATCGTCGGCGATCATCACCAGCGAACCGGTGGTGTCCCGCCGACGGACTACCGGACCGCTGTCAACCGGAAGCGCTGGAGCGGCCGACGTCGAGAACGCGCCGCGATTTTCCGCGCCGAGTGTGGAGCCATTGGGGGTGGCGGGTTTGGTCATCGTGAGAGTGCTGGGTCTACGGATGGGAGTTCAATGCGATTGGCCAGCCGGGTCAATTCGTCAATGACGGGCGGAATCTCGTCGATGGCGTCTTGGCGGGCCAGAGCTTCGAGCCGCCGAGTCGGCTCGGTCAACGCCACGAAACCCGCGCCTCCGGCGGTGCCCAGCAGGTCGTGAGCCAAACGGGCAAGCCGGTCCACGTCCTGTTGCTCGACCGACTCCTCCAGTTCGCCGAGGATGCGATCAAGGTACGGCACGAAATCGCAGGCGATCTGCCGAAAGGCCGGGTTGTCCATCGGGAGCGTCGATCGGATGGGCGGTTCCGTCGCGTTGGTGCCTCGAGCGGCCCCCGGCCGTTGCGTTGGTTGGGACGGGGCGGGCGCGGTCAGCCAGCGACGGACGATGTCCAAGAGCGCATCGATTTCAATCGGTTTACTCAAGTAGTCGTTGCAGCCGGCGGCCAGACATTTTTCGCGGTCGCCGCTCATGGCGTGAGCAGTGAGCGCGATGATGGGAACGTCGAACCCGGCCTCGCGGATCTGTCGCGCGGCACCGTATCCGTCCAACACCGGCATCTGCATGTCGAGCAGGACGAGATCGTAGCGGCCCGTCCGTACTTTCTCGACACCCAACTCGCCGTTGTCCGCCAGATCGACGCGAGCGATTCCGGCTTGTTTGAGCACGGTGGCGATCAGACGCTGATTGATATCGCCATCTTCGACCAGCAGTACGCTGGCGGGCGGCAGGGCCTCCCCACGGTCGTCCGAGGTTTCGACTTTTTCGGAGAAGCACTCATGGACGGTTCGACCGGGCGTTTCTTCCAAAGGCACCGCAGGGGCACCGCCGTCGACCCGCAGATGAAAGGTGCTTCCGACCCCCGGTGTGCTGGTGACGGAGAGTTCGCCGCCGAGGGCGCGCGCGATGGTACGGCTGATGGTGAGTCCCAGACCGGTCCCGCCGAACCGACGAGTAATGGAATCGTCCGCCTGCGCGAAAGCCTCGAAAATGGACGCCTGCTTTTCCGGCGCGATGCCGATCCCCGTGTCACGCACATCGATGCACAGCGTCAAGCGGTCTTCCTTGTTCGGCTCCACCCAGGCAACCACTTCCACCGAGCCCTGCTGGGTGAACTTCACGGCGTTGCCCAGCAGATTGACCAGGACTTGCCGCAACCGGGTCGGATCGGTGGTGATCGTCGGCGGCTGCGTTCCTCGCCACTGATAGCTGAGCGCCAGTTGCTTCTCTCCCGCTCTGGCCCGCATCATGCTGACCACGTCGCAGATCAACTCATGAGGCGAACAGTCGGTCTTTTCGATTCGCAGTTCTCCGGCTTCGATCTTGGAGAGATCGAGGACGTCATTGATCAGATTCAACAAGTGTTTGCCGCTGGAGCGGATGGTTTGGAGGAACTCCCGTCGTTCTTCCTCGCTGACTTCGAATTCGGGCGATGTCAGGACGTCGGCGAATCCGAGGATGGCATTGAGGGGCGTGCGAATCTCGTGGCTCATGTTGGCCAGGAACGCGCTCTTGGTCCGATCGGCCGCCTCGGCCCTTTCTTTGGCTTGCTGGAGCGAGGTGTGCAGTCGATCTTGGGAGATCGCCATTCCCATCAGTTCGCCGATGGTCTCGAGTTGCGACAGCCGTGCCAGGTCGCGAACCGGATTCGGATCGGTGTAAAGAAACAGGATGCCCTCGACCGCGGCCCCGCTTCTCAGAGGAACGATGTAGTGGCCGTGAGGCGACATGTTTTCGAATTTTCGCTCATGCCGGGGATCGCAGAAGCAGTCGTCCGAGATCAGCAGTTCTCCCTGAACGGCGGCCCGCCCGCAGAGGCAGTACCCTTTGGGAATGACTCGTTCTTTTTCCATGAACTCGCGGGTGAACTGCCCCACCGTTGTGAACAGCTCGAGGCTCGCGTCATCGTCACTGAGCAGAAAGACGCCTCCCTTCTGTTGGAGATCCATGCCCTCCAATTTGAGCAGGACCTGGACGCTGTCGCTGAGGCGGTCTCGCAGCGGGCGCTGCTGGTGGAGGATCCTGGCGATTTCGGCGCGGGCCGACGCGTCCGCTTCGGCCCGTCGTTGGGAACACTCGCGCTCCACCGCTTCCGTGGCGTCGCGCAGCGAGGCGACGTACCCGCATACCTCGTCTTCGGAATCGGTGATGGGAGATACCGTGAGATCGACCCAGTAAAGGTCGGGGGACCGACGTGCATGTTGACCGATGATGGGAAGCGAAGGAAGCGACGAGCGGCGCTCGCTGAGCAACCTTCCGGACCACGAGTGTCGTTGTCGCAACGTGTCGGTGATCGTCCGCACGATGCTGCGGTGGGTCGCCCGGCTGTAGAGCACCGTCCACGGCTTGCCGACCACCATCCGCTCGGGCCAGCCCGTGATCCGGGAAAAGACGGCGTTGACATAGCGGACTCGTCCCCGGGCATCGAGGATGGCGATCCCGTCGGCACTCGATTCCACGGCTTGGCGAAACATCCGGTTCTCTAGCATGGCGGCAGCATCTCTGGCAGGAAACGACAACGATGGGAGACTAGATCCCGCTCCAGGCCAACCATAGCTTGCCGGCGCTTCCAAGCCGGGCAGGGGCGACGCATTTCGTGCCGAGCGGCGCGCCGGATGTCGAGGGTGGTCGGAAAGATGCCGGTCGAGCCGGTTACAGCGGAAAATCGTCCTCGGTCGCCGCCTTGTTGTAGATGGGAAGATGGCGGTAGTAGACCTCGAGGATCAACGTGGCCAGGGACGTGCAGTAGAGTCGTCCGCCGGTTTCCGAGTGAGGGCCTTCAATGTACCAGCTTCCGGTGGTGTGGCCCTTTTTGGACTGTTGCTTCACCAGCCAATCGCGCATTTGCCCGTTCCACTTCTTCCACTCGGAGCCACCGTAGTGCCGCATCACCTGCGTCGCATAGTAGTCGTAGTAAAGATTGTTGTTGGGACCGATCTTGCTGAGATAGGCGACTCCCTGTTGAAGCGCCTTGCGGTCTCGTTTCCAGCCCAAATACATGCGGCAGAGCAACCCGACGGCCGTCGTGGCCTGGCCGCGCCCAGGGGTCGTGTATCCGTAGTTGGCTCCTCCTTGAGTCTGCACGGCATCCAGAAAGCGAGTCGCCTTGGCAATCGTCGCCTTGGGGACCACCAAGTAACCCATGTGCCCGCTCTTGAGCGCCATCAGTTGCCAGCCGACCACCGACGTGTCGCCCGGTTGTTTGGGCTGATACCGCCAACCACCTCCCACCGGATCCTGAGCGTAGGCGATGAAGTTGAGTGCATATTGAGCCGGGCCGACCAACTGGGGATCTCGCGTCATCGCATAGGCTTCGCACAGTGTGATGGAAGCCAGGCCGTGCGAATACATGCGACCTCGGCGGTCGGTCAGATCCGCCATTTTGCCTCGCGGTTTCGCGCTGCGAATCAAGAACGCCAGCCCCCGTTGGATCGTCCGTTTGTACTTGCCTTCTCGGTGAGTCTGCCCGGCGCCGAGAAAAGGCAAAAGCGCCATGGCCGTGGCGCCGATCCGAGCGTCTTCGCGACCGGGATGGTTGCAGCGGCCGCGGCAAGCGCCGGTGCGGTGATCGAAGTCCCAGCCCCCGTCGCTCATCTGATGATTGGCCAGCCACTTGAGCGCCAGCGCGACGGCAGCTTCGCTCCCCTTGCTTCCGCCCGCCTCGCGCACCATCCGCGCGCGAGCCTCGGCGCCGCGACCCTCCAACCCTTGTCCCATCACCGTACCGATCGATGCCGAAAGATCGGTTTTCGGTGCCAACTCGTTCGCAAAATCGCTGAATTCGATTTCCATCGGCCCCGCGTCCATGTCCTTGAACTCGGGGACCACGATTTCGTCCACGGGAACATCGGGAGTGTCGAGTTGGGTGGGAGCGTCTTCCAATACTTCCAAGTCGACCGGTTCGATCACATCCTCCAGGACGTCCTCGATCGGCTCTTCTTCGGCCTCGGCTACTTGCCCCGTCGCCAGAACCACATTGTCCTTGGGTTGGGGCACCGTCAAAAAGGCCAGCACGACGATCACGGCGGCGTGCACCACCATGCTCACCAGCCAACTGGGTACCGCCAGTCGCCAGGGACTGGCGCGAGATGGTTCATCGTCGGATTCCGGTACCGTAGAGGTCGATGGCGATGGCGGCACAGAAGGTTTACGCTGGGCATCGATCCCGGAACGATCGGGGGCCTTCGGCTTTTCGGGGGGCTGAGGTGGGGTGGGACCGGATGGAGCCGATTCGACTTGCGAATCGGGTGTGCCTACAGAACTCCCCAATTCCTGACTCATGACCGCTAGCCTTTCTTCCGTCATGCTTCAGGAGCGACCGGCAATGGCGGCTCCACCAACGACATTCGACAAGATCCCGCTGGACAAAGATCTGCCCTCATTCTACCCGAATTCTCCCGTCTGTACACTCTCTGTCGGCGCCCCCGACGAGGCCGACTTGCGCCCTTCCACTTCCGTACCCCCGGCCATGTCGGCTACAATCGATACCGGTGTGGCTCCGCAGGGGCGAGCCGGTCGGCGGAAATCCCCAAGAAGTGGTATCCCAACGGATAACGGAAGTAAAGACTGATGGCCAAAGGTGGCAAAGGCAAGAAGAAGAAAGCGGAAACCGTGTTCCTGGTATGCGAGGAGACGGGCGACTACAACTATTCTTTGCGCCGCAAGCCGGGAGGTGAGAAGCTGCGTCTGAAGAAGTATAGTCCCCGCCTGCGCCGGCACACTTGGCACGTCGAGAAAAAGAAGTAGGTCTTTCGCGACCCTGATCGGCACGGCCTCGACGGCGCCCGTCGTTGGTGCTTCCAACGGAGACGGAGCCTGCTCGGCCTGTCCCGTGCAAGGATGTCATGGCCAAACAGTGGCGGATCTTCGGACATGACCTGGAGCGGATTGCTCGGTTGGAGCGAGCGGCCGGGATCGCTCCCATCGTGGCGCAACTGCTGTTGCGTCGAGGCATCGACCATCCCGATGCGGCTCGCATGTTCCTCGACGCGCGACTCAGCCAACTGCGACCGCCCGAGCAACTTCCCGGGGTCGCCGCCGCTGTCGAAGTGATTATCCCTCACATCCAGTCGGGCGATCCGATTGTCGTTCACGGCGACTATGACGCCGATGGAATGACGGCCACCGCCATCCTGGTCGAATGTCTGCGTCAACTGGGAGCGACCGTCGATAGCTTTGTTCCCAATCGGATGGAAGAAGGCTACGGCATCCACGTCGATACGCTGGCGCGACTGAGCGAACGAGGGACGCGGCTGGTGATCTCCGTGGACTGCGGGATTGCCAGTTTGGAGGCGGCCCGGAAGGCCCGCCAGTTGGGCATCGAACTGGTCGTCACCGATCATCACACCATGGCCGATTCGCTTCCCGATGCGGCCGCCGTCGTCCATCCCCGTTTGCCAGGCTGCGATTATCCGTTCGACGGGCTTTGTGGTGCCGGCGTGGCCTTCAAGTTGGCATGGGCACTTTGCAAGGCGGTGGAGGGAACCGAGCGAGTCTCTCCCGGGCTTCGCGATTTTCTCATGCAGGCGGTCGGCTTGGCCGCACTGGGGACGGTGGCCGACGTCGTTCCGCTGGTGGACGAGAACCGCATCTTGGTCAAACAGGGGGTGATCAGCCTGCAGCGCCATGCGCCCCCGGGCCTGCAGCATCTGATGTCGATTACCGGAGTGGATCGCAAATCGAGTCTGTCGTCGGAAGACTTGGCGTTCATGATCGCTCCCAGACTCAATGCGGCAGGACGACTGGGACAGGCCGCTCTCGGGGTGGAACTCCTCACGACACGCTCGCCGGAGCGAGCCGCCGCCCTGGCTCAATATCTGCACGAACTGAACCAGAGTCGCGACAAACTCGAGCGGCGGATCTACTTGGCAGCCAAGAAACAGGCCGAACAGCAATTCGACCCGGTTGCCGATCCGGCGTTGGTGTTGGCAGGGACCGACTGGCATGCCGGAGTGATCGGAATCGTGGCCGGTCGGTTGGCTGAGAAGTACCATCGGCCGGTGATCCTGATTTCGCTCGACCCGAAAGGCGACAAGCCGGGAGTCGGCTCGTGCCGCAGCCCGTCGGGACTTCATCTACACGCGGCTCTGGCGGCCTGCGCGGAACACCTTCGAGGGTATGGAGGGCATGCCGCCGCCGCCGGCTTGCAGATCGACCCCGATCAGGTCGATGCGTTCCGAGCCGTTTTCTGCGAGTTCGTGGCACAGTCCGTCTCCGAGTCGGACCGGATCGCGCAGATCGAAATCGATGCCGAGGCGGCATTCGCTCAGTTGACACTCCCGATCGTGCAGCAAATCGAGCAGTTGGCTCCCTTCGGCACGGGGAATCCGCGTCCCATTCTCTGCGCCAGCCACGTGACCTTGACCGAGCCGCCCAAGCGGATCGGACGAGGAGACCGCCACTTGTCCCTGCGAGTCGACCAGTTGGGAACCCGACTGCGAGCCGTGGCGTTCGGCCAGGGAGAGTGGGCCGAGCCGTTGGGGCAAATCACCGGGCCGATCGACCTGGCGTTTCGTCCGGTGATCAACGAATTCGCGGGACGCCGCAGCGTGGAGTTGCACGTGGTGGACTGGCGGGTTTCCGCGGCTTCGGTCGACCAGTCTTCGTCGCTGGCCGTTTCCTGACGCGGGAGATTGGAAGGTGTAGAGGCGGTGACAACCGCAAGCCTGTGCACAATGCGCGCACGGCGCACTTGCGTTTGCCACGGGAATGTGCGAGCAGCCGGTGCAAGAGACTCCGCTTCAGGCTCTCACGGCTTGATTCCGGTGCTTACAAGACCACCAGCAGAAGCCGTTCCGGCCCCGGTAAAACAGCCAACAGAACAACAAGATTCCAAACGGCCAGGCGGAAGCCGGCTCAGGGATGGCCGAGCTGTTGTTGTTAAGCACGAACGAGAGATTGTCCGCGTAGCCGTCATTGTAAACCCCCGCAGATCGTGTGAACTCCAGCAGAACGTCGATCGTTCGCGTGCCGACGGGAACGAGACCGTCGGTCCTCCGGTAGACGAGCCCTGTCGCATTCGATCGATCCGACGCGAGAACCGGGCCAAGCTGTCCCGTTGCCAGTGTTCCGCTGGACGAGTCGAGAAACGAGACCGTCACTTTGACGTTGTCGTCTTGATTGAAATAGCCGCCGAGGAATCCATCCAACACGTAACGTACGTCGCCCCCATCGACTTGGCTCGCGATACTCGAAATGTCAATGGCTTGCTGCAGCGTTGAGAATGAATTGCCGGGCCCGCCGGCAAAGAAATTGAACCCTCGCTCGCTCGGGCCTGGATCGATGGACGTGGGGAAACCGCCGGGCGCATCATACTTGACGACCGTCACGTTGCTGGTTGCCGCCCATCCCGTAATCGGACGAATGACGTCGTATCCGCTGGCGGACCCCGTGTCCGATTCGGCATTTCCGTTGACAATCAAGTTGGAACCGAACAGGCTGGCGCTCGCCGAAGAGCTCAAGGCCCATAGGAGGATGCCAAGAGAGCCGCAAACGGTCTTCCACTGGCCCGCATTGCTGTTGGGGCGCACGAGCGGCCCGCGAGTTTTTCCAAGCGACATCAGAATCTCAATCATCGATACTTGCCTTTCTCCTCTTAGTTGCCAAATCATCGTCTGAGTTCTCAGAATCGAGTTTTCAAAAAGCAAGAGACGCTATTGTCGTTGCCGTAATGGAGGAAGTCAAGGCGTGAGCCGTCACAAATTGGGTTACATCGTTTGGGTGGGTGGCATTGTCCTTCCAGAGGCGGTTTGGTATGAGGATTGCTGTGGTGTCGGGTAACGGCCGAGTCCCGGTGCCAGCGGGGCGTCGAGTGGTGTGGG
>JALSIV010000292.1 GCA_026989685.1 Pirellulaceae bacterium | reverse complement strand
GTGTCGAGCAGTACCTGATCGACACCTCCCAGACAGACAACGGCCGGTCCTCGAGCCGGCACGGCGATACCGGTCGGATCCCCCGTGCCAGCCCCCGTCTCCCCTAGCGCCAACAGGTACCATTGCCGAATGGGATGGGTGGAGTGTGATGCAAGGTCGCCGTGGTGGTCAGTCCTTGGTGCCGAAGGCTCGCCGATTCCCAGTTCACTCCACTCGATGCCGCGCACAAAATTATTGATGACGGCGCCCCAGAAGATGCGGTTCCGCTGGGTGGGCATATCGGGCTGCAACAACTGATGGGTCAACAGCAGCCACTCACGCTCCCGAGCGACGGCGAGGTCCCCGATCGCATGCCCCTCGATCGATCGCAACCGCACCTGGCCGCCACGACTCCACGGGACGACCGCCAGCTTTCCGCCGAAGCCGTCGGCGACCACCACATCCTGGCCATCGGGAGCGAACACGGCGGCGCGCGGAGCAAACGGCAACTCGACCGTCTTCCAGAGCTGCCACCGCCCGTCATACTGCCGGTAAAGCGTCACGCAGCGGGACCAGCGGGAAGTGACGGCGAGTCGGTCCCGGAGGTCTGTGGCGACCCGCAACGGATCGCGCGGCGTCTCAAGTTCGGCCAACTGAAAGGGAACTCCCTGACGCACCTCGAGCAGTACCACCGAAGACCGGCCGTTGCACACCACGGCGAAGCGGTTCGGTCGGCCCGCCAAAGCCATGACGTCGGTCGGTCGGTTCCCAATCGAGAACTCGCCCAACCTCGTCCCACGAATCACGTCGAAGAGGGTAATGCTGTCGCTGTCTCGGTTGGCCGTGAGCAGCACGGCTCCATTGCCGGCGACCGCTACGGGACGGCGAAAACGGGGCTGGTCGGAAAGTTGCCGGAACGGGTGATCGGCGTCCGCCGGCGACGGGACCAGGGCGACGGCGAACCACGAAATCGCGAGCCATCGCTTGGCGGCCGGCCAAACCCAACCATAATGGAAGTAGCCAAGCGGCGAAGGTGTGCATCGACCTGCCAAGGATCTCCTCCTGCGAAACCGAGCCGTTGGAAACGGGGTACGCTCCCCGGTTTCTCTGTAGTTGATTCCCATTGTCTGTCCGTTTCAGTCTAGTTGTAGGGAGGCCCCCATGAAACGCTGGCTGATCGTGCTGCTAATGACCGCGGTCGTGGGGGGTGGTGTGGCCGCCGGTTACCGTCCGGCGATGGAGTACTGGAAGAGGCGCAACGCGCCGAAATGGAAGACGGAGAAGGTCGACCGGGGCGACGTCATCTTCGAAGTGAATGCGACGGGGACTGTCAAGCCGGTCCTGCAGGTCGTCGTCGGCTCGTTCGTCTCCGGACCGATCAAGGAATGTCTGGTCGACTTCAACGACGAAGTGAAGGCCGGCGATTTGCTGGCGGTGGTCGACCGACGGTTGTTCCAGGCCAATGTGGCTCGCGACGAGGCCACGCTGGCGACCCGAGAAGCCGATGTGGCCCGAGTCAAGGCCGAGCTGCAACGGGCCATCAACGACGAGCGGCGAGCCCGGAAACTGCGGGAGATCAACAAGGACTATCTTTCCGACACGGAGATGGACCAGTACCGCTTCGGTCGCCAGGCCCTGGAAGCCCAATTGAAAGTAGCCGAGAAGGCTGTCGAATCGGCCAAAGCCACTCTGGAAAACTCTCTAGCCAACCTGAACTACTGCGAGATCCGTTCGCCCGTCGATGGAATCATCGTCGATCGCAAGATCGATCCTGGGCAGACTTTGGCCGCCGCCTTCCAAACACCGGAACTGTTCATCGTGGCTCCCGATCTGCGCAAGAAGGTCCACATTTTCGCGCAGGTCGACGAGAGCGACATCGGGAGAATCCGGGACGCGGCCAAACGGAAACAGCCCGTCCGCTTCCAGGTCGACGCCTATCCCGACGAGATCTTCGACGGCACGATTGAACAAATCCGGCTCAGTTCGGCAGAAACCCAGAATGTGGTCACCTATCCGGTCGTCGTCGCGGCGAGCAACAGTGAGCTCAAGCTGCTGCCCGGCATGACGGCCACTTTGTCGTTTCAGATCCAGCACAAGCAGAACGTGCTGCGCGTTCCCAACTCGGCACTCCGCTTCTACCCGGAAAAGGAATGGGTCCGCGAACAAGATCGGGAGTTGCTCGAAGGAAAGAACGCTCAGGACAACAGCGACGAACGCGAAGATGACTCGAGTCGGTTTTCCGTTTCCGAGCGCGTCGAAGCCTATCGCAAGCGGCACCGTCGCCACGTGTGGGTGAAAGACGGGCTGTTTCTCAAGGCGGTCGAGGTGATCACCGGTATCAACGACCACCGCTATACGGAAATCGTTTCGGGCCGATTGAGGCCGGGCGACGAACTGGTCGTCGGCAAGGAATAGCACCGATGGGATTCTGGCTGACTGTCAAGATCGCCGTGCGGGCTCTGAAAAAGAACCGCATGCGAGCCTCACTCACGGTGCTGGGCGTGGTGATCGGCATCGCGTCGGTCACCACCATGGTCTCGGTGGGACAGAGCGCGGGCGAGCTGATTCAGAACGAGTTTCGCGCACTGGGAACCAATGTGATCGTGGTGGTTCCCGGCGCCCGCCGTCGCCGCGGCATCCGCCAGGGCGTCATGAATACGCTCACAGCCAAAGACAGCGACGCCATCGCCGTCGAATGCGATTCGGTGTTGGCTTCCAGCCCCATCGTAGGGACGGCCGGTCAGGTGATCTACGGCAACACCAATTGGAATCCCAAGGAGATGTTCGGCGTGGGCGCCGACTACCTGCTGGTGCGCAATTGGCCGCTCTCGCGAGGCGGCTTCTTCACCGACCGCGACATCGCATCCGCGTCCAAAGTCTGCGTGATCGGCCGCACGCTGGTGGCCAAGCTGTTCCAGACGACGAATCCGATCGGCCAGACCATTCGTATCCGCAACATCCCGTTCCGCGTCATCGGCGTGCTCGAGGCCAAGGGCGCCAATCTGGTGGGCGAGGATCAGGACGATATCGTGTTGATGCCTTACACCACCGTCCGCAAACGACTCAATGGTTCCAATTTCGATGACGTCCATGCCATCGTCGTCTCCGCTCGCTCCATGGCCAAGATGAAGCAAGCCGAGACCGACATCCGCAACCTGCTGGCCGATCGTCACCGCATCCCGCCGGGGAGTCCGCTCGACTTTCGCGTGCAAAACACCACGGAAATCGCCAACGTGCTGGGCATCATCACCGGTACCATGACCGCCATGTTGGCGGCCATCGCCGGAATCTCGTTGATCGTGGGCGGAGTCGGCATCATGAACATCATGCTGGTGTCGGTGACCGAACGGACGCGCGAAATCGGCATCCGCATGGCTGTGGGAGCTCGGGGCCGAGACATCTTGTGGCAGTTTCTCGTCGAGGCGGTGATCCTCTCGTGTGCCGGCGGCCTGGTCGGGCTGGCTCTGGGAATCGGAGCATCGGTCGGCATCACCACGGCCATCAACCGCATCTCCTCCGGCAGCGACTGGCCGATCGTCATCTCGGTTCCCGCCGCGGCGATCGCCATCTTGTTCTCCGCCGCGGTCGGTGTCGGCTTCGGGTTCTTCCCGGCACTCCGCGCCAGCCGACTCGATCCGATCGTAGCACTGCGCTATGAATAGCTGGGCGGCCCTCGGCCACACCAACAAAAAAACCCTGCCGCCCCATGGGAACGGCAGGGTGGATGAGGTTGTATCCGGTCACCGTCAGGCGACAGCTTAGCGAGCCAGCCCCACGGAGAATGCCACACCCATCAGGCTGATGTCTTCCGTGTCACCGAAGCTCACGCCACTCCAATAGTCGGTCTCCACGGCGGCTCGGCCGAAGAGATACGTGGTACCGCTGAGGACGCGGCGATACTCGGCCCCCAGTTGCAATTCGGTGATGAAGAACGTGCCGTCCGCGAACGTCGGGGGGGTTCCGACCGCGATGCTGTCGTCCGTCATCATCACCGAGCCGCGAGCGATCCCGAAGACGTACCAGTTGCAGGTCACTTGACGGTACAGCTCGACTCCCAACACGAGACCGTAAGACTCGTCGTAGTCGAGACCGCCGCCGCCGAGTCCGTATTGCTCGCGGTACTGGGCGAACCGGAAACCACCGGAGAACAACCCTTCCCACTTCGAACCGAGTGTGAAGGTGTCGGTCAACTCGAGATCGAGCGTCATCATGTTCAGGTCGTCAATGAAAGACGTAGCTGGATTGTTGGACGTCGCGTCGAACTCGAACCAGCGGACGCGGAAGCCCATTCCGCCCGATCCCTGCCATCCCAGCCAAATGCGAGGAGTGGCTTCCGCATCGTAGTCCAAAGCACCACCTTCGGATTGTCGCGCCCGCAGAAGAGCCAATTCGAAACCAGCGACCAGTCCCGGGGTCCGGCATTCGGTGTAGTCCTCTTCACAGGGCACTTCGCAACTGTCGCCGCTGCGATAGCGAGCCAATTCGGCTTCTACTTCAGCCAGTCGTTCGCTCAAACTGGCGAACTGAGCTTCCGTAGCATTGACGGTCGGCAGGCCGAGTACGGCCGCCATCAACAGGCACCAAGTAGTCGTAAACCACCGCATGAGTGTTCCCTCCAAACGAATTCTGATTCTGTCGGCCACAGTGCCCCAACGAAGCCATTGCCTCAAAGACTCTGTGCAATCGGATTGTCTCAGACGCTTCCGCAACGGGGCGCGCCAAACCGTGGCAGGCTACGACAACCTACCGCTTCTGTGGGTAGATCGGAGCGATCCATCGGAAAAGGCGAGTGTTTTCGCGGGCCGACCTAGAGTCTGCCCGATCCGAAGGGTCTTCGCCGTCCCGCCGCCTTGCTCAAGTCGCCCAATTCCTCAGCGAGGGCGAACTTCCTCCGGAGCTTCGCCCGGCTGGAGTTCGTACAAACGCCCCAATTCCCGGTCCCAAGGCTCCGGAGACTCGCCGAACCTCGGCTGTGGCTCGCTGGGATGGAGGCTGTGAGGATAAAGGCGACCGTGCCCGAGACGCCCTAACGGCCCCAACATCCGCTCCGTCTCCTCGAAGAACCGGATGCCGTGGCTCTCCAGAATCGTGCCGCTCTCCCGCTCCAGGTTGGCCAGCTCGATGTTGTACGTCGCCAGCGCCCGTGCTTCGGACGAGACGGCGTTCCCGAAATCGGCGATGGCCTGGAGGACGTTCAGCAAGATAGTCCGTCCGGCCAGATACTCGGCTCGCTGAATCAACAGGTTTTCTCGAGCCGCCTTGCGCGTCTCTTGAAAGGCCACATACTGGGCGTAGGCGCTTGAGATCCGTCGCAGTTGTCCGGCCAGAGACTGGGTCATGTTGTGCAGTCCTTGCTGCAAAAACGCCTGATCTTTGATGAGAATCAGCTCCTGCCTGCGCAGACCGGCGCGCTCCTGACGAAGCCCCAGCGGTACCGAGAAATTGACGGCGATGGTCCAGTCCGTGTACTGCCCGTTCGCGGTGCGGAGCCGCGTTCCCACCGGCATCGTTCCCTCCAGGCCGTTCCAGCGATACAGCGCCACGGCATCCAGTCGCGGCAATGCCTGATTGCGACTCTGGATCAGCAACTGACGATCGGCTTCGATCACCAGTTTCAATTCCACGATGTCGGGACGGCGGTTCTCGGCGATCTCCACCAAACGCTCCCAGTGAAAGGAAATAGGCGTGTCGACCGGATGCGTCGAGGGCACCAGTCGGAAATCTCCCGGAGGCGGCAGGTTCATGATGGCGCGCAAAGCGGCTTCACGGTCGAGCAGGTTGGCTTGAGCCACAATCAAGCTGGCCTTGAAGTTGGCGAGCGCCAAACGAGCCTGAGCCAGATCGCCGGCGTCGCCGAATCCCGACTCCTTGCGGGCCTGCGTGTAGCGAACCGCCTCGGCCGCCTGCTCCACCTGCTTCTGCCGGGCCAGCACGTCGACGCGAGCAGCCGCCAGGTCCCAGTAGGCGTTGATCACGCCCCGCACGCTCTCCTGCACCGCGTCCTTCAGTTGAAAAAACGAGCGCTGGGTATCGATCCGCGCCAACACGATCTGGACCTGGTTCACCGCCGTGCCTCCCCCCTGCAACAGCGGCTGCGTGTACTGAAGTTCCGCCGAGGACCGACTCTGGGGATTCAGAGGAAATGTCCCCGGTTGAAACCTCTGCGGGGTGGCTCGAGCTATCAGTCGAGCCACACCGCCCAGCGACGTCTTCTTGGAAAGGTCGAGAAACAAGTCGTAATCGTCGGTGCGCGAACCTACGATCAGACTGCGCAGCGGATCGCCGGGATCGACGACCGCGCTGGGACTTTCGAAACGACGGAATTGCTGGTCGATCCGCAATTGGGGATCGAACGCCGCCTGAGCCTGATCGATGGCGGCCGTGGCGATGGCCGGATCGTAAATGGTCACGGCGGCTCGAGCCGATCCGAAATTCGACAGCAGCCGCACGACGTCCATGTTGAGCAAAGTCGTCTGCAGGCAGGCGTCGAGGCTGAACAGTCGTTCGCCCTGCTGAACCTGCGGTCGCTCCACCGTCGCCGGAGGCACTCCCGGATCTCGGCCGGACGGCGGCAATGGTGACGGATCCCGATAGGGAATCGACCGCACTTCGGGGTAGATCGCCGGCGGCAAGCGGCGTTGGCCCCAAGCCGCGCAAGGACACAGCGCCCCAAGGATGGCGATGCCGACAACCGTCATCTTCGCGAGATTCATTCTCATCGTAACTGTGAGAATCGGTCTCGCCGACGCTGCAATCGAGTCATTCGTCGCCGTCGTTCGCCGGAACACTCTGAGCCAGGAACGGCTGTGACCGTTGTAGCGATTGTATGGCTTCTTCGGGATCGGTGGTGTCGATGACGATGCGTCCGTCGCGGAGCACGATATTGCGCTGGGCTTGGCGAGCCACCCACGGATCGTGGGTCACCAGAATCACGGTGATCTGCTGCTCCTCATTGAGCTCCCGAAACAACTCGATCACTTCCGCGCTCGTGCGGGAATCCAGATTACCGGTCGGCTCGTCCCCCATCAGAATGGACGGCTCGTTGGCCAAAGCTCGAGCAATCGCCACGCGCTGCTGCTGGCCTCCGGAAAGCTGACCGGGATGGTGATCGAGCCGGTCCCCCAAACCGACCTTCTCCAACAACATCTTGGCTTGCTCGTGCCGCTGGCGGTTGGTCATCCCTTTTCGGTAGAGCAGCGGCAGCTCGACGTTTTCCAAGGCCGAAGTTCGATGGAGCAA
This sequence comes from Pirellulaceae bacterium, assembly GCA_026989685.1. Classification (GTDB taxonomy): domain Bacteria; phylum Planctomycetota; class Planctomycetia; order Pirellulales; family Pirellulaceae; genus S141-3. The sequence goes on along the minus strand of JALSIV010000292.1, from coordinate 6,541 downwards.
GTTGAAGTTTTGAAAAACGAAACCGACCTGCCGATTGCGAATCCGCGCCCGCTTGTCACGACTCATCTGCCCGACTTCGATTCCATCCAGCCGGTAGCTGCCGCGCGTGGGTCGATCGAGACACCCCAACACATTCATCAGTGTCGACTTGCCCGATCCCGACGGCCCCACCAAGGCCACATATTCGCCTCGCGCAATTTGCAGATCGACTTCGCGCAACGCCTCGACCTGGACTTCCCCCAAATCATAGACCTTCCAGATGTCGTGCAATTCGATCAGCGGCATGGAAGAAGAGACGCTCACATCAAGAAACTCGGACGTTAGGGAAACTGGTACCGTGGATTGTCCGGATCGAAGTCTCGGTCGGTCAAACCGACATTGAGCTTGACATTGAGATAGGTGTACTCTTCCTGCAGACGTGGCGAACCACCCGGCTTCTCGGGCCATTCATAAGCCTCGTATCGTACGGGGATTTGCAACTCGTCGTCGATGTAAATTCTGGCCACGTTGAATCGGAAGTACTTGCGGCGGACGGGGTGCCGCACTTCGATCTTCGTGCAGGAACGCCCATTGATTTTGGCTCGCTTATAGAAGTCGACCTCGCACTCGCCATACCGGCGGTCCTGCCGGGCGACTTCCAACAGCCGCACCACCAGATTCCGAATTCCGATCTCCGTGACCGGGTATCGGTTGCCCCGCATCGCCAAGAATCCGTCCGGCTTCAGACTGATCCGTCCGACCAAGAAGTAAGTGGCTGAACCGGGGGGCTCGTGAGCCATCAGTTTATTGTCGTTCCAGCCACGAACGTAGATCACTTCGCGTCCCTTGAGTTCCTTGGGCTTGAGGAACTTGAGATACACGCTGAACGGCACAACCACCTTGCCGCCCCGCTTCTGCTGGTGTCGAATCTTGGTGAAAATGAACTGCTGCTCGCCTACCTTGTCGCCGATGCGCTCCCGCTTGACCAGGGTGGCCGTGTAGTCCCGGATTTCGCTATCGATCCGCTTCAGTCCCTGCTCGGCCAATTCGATCGCCGGATCGAGCGGATGCCGCTTCTCCGCGGTCTTTTGCGGCGGGGCCGCTTGAAGCAGACCCGCCCCACCCCACAGCGCGGCAACCAACAGGAAAAGGGGGGCTCGAGCAAGAATAGTCGCCGCGACACCGCCGGGCTCCACCTTGCATAGACGGCCGGCCATGGTTCGTTTCCATTCCATTCTCTCCAACTCCTCTACTGGGCAGCCCCCTCGCGTGAGCCCTGCTATTGTAGGAGCCGGATGGGAACCGGGCCAGTGCGCGACCGGAGCCGGCTCAACGAGCCGACCAGTAGGGAACCGCTTCATCGGCCAAGACTTCGACCGGTTGCCTCAGCACCTGCTTTCCCACTCGCAGTTGGACAAAATAGGTTCCCGGCGCGACCGGCCGTGCGAATCGACGCCCCGCTTGTCTTCGCAAATCCCAATGGACTCGGTGGAATCCCGCGTCGGTCGGTCCCTTGACGGCGGCGACCTTCTCCCACGACGCATCGACAATACTCAGCTCGAAGTCCTCCGGTTTCACGGCCGACTTCAACCAATAGGAGATGATAGCGCCGTACGGTGGATTGGGCGCCAACACGCGGCGGTCACCCGAGATTTGCTGGGTCGCCACAAACCGATACGCCACCGCTTCACGCAAGGAAAACAACTGTACCACGTCCTCTTCTTTCCGCTTGTCGATTTCCTGCAACGGCGTAATGTCGTCGATCACGAAGATGCCGCGACCATGCGTACCGGCGATCAAGTCCCGATCCCGAGGATGCACCAGCAGGTCATGAACGGGTGCGCGAGGAATCCCTTGATCGAGCATCCGCCAGCGTCGCCCCCTGTTCAACGATACATAGACGCCGAATTCCGTTCCCACATAGAGAACGCGGCCATTGCGAGGATCCTCGCGGACGACATTGACGGGCCCTTCAGGCAGATCGCCCACGATGCTCCGCCAGTGCCTTCCCCCGTCGCTCGTCATGAACACGAACGGCCGAAAGTCATCCTCCCGATACCCGGTGAACGAGACGTATGCCGTCTGCCGATCGAAGTGGGAGAGTTCCACTCGAGAACACCACCAGTTGTGAGGCTTGAGTGGAAACGCGTCACTCACGTTGCGCCAGGTCTTGCCTCCGTCATCGGTCCAGTGAACCAATCCGTCGTCGGTTCCAACCAGCAGAATATCCGGATCCAACGGCGACTCGGCGATGGTGGTGATCGTGCAGTGCGGAACGTTGCCGGAGATCTTTGCGGGGTCCGCCGTCGTCAAGTCGGGACTGATCACGTCCCAGTCGTCGCCCCGGTTTCTCGAACGAAACAGCTTGTTACCGGCAAAATAGAGCGTGTAACGGTTGTGCCGCGACAATAGGATGGGCGACATCCAGTTGTAGCGGTCCGGGAGTCCGTCGGGATCGCTCTGCGGCGGACGAATGGACGTTCGCTCTCCCGTGCGACGGTCGAGTCGATAGAGCATGCCGAACTGCCACTCGCCAAAGACGATGTAAGGCTCGACCGGATCGATCTGAGCGTAAAAACCATCGCCGCCACCGACCCGATGCCACTCGAATCGCCCGATGCCTCGACGATTGCGGGAACGGCTGGGCCCGGCATAGGTGCCGTTGTCCTGCAACCCCCCGTAGATCAAGTAGGGGCGCTGCATATCGACGCCGATGGCATAGAACTGGGCGATCGACAAGTTGTAGACGTAGTCCCACGACTGGCCCCGATCATAGCTGATATGAAATCCGCCATCGTTTCCCAGCATCAAATGGTTCGGGTTGTCGGGGTTGATCCACAAGGCATGATGGTCCACGTGGACCGACCGGGCCAGGTCGTTGCGCCAGGTCACCCCGCCGTCGTCGGAAACGAACAGCGGCACACCGAGCAAATAGACGCGGTCGGCGTCTTCCGGATCGACGCGAATCTGGCCGTAGTAGTAAGGCGGCTCGCCACTCACCGGCTTTTCATTCCTCAACTCCCAAGTCGCTCCCCCGTCGGTCGAGCGAAACACCAATCCGCCTCGCTGCCGCTTGACTTTCTTGGCGATCGTCAACGACAACACGCGACTCTTTCCCTCCCGCTTCAGCACGGCCAGCACCGAATCCCCCTGCTTGAGCCGATCGAGGATTCCGGCCAGCACTAATTCACTGACCACTTTCTGGCCGGCCAACTCGACCAACTGGTCCCCCACGCGGATGCCGACCCGGCTCGCCATGCCGCGAGACTTCACGTAGGACACGAATGCGTCACGCTTCTTGAACGCGACTCGGAATCCCCATGGTGTCGCCACGCCCTTGGCCGATCGGGAACCTTCGTCTTCCTCCCCTTCGTCGGTCGCCCCTTCCTCGTCGGTCTCCACCGGATTCTGATCCGATACGCAGGCATACATGATGTCGGGATCGCCGGGAAAGAACGCCAATCCGATGCGTCCCACCTCCCCCGTCGGCAACGGCTCGCCGACGCGCTGCCACGAGCGCCCTCCGTCGGTCGAGCGATAGATGGCCGAACCCGGCCCCGCACCGTCGAAATGCCAGGCCCGGCGGATCCGCTGATAGGCAGCCGCCACGACCACATTCGGCCGCTTGGGATGAACCAACACGTCGACGACGCCGACGGCGGGCCCGAGATCGAGCACCTTCTTCCAACTCTTGCCGCCGTTGGTCGTCTTGTACAATCCTCGCTCGGCGTTTTCCGTATAGAGATGTCCCAGCGCGGCCACGTAGACCACATTCGAATTGCGGGGATCGACGACGATGCGACCGATGTGATGCGTCTCCTTCAGACCCATGTTGGTCCACGTCTTGCCGCCATCGGTCGATTTATAGATGCCGTCGCCCCAATACGAACTGCGTTGATTGTTCGCCTCGCCGGTTCCCAGCCAAATCGTCCTGGGATCGCGAGGATCCAGAGCGATGTCGCCGATCGAAATCGTTCCCTCCCTATCGAAAACGCACTCCCAGGTCGTGCCGTTGTCTTCGGTCTTCCACAGCCCCCCCGATGCCGAGGCGGCATAGATGGTGGCCGGGTTGCCTCGCTCGACCGCGATGTCGACGATCCGTCCGCCGGTAGCCGTGGGACCGATTTCACGCCATTTCAAGCCGGCGATCAGCGCATCCGTCTCGTCCGCGACAACGAGCCGACCATGCCAGACTCCGCCCCCAGCCAACAGCCCCAGCAAGACCCAACATGCCACTTTCCACCGGTGATACATCGACAGCGCTCCCACAAGTTGACTCGTTCCCGCGTGAATCCCTGGCCCCCGTGCCGTAGTTTCTTCATGGTCACCAGTGTAATCACGCCGCCGGCGGCCGTCCAAATCTCCCTCTTTTCGTCCCCACGGTCTCCCACACCCCACCCCTAGGGCCCCCGCCTTTCTCCGTCGCCGCTCCTCTGCCAACATGGCCACTCGCTTCCCACGGACGGGGTTTCTATGCGGGGCGAAGTGGATCCAGTCCGAGGCGATGGCCCCCGCGTTTTTGGACGGAACGCAGCGGCGGCCGCGGTCGCGGCTCGGTCGCCGTTGCCCCCCGAGTTGGCTTCACGTTTTCGACACCTTTGGTTTCCAGGGAGGATGCACGTATGGGAATTGTGAGAATCGCGATCGTAGTGGTGCTGGCCGCAAGTCACACACTTGTGGCACAGACGCCGGAATCGGCCGAAGTCAGCATGGCCGAGCAGATGCTGCAACGCAACAACGAGTTGCGAGCATCCGTGGGATTGCCAGCGCACCGGCTCTCCGCGGAACTGACCAAGGCAGCGCAGGATCACGCCGAGTACATGGCGAGGACGGGAGCGTTCAGTCACTACGTCAACGGTGGACCCTCCGACCGCGCAGCGCGCCACGGCTATCAGGGAAGCGTGCGAGAAAACATCGCCATGGGTTATGCCACCGTGCATGCCGCCTTCAGTGGATGGCAGAGCAGTGGAGGCCACTGGGCTTCCATCGTCAGCGGCACTACCGACGCCGGTTTCGGTTACGCGGTCAGCCCCGGTGGCACACCCTATTGGGTCGGCGTCTACGGCTACCCGTCGCAACGCGTCCTCAAGCCGGTTGTGAATGACGAGACGGAAGCGGACGAGTCTGAAGCAACGAAAACGGATGATGACGAAGATGCGTCGGTCACCGAATACGAAAGCGATTCCAGCAACTACCATTACAGCTCATCGTCTCGACGCCGAAGGGTGCGTATCTTCGGTCGCCGCCGACGTTAGGTCACGAAAGGCGGGAGGCCCGAGGCTGTAGGCCTGTAGGGATGGTGGTGACGACCGAAAAACGCGGTGACGCGCGCAGGTGTCACCGTGTCCGACGTTGCGCCCGGCAACAAAAAGGCCCGCCACGGTTTGCGCGGCGGGCCTTTCCTATTTCCAGCCCCACGACGGCACTTCGACAGGCTACTTCTTCTTCGCGACCTTGAATGCCTTATCGAACGCCTTGTCGTTGAACAATGTCGCTACCTTGTCGTCCGCTCCCTCCGCCTTGCCTTTGCAGCGTTTGCAGCAGAACTTCACGGTGACACCATTCACGGTGACTTCCGTACCATCCTTGATCTTGCCGCCGGAGAACGGGCACTTGGCCTGCTTCGCCTGACCGGTGGCCACCAACTGCAGGTTCGCCTTGGCCGCGTGCTTGGCCGTATCCTTCTTGAACGCCTTCAGGCAGTTGCCACAGCAAAAGCAGACCTTACCGCCCTTGTAATCGGTGGTGCACTTGGGGTTGGCCTTCTTGCCCGACACGGGACACTTCACGCCACTGTCGGCGGCATAGACCACGCTCGAGATAACAAACAACGCCATCACCAACAAACTCTTCTTCCACATGGCTCCTCGGTCCTCTCATAAAAAACAGACACAAACAAAAACCTGTTCAGGCCATCCCCACACCCCTCGTCACCCTACTTGCGCGTCCGGGCGAAATCAAGAGCCCGTTGCGCGTCGCGGGGCCGGCCAGACGACCGCATCGGCCCCCGCCGGGAAAGACGGCCGCCACGCGAATTCCTTACAAGAACGGGCAAGATCCCGCAGCCGACGGCAACTATCCTGGCAATCGTATCCGTTGGCGACTCCGGCCACAGCCGCCGTCGGCAGAAGCTCGACATCGTCGGGCCGCTCCATGGCAAGACTCGATGCCGCCGGCCGAACCGAGCCGAAACCGCGCCGCGGCGGAAGGTCTTGGAACAAGTTCGAAAACTGCGTCATCCACACAAAACAGGAGAAACAGGTATGCTTCCCATCCCTCGAATCGCATGGCTCGCTTGCACCCTCGCCGTACTGGCCCTCATGGCGGCAACGTCCATCGCCGAAGATCCACCCGCCCCCAAGAAGCCGGCGGCGAAAACGGCCCGGCAACCGAAGGACGCGTCCGGCAAGAAAACAGCCCAACAAATCGGCCCCGAGAAAAGGCAACTCAAGATCGTCGCCTCCCCCAAGCCCGCACAGCAAAAAAACACCGGGCAGCGGCCCCCCATTCGAGTCGAGCTCCGCAGGGCCGGTTCCGGCCGGCAGGTGCCGGCTGGAGCCAA
>JALSIV010000291.1 GCA_026989685.1 Pirellulaceae bacterium | reverse complement strand
CAATACCGCCCCGCGCGCTTGATCGCCGGCCTTCTGCAAGGCCAATTCGACGGCATCGACACGACTCATCTGCCCGGCTCCGGCTCCGCACAGGCTCTGTCCCTTGCAGACGGCGATCGCATTCGACTTGAGATGCCGCACGATTTCCCAGGCGAATTCCAATTCGGGTTGCAGAGTCTGCTCCGGGGACACGCTGGTCACCAGTTGGAACAAGCTGGCCGGGTCGGGATCGACATCGGCGGTTTGAGCGAGAAAGCCGCCCTCGACGGGTCGCAACACGCGGCGAGTCGGACCTTCGGTCAACCGTCCGACTTGCATCAACCGTACGTTGTTCTTCCATTTGGGGCGAGTCGTCAGCAGACCGACGGCCGCAGCTTCATAATCGGGCGCCACAATCGCCTCGATGAACTGCCCGGGCCGTACCAGGACCTCGGCCGTGGCCAGATCGAGCGTGCGGTTGACACCGATAATCGACCCGAACGCACTGACCGGGTCCCCCTCCATCGCTCGCAGCATGGCTTCCGCCAACGTGTCGCTCACCGCCGCGCCACACGGATTGGTGTGCTTGATCACCACGGCTGCCGGCGACGCGAAGCTGCGAGCCGCGCTGAGAGCGGCGTCCAGATCGAGCAGATTGTTATAGGAGAGCTCTTTGCCATTGAGTTGCCGGGCGGAAAGGAGGCTGGCGGTCCGCACACTCGTATCGGCATAGACGGCGGCGCGCTGATGAGGGTTCTCGCCGTAACGCAACGAACGTTTCCGTTGCAGCATCAGAGGCAGCGTCTGAGGGAATTCGGGTTCGCCATCGAATCGACTGAAGTACTCGACGATGGCCAGGTCGTAGCGAGCCGTACGAGCGAACGCTTCGGCCGCGAGACGCCGCCGCAGCTCGGGCGTCGTCGATCCCTCCTGCATGAGTTGTTCCAGGATCTCGGAGTAGTGTTCGGGGCGCGTCGCCACGGTCACGAACGCGTGGTTCTTGGCGGCCGCTCGAATCAGACTGGGGCCGCCGATGTCGATCTGCTCGATGGCTTCACTCCAACTCGCCTCCGGCCGCGCTACCGTCGCCTCGAACGGATAGAGGTTGACGACCACCAGCTCGAAGGGAACACCTCCGGCCGCCTCGAGGGACACCAGATCATCGGGATGATCGTGGCGAGCGAGAATCCCGCCAAAGACTCGAGGGTGAAGCGTCTTGACCCGTCCCCCCATCATCTCAGGAAAGTCGGTGTACTCGGCGATCGACTCGACTTCGATACCACCTTGCTCGAGATGGCGGGCGGTCCCCCCCGTGCTATAGATCTCGATTCCCAGGTCGGCCAGGCCTCGAGCAAATCCCGTTAGTCCGAGTTTGTCGCTGACACTGATCAGCGCACGGCGCACAGTCGGAGAAAAATCGCTCATGTATCGTCGGCTCAAAGAAAGAAGTCGCGCACTCGCGAAAGTCCACACCCCAGCGCTGCGATGGGCAGCTCTCTGGTGGACAGCCTACGGGGCGGCCCGATGAGCGTCAATCACCGGTGGCGATGGGTCATCGGTGAGTATGTCGTTGAGCGACGACGAGGACTTGATCGGTAGGGGGGGGCTCGTTGCCGACCGACCAGTGCTGGCGGATCGAACCGAGAGTGCTGGGAGCGTTGGCGCCTCGGATGCGCGCCTTTCGCAGACCGTCGGTGATTTGCAGCCAATCCTCTTCACCGAGTGCGTCGGCGGTTGCCGCCACCAGCCGCATTCCCCGACGCCACTTCTCGCCGGTCTGCTTGGGCCACTCGCTGTCGAGATGATCTCCCAGCCAGTCGCCGTGCAGGAACTCGACGTCCGCCTGCTTGCCTCCGAACCAGACATACCACTCGCCCGCCACGGCGAATTCCCAATGCCCCGATTCGGGTTCGATCATGGCTGCGAACAGCGAGGCGCGGTCCCCGCCGGGAGATGCCGTCCACAACGTCTCATGAGTTCGTGTGAGCAGATCCGCCGGATCGCCGGCGATCTGGGCGTGACTCCACACGGCGCCTC
>JALSIV010000290.1 GCA_026989685.1 Pirellulaceae bacterium | reverse complement strand
GATTATGGCGTTTGCGACTGCCGGCCGTTCGGACTCCCGCCGAAGACGAATGTTGATGCAAAGCAGTTCCGAGTCCACCGGTACCGACCGGGACTCGCAGTCGGACCATGCCATGGATTCGACCGGTCGTCGTTGTTACCATCCCGCGGCAGCTTGGGATTCCCAACCCGCCGTTACCCGTCTGATCCCCCATCGCGTGCTCACCCACTTCATCTTGGCATCCCTCGGGCTGGGCATCTCCCTCCTACTGATCGACGGCTGGATCTTGCGGCTGGAAGCCCCACGGTCGTGGTCGGTTCCCACGGCACTCGATCCGGCCACACCCGGCTCGCTGGCCGACTGGTCGATCGGTCTGGCCTGCCTGGGAGCGGCCGCCGCCATGTTGTTGGTGTACAGCGTGAGACGGCATCGGGTCGACGACTACCGCGGGCGATATCGGTTGTGGCTGTGGGCGGCCGCCGGCTGTGTGACTGCCAGCGCCGACGCGACCACCCGACTCTCTGAACAACTGGCCCAACTCGCCGCCTCCGCCACCGCCATCACCACTCCCTTTGCAGCCGTGGTGTCACAAACGTGGCCGCTTGTGCTGGCCGCCGTGCTGGGGCTGTTCCTCGTCTGGGAACTGCTCGAGTCGCGTGTGGCCACCATCGGGCTCGGCCTGGCTGCCACGACCACGGTCGCCGGCGCCCTGCTGACGACGCACGCGGTGGGATTGTCGGACCCGGTACTGCATCAGCTCACCGAGCTTTCTCTACGGCTGGCTTCCATCTGGTGTTTGCTGGGCGGCATCTGCTGGTATGCCAGGCACGTCGATCGTATCGCCAACGGTCTGGTGCCCCGACGGGCGTCGGCTGAAACGGAGACGGGAGTGACCTCGAGATCCCAATCGCCACGTAGCCGCAAGAAACCGAAGTCGGAAACCGATGCCGCCGGTCACCGGGAACAAGGATCCCACAACGAGTTTGCACCGTCCCGCTCCGCTCAGCGCCGTCGTGCCAAGAAGCCCGCCGAAACGGCGACAACGGCCGACGCCCGGCCACCGGAGAAGGGCCCCAAGCCGCCCCGACAGCGGACCAAGCCGACGTCTTCCCAGCCGGCAAGCCCCGAGGCACAACAGGACGACCCGATGGCCGGCCTGTCGAAAGCCGAACGGCGCAGGCTGCGCAAGCAAAAGCGGCGCGAAGCAAGGCGAAACGCCGCCTGAGATAGGGAGGGGCCCTCAGGCCGGTGACGCGAGGGGCATGGCGCGCAGAATTCCCCCTTTTCGCCAGGGCGATCAGTCTCTAAGGTGACCCCCTGTCGCACTTTCCCCCATTTCCTCGCACCCATGGGTCACGGGCATCATGGCCACGGTCCGAACGCGTTTCGCTCCCAGTCCCACGGGCCATCTCCATATCGGGGGTGTCCGCACGGCACTTTACAATTGGCTCTTCGCCCGCAAGCACGGAGGCCAGTTCATCCTCCGCATCGACGACACCGACCAGCGGCGGCATGTGGCCGAGGCGCTGCGTCCCATTCTCGACGGATTCCGCTGGCTGGGACTCGACTGGGACGAGGGTCCGGAAGTCGACGGACCGCTGGGCCCCTATTTTCAGTCTCAGCGCACATCGCACTACCAGGCCGCCGTCGAGCGGCTACTGGCCGGCGGGTACGCCTACCGCGACTTCGCTCGTCCGGAAGAGATCCAGGAAGAGCGAGCGGCGGCCGAGAAGGCGGGGATCGCTTTCCGCTACAGTCGGCGCTGGATGGCCGAGACCGAAGAACAGGCCGAGCAGTTCCGCCAAGAGGGACGCCAAGGTGTCGTCCGCTTGAAAATGCCCACTTTCGGGACATGCCGTTTCCACGATGCGGTGCGAGGCCCGATGGAGTTCGCGTGGGAGCAGGAACAGGACCACGTGATCCAACGAGCCGACGGCAGTTGCCTGTACCACCTGGCCAATGTGGTCGACGATTACGAATTCCAGATCACTCACGTGATTCGCGCGGTCGAACACCTTTCCAACACGCCGCGCCAGATCTTCATTGCTCAATCGCTTGGCTACCCGCTGCCTCAATACGCGCACCTCCCCTATGTCGCCGAACCGAGCAGCCAGAGCAAGTTGAGCAAGCGCAAACTCAAGAAATACCTGCGCCAGCCGGACTTCCGCAAGTTGTTCGAACATGGCCGGCAAGTGCTAGAGCGTTTGGGCAAGACGGTCGACGAGGGAACATTTCAGCCAGTGCTGGTCGAGTTCTACCGGGAAGTCGGCTATCTGCCTCAAGCCATTCTCAACTACGTGTTGCTGCTGGGCTGGGCTCTGGATGACAAGACCGAATTCTTCGATCTCGAGCAGATGATCGAGTCTTTCAGTCTGGAACGAGTCAACAAGTCGCCCGCCAGTTTCGATCCGGTGAAGCTGTGGTCGTTTCAACAGCACTACATGAACCAACTCTCCCTGGACGAGAAACTCGAGCTGACGCTTCCCTTCCTGCAACAAGCCGGCTGGCTGACAACGCCTCCTCCGCCCGAACAGATCGACCGGACGCGGCGGATCCTCGCCGCCGCCGGTGACCGGATCAAAGTGGGCGGCGACATCCTGGACTATCCCGAGTTCTACGTCACGGCCGAAAAACTGCCGTACGACGAAAAGGCGCTGAAGAAGAGACTGGGGGATGCCGAGTCGCAACAGAGGTTGACCGAGTTCGCTCAGGTGCTGGCGGAACTGGAACCGTTCGATGCCGGTCATCTCGAATCGGCCATGAAAGAGTGGATTCGCCAACGCGACATCGGGATCGGCAAGATTATTCACGCGGTACGCGTGGCCGTGACGGGACGAGGCGTCGGGTTGGGGATGTTCGAAGCCCTGGAGATCGTAGGGAAGGAAGAGACTCTGCGGCGAATCGACCGAGCACTCGCGACGGTCGGCGCTTCGCAGCAGATCTCCCACGACTGACGACGGTTGGTCCATTTGGCACAGGATCGCTCAAAGGAGTTTCGGAAATGGCCGAGTCACAGTCTGGTTCGTCCGACCATTCGGCGAATGGCGAACCGAGAACCAACTTTATCGAACAGATCATCCTGGGCGACCAGGCCGACGGGCGATTCGAACGGCGCGTGCACACCCGGTTTCCTCCCGAACCCAACGGCTATCTTCATATCGGGCACGCCAAAAGCATCTGTCTCAATTTCGGGTTGGCGGAAAAGTTCGGCGGGCGATGCAACCTGCGGTTCGATGACACCAACCCGGTCAAGGAAGAAGCCGAGTACGTGGAGGCGATTCGTGAGGATGTCCGCTGGTTGGGGTTCGATTGGGAGGACCGCGAATACTACGCGTCGGACTACTTCGAGAAGTTGTACCAGTGGGCCGTACAACTGATCCGCAAGGGCGTCGCCTACGTCTGCGACTTGACGGCCGAGGAGATCCGCCAGTACCGGGGAACCCTCACCGAACCGGGCCGCAACAGCCCCTATCGCGACCGTCCCGTCGAAGAGAATCTGGATCTGTTTCGCCGCATGCGAAACGGCGAGTTCCCCGATGGCTCGCGAACGCTGCGAGCCAAGATCGACATGGCGTCCGCCAATCTCAACATGCGCGATCCGGTGATGTACCGGATCCTGCACGCCGAACATCACCGCACCGGATCGCAGTGGTGCATCTACCCGACCTACGATTGGGCTCACGGCCAGAGCGATTCCATCGAAGGGATCACTCATTCGATCTGCACGCTCGAGTTCGAGAACCATCGGCCACTGTACGACTGGTTCCTGGACCAGCTCGGAGTCCATCACCCTCGGCAGATCGAATTCGCCCGGCTCAACTTGACGTACACGGTGATGAGCAAGCGCAAGCTGTTGGAACTGGTGCAAGAGGGGCATGTGCGAGGCTGGGACGATCCGCGGATGCCCACCATTTGCGCTTTGCGGCGGCGAGGATACACCCCCGAGTCGATTCGCGCTTTTGCCGAACGCATCGGAGTCGCCAAATTCAACAGCACCATCGAGATCCATGTGTTGGAACAGTGCCTGCGGGAAGATCTCAACCGCCGAGCCGCTCGCGCCATGGGCGTACTCGACCCCATCAAGATCGTCCTCACGAACTATCCCGAAGATCAAGTCGAACAGCTCGAGGCTGTCAACAACCCCGAAGATCCGTCGATGGGGACTCGGACCGTCCCCTTCGCTCGGGAATTGTGGATCGAACGCAACGACTTCATGGAAGATCCACCGCGAAAGTTCTTCCGTCTGGCTCCCGAAAAGGAAGTCCGCCTGCGCTACGCCTACATCATCCGCTGCGATGAAGTGATCAAAGATCCTCGAAGCGGTGCCGTGACCGAACTTCGCTGCAGCTACGATCCCCAAACACGCAGTGGCATGCCCAATCAGCGCAAAGTCAAAGGAACGATCCACTGGGTCAGTTGCGCTCACGCCATCCCGGCGGAGGTCCGTCTGTACGATCACCTGTTCACCGTCCCCAATCCCGGAGCTCAAGGGGATTGGCGAGACGAGCTCAATCCGCAATCCGAACAGGTGCTGCGGCGCTGCTATGTCGAGCCCAGCCTGCAAAGCGCCGAAGCGGGAGCGCGTTACCAGTTCGAGCGACTGGGCTATTTCTGCGTCGACCCCGATTCGACGTCCGAGCGACTGGTGTTCAACCGCTCGGTGACACTGCGCGATACCTGGGCCAAGATCCAGAAAAAACAAACCGGTCAACCCGCTCGATCCAAATAGCCTCGATCCGAATAGAAAGGAACATCCGCCATGCCGCTGCTCGTGGTCGGCTCGATCGCCTTCGACTCCGTGCAAACCCCCTTCGCCGTCCGCGAGGACGTGCTGGGCGGCGCCGCCGTCTATTTCTCCTATGCCGCCAGCTTCTACACGTCGGTACGATTGGTCGGCGTGGTGGGCGAAGACTGGCCGGAAGCCTACACCGACATGCTGCAGCGGCGAGGCATCGATACCAGTGGGCTGCACGTGGTGCCGGGCGGCAAGACCTTCCGCTGGCGAGGCAAGTATCTGCCCAACATGAACGATCGGGAAACTCTGGAAGTGCATCTCAATGTATTCGGCGAATTCTCGCCGACGCTTCCCGAGTCCTACCGCCGCTGCCCGTACGTCTTCCTGGCCAACGGCTCGCCCGTGTTGCAACTGAAAGTGCTCGACCAAATGACCGATCCCCAACTTGCCGTGGCCGACACCATGGACCTGTGGATCCGGGAAGAACACGACGCGCTATTGGAACTGCTGCGGCGCCTCGACGGCCTGGTGCTCAACGATGCCGAGGCCAAGCTGCTGACCAACGAAGAGAACCTGGTGGAATCCGGCTACAAGGTACTCGAGTTGGGGCCGCAATTCGTCGTCATCAAGAAGGGAGAGCACGGAGCCATGTTCTTTTCCGAAGAAGAAACGTACGTGCTTCCCGCTTTTCCGACTCGGCGCGTGGTCGACCCCACCGGGGCCGGGGACACCTTCGCCGGCGGAATGATGGGAGCGATCGCCGAAGAGCAGGCGTTCGATCCGGCGACGCTCAAGCGGGCCCTGGCCCACGGGATCCTGATGGCCAGCTTTACCGTGGAAGACTTCAGCCTCGACCGGCTACGCGAAATCGAACGCGAGCAACTCGACGAGCGGATGCAGCGTTTCCAGAAGATGCTGGCGTTTTGAACGGAGGGGCCACCTGTCATTCCGCGAGGATGCCCATGTCATCGATTCGTACCTTCATCGCCATCGACGCGGGGGACCGAGTTCGCAAACGGGCCGGCGACTTGATCGACCGCCTGCGAGTCAGCGGAGCGCCCGTCAAGTGGGTCAACGCCGCCAACATGCACTTGACTCTGAAATTCCTGGGAAACATCCCCAGCGATGAGATCAGCGGGATCTGCCATCTCGTGGAAGAGCTGGTCGAGGATTTCCCGCCGTTCGCCGTTCATTGCCAGGGAGTCGGCGCGTTCCCCAATATCGATCGCCCGCGAGTCGTCTGGCTGGGAATCACGAGGGGACATGACGAAATCGTCGCGCTGCAGCAGCGCATCGACCAGGCCATGTCGGAAATCGGGATCCGTCCCGAACCCAGGCAATTCCATCCCCACTTGACGCTTGGGCGCATTCGACGCGGCGATCCCACACTGGAACAACTTACGCAGTTGCTGCGCAAGAACGCCGACTTCGACGCCGGTACGTTCGACGTCAACGACGTGGCCGTCTACTCCAGCTCTCTCAAACGCCAGGGCCCCGAATACACGCCGTTGGTTCGAGCCGAATTGGGGTAGTCCGGCTGCTACTCCACCATCGGCACGGTGTAGCTGAGAAAACCAATCGCCTCGCCGGGCTGGGCTTCCTTGTAGTTCTCGTGGCACATCGTGCACTTTTCCAACACGACCGGAATGGGCGTAGCAACACGCAGGTATCGTTTGCCGTCCTCTCCGGTCACCTGCTGTTCGTACCACTGGGAACCGGCTTTCATCTTCTCCAGAGCCGCCTTTTCGAACCCGTCTTGAGCCGTGTTCTCGTCATCGATCGGATCCCCGGCCGCATCGAGCAACTTGACTTCGTGCCAGCCTTTCTTCTTGATCTCGCCGAACAATACGATCGCCGCGGTTCCGGCAGGCAGGTCGTCTTCGTCGTTGACATAGTGCTTGGTGATCAGAACCACCGCCGTCTTGTAAATGTCATCGAGCATCCGGATCTGCCGCCGCGTCCGTGCCAGCGCCCGATCTTCCTCGCCGTCGCCACTACCGGCCCCCAGAGCCACGATTCCGCCCACAACGGCCGACACAGCCAGCCACGCACTCCATTTTTTGCCCCTCATGCTACCCTCTTCTCTTGCAAGATGTTCTCCGAATCAGGACTGCTCCACGCGCATCCCATACCCTACCGGCAAACGTAGATCGGGAAAGGGGACCTGTCAATCGACTTTGGGCCGACTGCCGCTCCGTGCCGTGGCCGTCTCCTTCTAAAGTGGGGAAGGGGAGGTGTGAGGGGAGGACGACACGGACGGACAATCTATGGCTCGATGATCGATAAGCGATCGGCGCAATCGCGCTTCGAACGAAGCCACCAACTGTCGACAACCACCGCCGCCGATTCGTACTCGCACTCGACATCTCCGTCATGCGAACGCGAGTGCGAGGCGCGGAGGAAGAGCCCTACCACGGATCTTCCTTCCTTCAAACTTCAAACTTCACACTTCATATTCTCAGTCGCGGTGGCGGATCGACCATGGTCGCCAAGGCATCGACAAAACTCGACATCTCCTTGTTGACCACGTCTCCAACGAGGCAGTCGATCAGTGTGGCCCGGTGCTCGGGAAACCGTTTGACGAAACGGCGAAAACTGAACGACGGCTGATAAAAGGCGTGGATCAGACGCCAGATGATCTCGACGCCATCCCACAAGGGCCGAGTGAACTGCCCCAGCGTCTCCGCGGACACGTCGTCTTCTTGCAATCCCCGGTCGATGCAGCCGGCGGCCAGTTCCGCCGAGGCCAAAGCCAGGTAGAGTCCCGAAGAATAGATGGGGTCGAGGAACCCGGCGGCGTCCCCCACCATCACCCAACCATTTCCCACGGTCTCCCGATTGAGATAGGCCAATTCCCGGATGCCGCGGACCGGAGCCACCGGTTCGGCCCCGTGCAGCCAACGCGCCAACGACCGGGCGCGTTGCACTTCGCGCGCGAAGATCTGGTCGAGATCGTGCGATTCATCAAACAGATACTCCGGCGAAGCGACCACACCGACGCTGACGACATCGTCGGGCAAGGGGATGTACCAGAACCAACCCCGGTTCTGGATCATGAAAATCGTCGTCTCGCCCGCGTCGATACCGTCGCGGCGAAATCCTCCGCGGTAGTAGGTCCAAATCGACGCTTTGCGCAGCGCGGGAACCCGTTCCTTCAGTCCCAGTTGGTTGCCGATCACCGTGGCCCGGCCCGACGCGTCCACGACGACTCGCGAACCGATCGTCACCGGTTCACTCCCATGGAACCGTACGGTGGCCCCGGTCGCTCGGTCCCCGTCGAAACAGACTTCGCTGACGCGGGCCCCCGAGCATATTTCGACTCCTGCGTCTCGGGCATTCTCGGCACACATCTGGTCGAACTCCGATCGTTCCACTTGCCAGGTCTGTGCCCGTGGACCTTCGATCGTCTCCGAAAAGTAGAACGGATCGGCTTCTTCGCCGGATGGCTGCACAAACCGCACGCTGTGTTTGACCGGGAAGTGGGACGAGCGGAGCTTGGGAAGCAACCCCAATCTGTCGAGGGTGCCATAGGTGTGCGGTATGAGCGACTCACCGATGTGATAGCGTGGAAACCGCGACCCTTCCAACACCAGGCACGAATGTCCGGCACGCTGCAACAGTGTGGCTGCGGTCGTTCCCGCAGGCCCGCCCCCGATCACAACGACGTCGTACGATTTCTTGGATGGCGAGGTCGTCTTCATCGCCTTTCCCCTTTCTGCACTCTACGGCCGACGCGGCACGTACCAGAACGACTCCCAGTACTTCCGATCCGTAGCGTAGACATCGATCGGCGTATCATCGGTCAGATTTGCCGGCAGGATGCCGAACCGCTTCATTTCCCGAATGTAGAACTCGTTCGGCCGGAAACCGGGCATGTCGAATCGCTTTTGCTCGCGCAGCGCCTCCGCCGATTGCTCGATCGCCGCCAGTACTTGCCGATAGAGCGGGTCGGCGCGGCTGGCAAAGACGGGCTCGCCGCACGCTTGCAGGCCACCGGCATCCTTGGCAAGAGGCGCTCGCAACAACAGCGATTTTTCCGGATCGGTGAGGTTGCAGTTGGCCTGAGCCCGTGCGAAATCGAGTCGCAGGTGAGACTTGCCGGGCCCTGGCTCGCCGTCGTGGCACGAAGCGCATCGCACCGCCAGCGCTCGGAAGGGCAGGGGAGCGGGATACATCCCCGATCCCAACGCGGCATAGGTGCCGGGGTAGGTGGCGCTCGTTTCGATCCATAGCCGCACCGTTTTTCGTTCCACCTGGTTCAACTCGGCGCCGTAGTGGCTGCCGTCGACCAACTGCATCAAACGACTGGCCGAACTGCCGATCGATCGGGGCGAGCGGTTGCCGTAGGGTTGGTTCCGTCCATCGGCCACCAACCCGCGCCCGATGATCGTCCAGTAGCTGGTGGAATACTTGGGAGTGTGATCGCCGCTCAAGTCCACGCCGCCCTGGCGGTCGTCGCGGTTGTGGCATTTCACACAGTGCCGATCGAGGATCGGCTGGATGTCTCGAGGAAAATCAAGTACGTCGGGAACATCGGTGATCGGAGTCAGTGGTGTCGCTTCTCGCCGCAGCGCCATCAAGTCGGTGCGGATGCCGGGAACGCGGGAACGCTGCTCGTGGCAGCCGACACAACCAGCGCGCTCTCCCGGTTGCAGCGTCACGAAACTCTGCATTCGCTTGACCGACAAGTCGTTCTCATCCAGGGCCACAAAGAATAACGATCGGAGGGCCGGCAATTCCATATAGGCCGAGCCGTCCGGTTCCACGGGCACGGTTCCCAGTATGCGCGCGAGGGTAAACGTGCCGCCGATACTGATCGGCTCCATCCCGCCGGAAAAGTGGACCGGTTCGGGGAGCTGTTCGAGCACCAGCAGCTTCTTGATTTCACCGCGCTCGACGCCGACCATGTTCCGTCCTTCATAAATGTCGGCCAGCACCAGTTCACCCGTTTCCCGCGTCAAGTCGACTCGGGAAGCAATCACCGGTTCCCGCGGGCGCGCTCGCACGGCACGCGGCTCGTGGCACTCCAAGTGCTTCTGCTTGTCCTCCTTGCTCAACTCATAAATCAATTCCGTCTCCCCCTCGCCGTCCATCACGAAAATGCCGCGCCGACTGGCCACCAAGAAGCAGTCTTTGCTCACGGGGTAGGGATCGCGGAACAGGCGGTTGTTGCGAGAGACGCGCCGCGTCGTCGCCTGGAAATCGGGACCGGCGTCGGGATCGACGATCGTCACGTGCCCCATGTGCTCGGGAGCCCCGTGCCCCGGCGAGAAGGAAGCCACAATTTGATTGGTTTGTGGGATCGGCTTGGCGTCGAGCATGGCGATTCCGCCCAACTCATTGCCGTACCAAATCATCTGCCCCGTTCCATCGGGATTCGATGTCCACAAGTGGTGAAAATGGACCTGGCTGCGATCGACGTATTCCCAGCGCATGTAGAGGACACGTCCATCCGGCATCACCCAGGGAGTGTTGTCGTGGTCATTATTGCTGGAGACCATGCGGATGTTGCCGCCGTCGGCATCGCAACGGTACAGCGTGGCGACGCGCGAATACCAGCAGTTCACAAACCGGCGACAGCGACTGGAGCAAAACATGATGCCGCCGTCGGGCAGATACGTCGGTTCAATATCGTCGTCGGGACCATCGGTCAACTGCACCAAACCACTGCCGTCGGTATTGATTTCATACAAGTGATAGGTGGGTGTTCCCCCTTTTCGATACGAGAACAGGATTTTCTTGCCGCTGTAGTGCAACTGCGGGTCGCGAACGCCTCCCCGCGGGTCATCGAGCAATACCGTCAGCTTTCCGGTGCGCAGATTCAGCTTGCAGAGCCGTCCACCATCCGCATAGCCCCGCAGCGACACACCATCGGCATACTTGCCGAAACTTCTTTCGGGCCCCGGTCCGTAGTCGCAACTGTAGTAGCCGAAATTGACATACCAGTGATCGCGCCCCGAAACTCGGACCGCGAACACGATCTCCTCGACGTCGCCGAGAGGACCCTCGAGCATGCGGGCCAATAGACCACCGGGTCGTCCCGGCGGCTCCGCCGGAGCGCTCCGCGCTCCAGCGGCCAGAGCGGCCATCATCAGCCCCGTCCACCATACCCGTTGCAAACCGCTTGCCGACATGATCACAACTCCGTCATCGCGGGAACGTCGATCGACCGAATGGGGATCGCTCCAAGGCGGTGGTCCCTTGCCCTACAGCGACTTGACATACTCGATCAGGTCCTTGAGCTGTTGCTCACTGAGACCCTTCACTTTGCCGTGCAGTCCCTTCTCGTTGTGTTCCACGAGCACTTCCCGCAGCGTCACGGCGCGCCCGTCATGCAGGTAAGGCCCCGTGCGGTACGCCTCGATCAACGAGGGCGTGTCGTACCGGCCGTCCGGCTCGTTGGGGCTGAGTACTCCCACGTTGTGCATCTTCCTGTCCGTGAAATAGGGAGCCGGATGGCACTGGGCGCATCCGGCCCGGCCTTCGAAGATCGCCTTGCCGCGCACGGCCGCGGCCGTCCGTCTTCCGTTCTCGTCCAAATGAGGACTCGGCATCGGCCGCAGCGAGGTCAGATACGCGTAGAGGTCCTCGACGTCCTGCTCGGTAGGTACCAGGCCGTTGGTCGACTGCAACCCGCCTCGAGCGCACTCCTTGGCCGTGGCCACCGTGGCGCGACGATTCATCGGTTCGGTGTGGTGCAACCACACCAGGCTCACGGTGTCCTTGGCGTTCCCGATGCCGTCAGCCAGGAAATCCCAGCGCAGGCCATCGACTCGGCCTTCGTTGGCATGGCATGACGCGCAGCTATGCCAGCGTTGGAAAGCATACGTGGCGTCATGGAAGATCCGCTCTCCCCGACGAACCGCGTCCGGCTCGGGCTGGGCTCCCAGAGAAAGCGTCGTATCCACGCGACCCGTCTCCGTCTGTAGGAGCGATACGCCTCCCGAAAAATAGTTGGCGACCCACAATCGCGTCCCGTCGGCCGACAGCGCCAGTCCCTTCGGACCGGTGCCGCCCGACGGCCAACGCTCGATGGCGCGAGCGATAAACAGGGCCGTGAGATCATCTTGCAGCACGGAAATCTTGGAACGGTCCCGCTGGATCTCCACCCAGATGTTGTCGCGCATGCCGTCTTTCAAATCGACGAGCCATTTCGGAACGTTGCCCTCGAACAGCTCGTGCAACAACCCGACATCGACACGCGACACCTCGTGAACTCCCGTGTGGCTGATCCACACGTAACGGCCATCGGGAGAGACGACGATCGAATGGGGGTCGGCAGCCCCTCGAGTCAATTCATCCAGCAGCACAGTCGCCCGACGATGCCCCTCGGCCACATCGATGATCGAAAGCGCGTACGTGTTGACCCATCCCCGCTCGAGCTGCGTAATCGGCGAAGTGAATCTCCCCAGTCCATGCACGACATACGCCCACCGGCCTTTCGGACCGACACACACGCCTCGCACCAAGGTGGAACCCGGAGGCAGCTTGACCGCATGAGCCACCGATAGGGTCTGGGTGTCGACGATGCTCACCTCGGCGGACAAGTCGGGATCCAATCCCGAACCGTGAGGCAGCAGGTTGGCTACCACGACATAGCGGCCGTCCGGTGTCACCTCCATGTCACTCGGTTCGCGAGAGACCGGGATCTCCTTCACCACCTGCGGGCCGTTGGCGTCCCATTGGACAACCGATACGGTGTGACGATCCTGGTTTCCCACGTACAACCGACGAGGAGTCCTCGCGGGGGCAGCGGCCAGGGCGGCAGGCCATTTCCCCACTCGGATCCTCGACCGCACCTCTCCCTTCGCGCCGTCGATCACCGCCACGGTTCCCGCGCCATGCTCGGCCGCATACAACACCGACCCGGCCGGATCCCACACGACCGCCGTCGGTCTTCCCGCTAGCGGGACTCGAGCCGCAATCTTCCACTTGTCGGCGTCGACCAGCACGACGGACCGCCGCGTCTGGTCCGCCACGGCAAGACGTCCTGCTCGAGCCGAAATGGCGAGTTGGCCGGGTGAGCGGTACCTCGTCGGATCCGGCGGCGAGTCGTCGGCACGACTTCCCATCGCGCCGGCTACCGTAACGATCAGCCCCCACACCCACCACCAACCCCGGTTCTGCGTTCGTCTCATCGTGCATTCTCTCCGCTCAAGTGGTGCAGCGGCTTGCGACGCAGAGCACGGCGATCCGGGACACTTCGGCGCCCCGCTCACCCAACGCTCCGCTTCCCATGCTCGGACTTGCTTCCCGCGGCCGAAAGGGCATGACCTGCCGGGGATGCATCGTGCATCGACCTCCTTTGAGAGGCTTTGCTGAGTATATACCATTTAAACGCGACTGTACATGATGGGTTTCCCGTCGCCAGCCGATTCCGCCAAGCCCGCGGCGACCTCCCCCGGCGGAGCCGCTTGGTCGAGTCCGCTTGCAATCGGCGGCAAAAAACTGTATAAGTAGAGTTGTGTTTCAACTGTATCCGGCTGTGCGGCAGGTTCCCGCCTTGGACATTCGACCCGCCGCGGCTCGCGATGCTCGCCGGTGAAGGGTGCCCATCCGGCCACCGGCCCAGCGGGATGGAGACGAGCGAGCGGCCGGCACGAGTCACCGCCATCAACCCCTGGAACAGGCGATGTCCAACGAACCACGGATTTCGGCGATCGAGGCGAATAAGGCGCGAAGTCGGTCGCTGCGAGGGACGATTGCCGAGGAATTGGCGACGGGAGACCCCTGTTTTTCTCCTCGAACCGCCCAGTTGCTCAAGTTTCACGGGATCATCCAGTACGCGGACCGGGATCAGCGCCGCCACCGGAGGGCTCGAGGTCTGCAGCCGCTATTCCGGTTTACGCTGCGAGTGCGTCCCACCGGCGGACGCCTCACGCCCGGCCAACTGCTGGGAGTCCTGGAGTTGGCGCAGTCCCACTCGTTGGACAGCCCTCGCATCACGTCCCGTCAGGGACTGCAGCTTTCCGGAGCCACGAAGGGACAGCTCAAGACCATCGTCCGGCAGTTGGCAGAGCTGGGACTGAGCACGTTCGCCAGTGGGGGCGACGTGAATTGCAACGTAATGTGCTGTCCCGATCCGCACTGTGTCGATCCCCTGAAGTGGCAGTTGCACTGGATTGCCGACCAGATCGCGACTTCCTTCATGCCCGATGACGGAGCTTACCGCGAGATCTGGTTGGCCGACGAGACGCACGGGGGAAAGGATGCCAGGTCTCGCCCCATCCCCATCGATCCGATTTATGGCCCCAGCTACTTGCCTCACAAATTCAAGATCGGGTTGGCGTTCCCCGAAGACAACTGCATCGATGTGCTTGCGCAAGATGTCGGTCTATTGGCAGTCGTGGAACGCGAGCGGATCAATGGTTTCGACATGTGGCTGGGAGGCGGCCTGGGAATGATCCCATCGGTCGCTCGCAGCGTCCCCATGCTGGCTCGGCCGTTCGCGTTCGTTCCACTGGAACAACTCCTTCCGACGATCTTCGCGGTGATGTCGGTGTATCGAGATTTCGGCAACCGATCGCGGCGAAGCGGCGCACGTCTGAAATACCTGCTGGCGGCCTGGGGCCTCGACGCGTTTCGCCAGCGAGTCGAGTCCCGTCTCTCGGCGAAACTGGCTGCACCGCGAGGCGTCCACGTTTGCGGCCGACACGACCACCTGGGTTGGCACCGAGCTCCCGAAGGAATCTGGAGTCTGGGCCTGGCCGTCGAGAACGGCCGCATCGGCGGGCCCAACCACCCTCAGTTGCCCGCCGCGCTCAAGGAGATCCTGGCCCACAACTGCGGCGAAGTCCGGCTCACGCCCTCCCAAGACTTGCTGATTGCTGGAATCGCCGAGTCTTCTCGCGCGAGCATCCAAGGCATACTCGATCGGCATGCCATTGCGGTCGGCGAGTCGTTGACTCCGCTGCGACGGGGCGCCCGAGCCTGTCCGGCTCTTCCCTCCTGCCGCAGCGCCATCACCGAGGCCGAACGGATCGTACCGAAGCTGGTTGCCGATTTGGAAAAGGAACTGGCGAGGCTGGGACTGGCCGACGAGCCCTGTTCGATCTGCGTCGCCGGCTGCCCTTGCGGGTGTACTCGCAGTTATCTGGCCGACATCGCCATTGTGGGACGCACCGTAGACACCCGGCAATCGATTGAGAAGTTTGCCATCTTCGTCGGCG
>JALSIV010000289.1 GCA_026989685.1 Pirellulaceae bacterium | reverse complement strand
ACCGTCTTTATCGCGACCTGGTCCCTCGCCAAGACATCATCCCCACGCTGCGTCCCCTGCTGACGCATTACCGTCGGGCGCGCCACGACGGCGAGACTTTGGGAGCGTTTCTCTATCGCGTCCACGGAGACGAGTCTTCTCCGTTACGAGTCGACTCGAGTCACGAACCGACCGGACACGCACACTCGTCAATGAAGGAGAACCAGGTATGAACCGATTCGCATGCGGCTGTATCGGGTGGGCGGTGTTGACTTGCTCGCTGGCGGTGGGCTCGGCCATGGCCCAAGTCGACCGCAGTCCGTACCAACTGGCCGTCAGTCCCGACGGAATGTGGATCTATACCGCCAACCGGACGGCCGACACGGTCTCCCGGATCGATGTCAAGCAGGGACGGGTCGCCGGCGAGTTTCCCGCGGGGAAGGGACCGGTGGGCATTGCGGTCAGTCGCGATGGCAAGCGCGTGTATGTCGCCAATCGACTCGACGACACGCTTTCGGTAATGGATGCCGCCTCGGGCAAGAAGCTTGGGTCGGTGGCGACCGCCAATCAACCCTATGACGTGGCTGTCGGTCCGCGCGGCACGATCTTCGTATCGTGTCTGGGCAAGGACGAATCCGTCCAACTCATCGATCCTCAGTCGCTCTCGGTCGTGGCGACGGTTCCCGTCGATCCCAATCCTCGCCATCTGCTCGTCAGCGCCGACGGCCAGCAGTTGTTCGTCACCTGCGACGCCTATTCGCCGACGCGGTGGGTCGATGTGATCGATCTGGCCGGTCGCAAGGTGGTCGACCGCATTCCGATGGAAATGACGAGCAATCTGCGGGGAATGGCTCAGGTTTCCCCCAAGGTCCTGATGGTTGCTCACCTGAATCCCAATCCCTTCACACCGCTGACTCAGGTCCAGCAGGGGTGGGTCAACGCGAACGGTTTCAGTTTCGTGTTTCTCGACGGCCGTGAGCCCCGCCAGGTCATGCTGCTGCTGGACGAGTTCACCACCTACTATGCCAATCCCTATGACATCGCCGTGACACCCGATGGCCGCTGGGCCTTCGTCACGTGCGGCGGCGTGAACGAAGTCGTCGTGATCGACCTGAAGAAGGCGCTGCAACTCGTCCGAAAGACCGCTCCGCACAAGCGAGGCGACCTCCGCCGGCGACTCAGTCTCAGTCGCCAGTTCATCGCGGCTCGGATTCCCGTCGGCACGAACCCCTATGGAATCGCCATCTCCGCCGACGGTAAGCGGGTTTATGTGGCCAACCATCTGGGCAATTCGGTGAGTGCCATCGACGTGGCCGCTCGCGAGGTCATCTCAACGATCGACGTAGGCCATGCTGCCGAGTTGTCGACGCTGCGACGGGGAGAAATCCTGTTCCATTCGGCCACCATCTGTTTCCAACGTCAATTCTCCTGCGCCAGTTGCCATCCCGAAGGCCACACCACGGGTCTCAGTTGGGATCTGGAGGACGACGGCCTGGGAAACCCCAAGAACATCCGCAGTTTTCGGGGAGTGAAAGGGACCGCTCCCTTCCGCTGGCAGGGCGAGGCGGCCGAAATCGGCGCCAATGAATGCGGGCCCACCGTAAGCGGCGCGATGCGCGGGCAGCCGTTGAGTCCTCCCGACTTGGAGGCACTGGCCAGGTTTGTCCATGAAACCCCGCTCCTGCCCAACCCCTACCGCGGCCCGGACGGCCGACTCAGCCAAGCCGCTTTGCGCGGGAAGAAGATCTTCGAAGAGCGAGCGGGCTGTGCCGAGTGCCACACGCCGGGCCGCTTCACTTCCGGCGAACGCGTCTCGGTCGGACTCGGTCGAGGCCGACCAGGCGATCTCGTACTGCCGAATGGCGAAACGATCGCGGCTGACGAGTTCGATGTGCCTCAACTGCTTGGTGTGTGGGACAGTCCGCCCTACCTGCACGACGGCCGAGCCCGAACTCTGATGGAGATCTTTACCAGATTCAATCCCGAGGACGAGCACGGCTCGACTTCCGACCTGTCCGAAGCCGAGCTGCGTGATCTCGTCGAGTATCTGAAGTCACTTTGAATCCGTGACGCGCCGGCGTACCCGTACGGCCCCAGGCCAAAAAGCCGGAGCAACCGACGGTGCCACCTGTCAGCGAAGAATGAGGACCCCGCCATGAAGACGCCCGTTCACGCTTGTCGCAGAAACCAGCACTTCATCGTGCTGACAATGATGATCCTGGGAGTCCTGATCGCCGGGGACCTCAGCTCGGCGATGGGCAACGACGCCGAGTCCGTGATTTTCGTCCGCATTCCCAACAAGCCCGACGGGCAGCCGGGGATCTACTACGAACCGTTCATGTACCATTTCGGCCGTTCGGCTCACGTCCGCGGATCGCAAATCGTTCGACTCGCGCCTCCGGCGCCCAATGGCAGACTCACCGTCCTTACCGAGGATTTCTTCGGCGTGGAGGAACCGGAACTCTCCTGGGACGGCAAGAAGATCGTGTTCGCCGGCAAGAAGACGGCCAAGGATGGTTGGGAAGTATGGGAAATGAACATCGACGGTTCGGGGAAACGGCAGATCACTCGCGGCATGGCCGACGTCTGTTCGCCTCACTATCTGCCCGATGGACGGATCGTTTTTTCCTCCACGCGGCACGTGGCGATGACACCGGAGCGCAACCGGGATGAATACGATCGCGACCATGCTCGCCTGGCTCACCGCTGCAACGCCGATGGATCGCACGTCGAACAGATCACGTTCAACGTAAGTTCCGACTCGGAATTCATCGTCATGCGGGACGGTCGGCTGCTCTTTCAGAGTTGGCAGCATCATGGCATGCGTTTCCATACTTCGGGAGCTTCCGCCTTCTTCACCATGAACCCCGACGGAACGGGCTTTATCGACTTCTGGGGCAATCATCGCGGTGGCTTTCGCTGGAAGCAACGGGAAATGCCCGATGGCCGGATCGTGTTCATCGACAGCGTGTTTCACCACTGTTACGGTGGCGGCCAATTGGCCATGATCACTCCCGGCGACCCCGACGATCCGAAAACGCTGGATGTGTTGACTCCCGATGTGAAGAAATACGGCCCCGATTCACCGGGCGGCCGCTACCGCGATCCCTATCCGACCGAAGATGGTCGACTGCTGGTGGTATGGTCTCCCAAGCCCGCCTGGAGTGGATACCGCAATCCGGACGGACCGATGGTCAAATACGGCATCTACTGGTTCGATCTGGACCGCCGCAAGGTAGGCCAGCCCGTTTACAACGATGAGCGCTACCAGTCGCTCAACCCGATCTTCGTCGAACCCCGCCCGGTTCCTCGCATTGTCCCCGACCACGGGATCGAACCGGAAAAAAAGACCGGTACGCTGCTCTGCCTCAACGCCTATCTGGGCCAGCTCGACAAGGAGGCGTTTATCCAACCGGGACAAATCAAGAAGGTACGGATTATCGAGGGCTTCGGCATCAACGATGAAGACCCGTTCTTCCGCACCTTTCCTCCGGGAATCGGCTACTCTTCGTTCGGTTCTTCGTCGAATTCGATCAGCAACTTCGAACAGAAGCGTGTCGTCGGCGAGGTCCCGGTCGAAGAAGACGGCTCATTTTACGTCGAAGTGCCGGCCGACACGGTGCTGCACTGGCAGACACTCGACGAAAACGGCATGGCACTGCAGGACGCCCTGACATGGGCCTGGGTCCGTCCGGGCGAGCGGCGGGTCTGCATTGGTTGCCATGAACACCGCACGACGATTCCCGATCTGTCGGCAGTGCCGTTGGCCGCGCGGTCCGGTCCCGTCCAACTCGATCCGCCTCCCGAAGAGCGACGCACGGTCGACTTTCGCCGCGACCTGACGCCGCTGATCGAGTCGAAATGCGTCCGTTGCCACAACGATCGCGAACCCGCCGGCGGACTGGATCTGTCGCACGGCAACGAACTGGTCTACCAGCGCACAGCCGTGCGCAGTACCGGAGCATCGGCGATTCGCGCGGCTGTCTTCAATCGGGCCTATTTGAATCTCAGCGCGGCGGCCAATGCCAAACTCGGCAAATTCATCTACCCGGGATTCGCTCGCAAGTCTCCCCTGATCTGGCGTCTGTACGGCCACAGCTTCCTCTATGATGCTCCCGTCAATCAGTGTCCTCCCGACACACCGCTGAGCGATGAGGAGAAATCGCTGTTCGCTCTGTGGGTCGACCTGGGAGCCCAATGGGACAACCTTCCCGGCAAAGACGAGTATCCCAGTTACAGCCGAGCCGAGAGTGCCAAGCTGGCCCGCGAACACGACCGCAAAATCCTTCCGCTGCAAACCGATGCCGTCGCCGCCGCGGAGATCCGCTGCAGCGAGTGCCACGATTTGTCGCGGGTGCTGGCCCAGCGGAAGACGCCCCCGCAGTGGAAGGAAACCGTCGACGAGATGGCCGCCAAGCGGGCGAACTGGATCAAGCCGCAAGAAGTCGATTTGATCGCCTCCCACTTGGCCAAGATCACCACGCAGGCCGGACTGATTCGCAACTGGAAGATCTGCGGTCCGTTCGACAACAGCGGCGGAGCCGGAATCCGCACCGTCCTTCCGCCTGAGCAGACCATCGACTTGCAAGCCAGCTATCGGGGCAAGGGGAAGCGGAAGGCCGTCTGGAAAAGCGTCACACTCGACAATCCCACGGGAATCCTCGACCTGGAAGCCCACTTCGGCCGACTCGACTCCGTCACCGGTTTCGCCTACACCACCATTGAATCGCCCCGCGAGCAGACGGTCTACTTGCGAGTCAGTGGCGACGATATGTTCGAAGTCATCGTCAACGGGAAGAAGGTCGTGCAGCGACTGGTACCGCAGCCGTTCGAGTACGACAAGGATGTCGTCCCCATTCGCCTGAAGAAAGGCGACAACCGGCTGTTGTTCAAGATCCACGACTTCGTCGGCCGCTGGCGCCTGAGGGCGCGACTCACCCGGTCGAGCAGCCCGGCATCGCCAGCCGCCGATGTCGGCCTCTCCGTTAAGGTG
Organism: Pirellulaceae bacterium; assembly: GCA_026989685.1. Lineage (GTDB taxonomy): Bacteria > Planctomycetota > Planctomycetia > Pirellulales > Pirellulaceae > S141-3. Next base: position 35,550 of record JALSIV010000289.1, on the reverse strand, counting down.
GCCGAGACGAAACCGTGATGGCGGCGGTGAGGAACGGAGCAGCCTACCCCGAGCAGCCACGCTGTGCGTTGCGTCGCTTCGTGCGGCGACGCCGCATCGCCGAGGCGGCCGGCATGAAACTCATGGGTGCCGTCATGTAAAACCTTTCCCGCTGCAAGCCGGCGGCGAAGCGCCGCCCTCGGTTCCCTTCAGCGCAGGAATGCGTCGATGGCCGCGGCCGCTCCACGTCCCTCGTGAATGGCCCACACCACCAGCGACTGTCCGCGCCGGCAGTCCCCGGCTGCAAAGACCCGGTCGATGCTGGTCGCGTACTTCCCGTAGGGAGCTTCGATATTCGACCGATCGTCGCGAGCCAGTCCCAGGGAGTGGGCAAGATAATCTTCCGGCCCGAGAAAGCCCATCGCCAGCAGCACCAGATCGGCCTTCCAACTTCGCCGGCTGCCGGCCACTTCCGTCATCTGCCATCGCCCCCCTTCGCGCGTCCATTCCACATCCACCGTGACGATCTCGCACACGCGTCCTTCCGCGTCGCCGCGAAATTCCTTGGTCAAGATGCAGAATTCGCGAGGATCGCGGCCGAATTTTTCTCGAGCCTCTTCGTGGCCGTAGTCCACGCGGTAGATGCGAGGCCATTGAGGCCAGGGATTGTCGGGCGCTCGCTCGGCCGGTGGCTTCGGCAACAGTTCGAAGTTGACCAGGCTGCGGCAGCCGTGGCGAACGGCCGTCGCCAGGCAGTCGGTTCCCGTGTCTCCGCCGCCGATCACCACCACGTCCTTGCCACCGGCGTGGATCGGCGTCGCCGACGGATCACCGTGGTCGAGGAGCGACTTGGTATTGGCGGTCAAGAAATCCATTGCGAAGTGGATGCCCGCCAACTCGCGCCCCGGCACTTGCAAATCTCGAGGCCGGGTGGCTCCCGTCGCCAGCAACAGGGCATCGCAGTTCTCGTAGACTTCGCGGGCGTCGACCGTCTTCCCCACATCGGCCCCGGTGACGAACTTCACACCTTCGGCCGCCATCAAGTCGATGCGGCGCTGGACGACCTGCTTGTCCAGCTTCATGTTGGGAATGCCGTACATCAACAATCCCCCGATCCGATCGGCCCGTTCGTAAACCGTCACCTCGTGACCGGCTCGATTGAGTTGATCCGCGGCCGCCAAGCCGGCCGGCCCCGACCCCACGACGGCTACGCGTTTGCCCGTTCGCACGGCCGGCGGCTGCGGCTCGATCCAGCCCTCCTGCCAGGCTCGATCGACGATCGTGCACTCGATGTTCTTGATCGTCACGGGCGGCTCGATGATTCCCAGCACACACGCGCCCTCGCACGGCGCAGGACAGACCCGGCCGGTGAACTCGGGGAAGTTGTTGGTGCGGTGCAGCCGAGCGATGGCGTCGCGCCAACGTCCCTGGTAGACCAGGTCGTTCCACTCGGGAATCAAGTTGTCGACGGGACAGCCGGTGGCCGACTGGCAGAAGGGGACGCCGCAATCCATGCACCGCGCTCCTTGGATCACCAAGTCGGACGCGTCGGCCGCCGTCTGGATCTCGGCATAATCGCCGATTCGCTCCTCGGCGGCACGGTACGGAACCGTATGTCGCGGGTATTCTTTGAAACCAGTGGGTTTGCCCATGATGGACGAGCCTTTCCGTCGGCGAAGACTGGGGAGTCGGTTTTTCAGCCTGAAGCCTGAAGTCTGAAGTCTGAAGTCTGAAGCCTGAAGCCTGAAGCCTGAAGCCTGCTGCGGTATCTTGCGCTTCAAGTCAATGTTTCCATGGCCGCCTTCTGCGCCTCCAGCACACGTTTGTAGTCGATCGGCATGACCTTGACGAATTCGCGGAGGATCTTGGGCCACGCATCGAGTACGCGATCGGCCACGGTGGAGCCGGTCCAATGACGGTGCTGCTCGATCAACTCGAACAACTCGGAGATATCGTCGTCTTGTTCGACGCGTTCCAACTCGACCATGCCCAGGTTGCATCGCGTCAGGAAGCTGGCGTCGGGGTCCCAGACGTAGGCAATCCCCCCCGACATCCCGGCCGCGAAGTTGCGTCCGGTGGCACCGAGCACCACCACTCGTCCGCCCGTCATGTATTCGCACCCGTGATCGCCGACTCCTTCGATCACGGCCCACGCGCCGCTGTTGCGCACCGCGAACCGCTCGGCGGCTCGGCCACGGAAAAACGCATGGCCGCGAGTCGCCCCGTACAGCACCACGTTCCCCACGATGATATTCTCTTCCGGTGGAAACGGAGACTGCTGTGGTGGCCGGATCACGATCCGTCCGCCTGAGAGGCCCTTGCCGACGTAGTCGTTGGCGTCCCCTTCCAGTTCCAGCGTGATGCCTCGAGCCAGGAATGCGCCGAAGCTCTGTCCGGCCGACCCGCTCAGGCGGAAGTGGATGGTGTCGTCGGGAAGTCCGTCTTCCCCCCAGCGTTTCACCAGTTCGTGACTCAAGGTCGCTCCGACGGCTCGGTTGGTGTTGACGATCTCCAGGGATTGCCGGACCGGCTTGCCGTCCTCGATGGCCCCTTGCGCCAACTCGATGAGTTTCCGGTCGAGTGCCTTGTCCAGGCCATGATCTTGAGTCCGTATGCAACGGACCTCGACCCGATCGTGCGGCCGGGGTGCCGGGGTGAGCAATCCCGAAAGATCGAGCCCGTCGGCCTTCCAATGCCGGATGCAATCGTCGGTTTCCAGACAGTCGACCCGCCCGATCATTTCATCGAAGCTGCGGAATCCCATCTCGGCCATCAGTTCGCGAGCTTCCTCGGCGACCATGAAGAAGTAATTCACCACATGCTCCGGTTGGCCTTTGAATTTGGCTCGCAGTTCGGGATCTTGGGTGGCGATCCCGACGGGACAGGTGTTGAGATGGCACTTGCGCATCATGATGCAGCCGAGGGAAATCAGGGGGGCGGTGGCGAAGCCGAATTCTTCGGCTCCCAACAGCGCGGCGATGACGATGTCGCGGCCGGTCTTGAGTCCGCCGTCGGTTTGCAGCACGACGCGGCTGCGGAGGTCGTTCATCACGAGCGTCTGCTGCGTTTCCGCGATCCCCAATTCCCACGGCAAGCCGGCATGCTTGATACTCGTCAACGGCGACGCGCCGGTACCTCCCACATCGCCGGCGATCACGATGTGGTCGGCGAACGCCTTGGCCACCCCCGCCGCAATCGTGCCGACTCCGATCTCCGCGACCAGTTTGACACTGATGCGGGCCGAGGGATTGGCGTTCTTCAGATCATGGATCAGTTGCTTCAGGTCTTCGATCGAGTAGATGTCGTGGTGAGGAGGCGGGCTGATCAGACCGACACCCGGAGTGGAATAGCGGATGCGAGCGATGTTCTCGTCGACCTTGCGCCCGGGCAATTCTCCCCCTTCGCCCGGCTTGGCGCCTTGAGCGATCTTGATCTGCAGCTCGTCGGCGTTCGCCAAATACCAGATGGTGACGCCGAATCGTCCCGATGCCACCTGCTTGATGGCGGAACGCTTGGAGTCGCCGTTGGGGAGAGGCTGGAAACGAGTCGGGTCTTCGCCCCCTTCTCCCGTGTTGCTCTTGCCGCCGATCCGGTTCATGGCCACCGCCAGCGTTTCGTGCGACTCCGCCGAGATCGAACCGAAGCTCATGGCGCCGGTACAAAACCGCTTCACGATTTGGCTGGCGGGCTCGACTTCGTCCAGCGGGATCGGGCCGCCGGCGGCGCCGGGTTTGAACTTCAGCAGCCCCCGCAGCGTGCAACGGCGATGCGCGTCTTCGTTGACGTGCCGGGCGAAACGGCGATAGGCTTCGCGATCGTCGGTGCGAGCGGCAATCTGTAAATTGGCAATCGCTTCGGGCTCCCAGCCGTGCCGCTCCCCGTTCACTCGCCAGTGAAACTCGCCCGGGTTGGGCAGTCCTTCCTCTGCGGCTCGGCCTGGAGGCGGATAACCGAGGGCCTGCCGACGCAGCCCTTCGGCTTCCAGGACGTCGAACCCGACGCCTTGCACCCGACTGGCCGTCCCCGTGAAACAGCGCTCGATCACTTGATCGTTGAGTCCCACCGCCTCGAAGATCTGAGCCCCTTTGTAGGACTGGAGGGTGGAGATGCCCATCTTTCCCATCACCTTGAGCATCCCTTTGGCGACGCCCTTGCGATAGGCGGCGACGATCTTGTCGTCGGTGTCGTATTGCTCCTCCAAGAGTCCGTCGCGCCGCGCCTGCCAGAGGGACTCGAATGCCAGGTAGGGGTTGACGGCATCGGCGCCGTAGCCGATTAGCAGGCAGTGGTGCTGGACTTCCCGAGCCTCTCCCGATTCGACCACGATGCCGATCCGCGTCCGCTTGGCGACGCGGACCAGGTGTTGGTGCAGCGCGCCGCACGCCAGCAGCGCACTGACCGGGACGCGGTCGGGCCCCACCCGGCGATCCGACAGGATCACCAGGCTCCGACCGGCATCGATCGCCTCTTCCGCCTCGCGGCAGATCCGATCGAGCGTCCGGACCAGTCCCCCTTCGGGATCGTCCAGACGGTAGGTGATGTCGATCGTACGGGAGGTCCAACCCCGGTGATCGATGTGCTTCAGCGCCGCCAGTTCCTCGTTGGTGAGAATCGGATGGGGAATCCGCAACCGGTGTCCGTGTTGCGGGGAGACTTCCAGCAGGTTGGCCTCCGGGCCGATATAGCACTCCAGAGACATGATCACCTCTTCCCGGATCGAATCGATGGCCGGATTGGTGACCTGGGCGAAGAGCTGTTTGAAGTAGTCGTACACCAGCCGCGGCTGGTCGCTCAGACAAGCCAGCGCCGAATCGTTCCCCATCGAGCCCAACGGATCGCGCTCTTCGTGGATCAACGGGATCAACATGAATTGCAGCGTTTCGGTGGTGAAGCCGAAGGCTTTCATGCGAGGCAACAAGGTGTCGGGATCGAAACCGTGGGGTTCGCGGTTGAGCCCCAGTTCGCTCAACTCGATCCGCTGCTCGCGCAGCCACTGGGCGTAGGGACGCCGGGAAGCCAAGTCGGCCTTGAGTTCCTCATCGGGGATCAATCGTCCCTGTTCGAAGTCGATCAGGAACATCCTGCCCGGTTGCAGGCGTCCCTTGTGCACGACTTTGTCGGGATCGATCGGCAGCACCCCGGCCTCGCTCGCCATGATCACCCGATCATCCGAGGTGACGTAGTAACGGCTGGGTCGCAGGCCGTTGCGGTCGAGTACCGCGCCGATGTAGTGGCCGTCGGTGAAGGCGATCGATGCCGGACCGTCCCACGGTTCCATCAGACAGGAGTGAAACTCATAAAACGCCCGCTTGGCCTCCGGCATCGACTCGTGTTTCTGCCACGCCTCGGGGATCATCATCATGATCGCCTCTTGCAAGGTGCGCCCCGTCATCAGCAGAAACTCGAGTACATTGTCGAACGTTCCCGAGTCGGAGCAGTCGGGCTCGACGACCGGAAACAGATCTGCCAGCCGGTCGCCGAACAGATGGCTCTGCACCACCCCCTGCCGTGCCCGCATCCAGTTGATGTTGCCGCGGAGCGTGTTGATTTCGCCGTTGTGGGCCATGAAACGGTTGGGCTGCGCCCGGTCCCAACTGGGAAAGGTGTTGGTGGAGAACCTCGAGTGAACCATGGCCAAGTGAGTGGTGTAATCCTCGGCCGCCAGATCGGGGAAATAGGGGAGCAGTTGGTCGGGCGTCAGCATTCCTTTGTAGATCAACACCTTCGTCGACAGGCTGCAGACATAGAACATCTCGCGCTGCGACAAGCGGCGATCGCGGCGCAGCTCGTTGCTCACCTTCTTGCGGATCCCATAGAGCCGTCGTTCGAAAGCGTCTCCCGACAAGTCCCCCTCGGCAGCCACGAACAACTGCTCGATCACCGGCTCGGCCGCGCGAGCCGTCGGACCCAAGTCCGCCTGCTCGGCGCAGGTCGGAACCGGACGCCAACCGACCAGCCGCTGTCCCGATTCGGCTACCCGCTGCTCCACCCGCTCTCGGCAGTAGGCCCGCTCGCCGGCGTCGGTGGGGAGAAACACCAGACCGGCAGCGAACTCGCCGGCTCGAGGCAACGACTCTCCGAAACGTTCCCGAGCGACCCGCTGCAAAAACTCATGCGGCAGCGCCGTCAAGATCCCCGCGCCGTCTCCCGTGTTCGGTTCGCATCCGCATGCTCCCCGATGCTCCATGTTGCGCAGGATCGTGTCGGCATCCAGCACGATCTGGTGGCTGCGGTGGCCCTTGATATGCGCCACGAAACCAACGCCGCAGCTCTCTTTTTCGTAAGCCGGGTCGTACAAGCCGATTGAAGAGGGACGCCGCGTCCAGCGGCCGCGATGTGGGGTCGTCACTATTCCAGTACTCCCGATGCAGGTTGGCCGGTCCGGGCGAGAAGAACCGATGCGGTCTTGAGCCCGGGAATCGATGCCACTTGACTTTGCTCACTGAGGAATTGGACAAACCGCCGAGCCGTGGCCGACAACGTGCCACCCGCCCGGCGAATCATGCCCAGCGGTCGGGTCAACGAGAGATTGGCCAGCGGACGAGCCACCAACGACCCGGCCGCCACCTCCCGTACCACCGTCGGAGCCGGCAACAGGCTCAAGCCGGCATTGATCTCCACCGCCCGTTTGATGGTCTCGATGTTGTCGAACTCCATCACGATGTCGACGTGAATGTCCCGCGCCGCCAACTCCCGGTCGATCTCCTGGCGAATCTTCAAGTCGCGATCGAAGCCGACCATCGCCCGACCCTCCAGATCGTTCGCCTCGATCCAGGGAGAAGCGACCAGAGGATGATTGGGGGCCAACACCGCTACCATCGTCTCCTCACGCCACGGAGTGACCTTGATCTGCCGGGAAGCGCGAGGATAACTCACCAGGCCAATGTCGACGCGGTCGTCTTCGACCAGCCGGTAGACCCGGTCGGGATGCTGGTACTCGACCCGCACGTTCGCCTTGGGATAGCGCATCATGAACCGCTGGACCACCGTGTTGATGTGGCTGAGCCCCACCGAGTAGATCGAGGCCACATGGACCCGCCCCGAGACCTCCTCGTGCAGCGTCCGTACGTCGTCGATCAAGGCCCGCCACCGACGCAGCAGTTTGCGACAACCGTCGTAATAGACCTTGCCCTCGGCAGTCACCACAAAGGGTCGCTTCGAGCGGTCGAGGAGCTGCACCCCCAACTCCGTCTCGAGCTGATGCACGGCCTGACTGACCGCCGATTGCGACATTCCGTTTTCGCGCGCAGCCTGAGAAAAGCTGCGGCGACTCACCACGTCGCAAAAGATCTCAAGCGCTCGCAAGTGCATCAGCGACCAACTCCGCCTCGGTTCATCGCAGAAACGAAAACAATAAGCAATATCGATTATGCCAAATCTCTGTATCGGCAATTTCGATGATAGCTTAGCCGGGCCGGGCTGGCGGGTCAACGGGGCGAGGGCGAGGGTTTCGGGGAGGAGTCGCTGGGGCTTCGGACCAGTTCGACCCGGATGGCCCCGCTGTTGTCGGCGATGCGAGTCCAGTCGTCGCGGCAGCGGAGGTAGAGTTTGCCGCTGGTCGGCGGGCGGAAACGACCCTGCTCTCCCAGATCGAACGGCCGGCTCAGTTCTCCCGAATCGGAAAGGATGATGCCCACCAGTCTTCCGACACCATCGGGCCGCCCATCGGCGGGAACGGCCCCTCCCGAGTCGGGTTTCCACGTTCCCGTGGCCGTGTAGGCGTAGCTGCGGCCGGCATCGACGGTTCCTCCGGAGGGCTGCCACCCTCTGCGAGCCTCGATGGTGACTTTCAGCGGCTTGGACGAGATCGGCCGAAAGCGACGTTTCCAGTCCCAGGCACACAAGTCGGCTCGGAAGCCGTTGTCCACGTGTCGAGTGAACCAGTCGTATTCGAAGGAAAGCTGAGACGCCACCGGGCCGTAGACCGACTCGAAGCTGACTCCCTTTTCGCCTCGCATCAGTCGCACGCCCAGCGAGCGGAAGCGGGGCGCATAGTTGGGGTTGTTCATCAGCAGATGGCACAGCGCCCATCGCCAGGCGTAGGCTTGCCACGAGTCGCCGGTGATTTGTCCGGGGGCCACGATCTGGGACAGCGGTTTTCGCTGAGTGGTCTTGAGGTAGGTGATCACCACCGCCGGGACATCGACCTGGGGATTGTCATTCTTCCAGTAGTTTCCCACCTCCGCGATTCCCTCGGCATACCAGGTCGGCCCGGTGGAGCCGAAGGTCTGGGCGCAGAAGGCGTGGACGGCCTCGTGTTGGACCACTCCCGGCTTGTCGCAGGCGTAGACGACGGCTCGGGTCTGTTTTCCCAATCGGGTCGAGATGGTCACTCCGGCTCGAGCTGCAATCTTGGCGGCTCCGGCTTCGGGCAATCGGCTGCTCCACTGGCTCAGATCGCGCACGACATAACACTCGATCGGCCGCATGGGGCGACTGCCGAAGTAGCGGGCCAGCAACCCGTACATGGTTTCCAAGCGGTCGAGCAGGATCTTGGCTTGACGATCGGAGAGGTCGGTGTGCAGTACGAAATGGCTGGAGCGAACATCGCGAGGCGGACTCGGCTGATCGGAGAGGTATCCATAACGGTCTTCGGCAGTCGCCGGGCTGCCGCCTCGCTTCCTTTTGCTGCGAGCCGTGTCGACCTTGGAAGCCTCCGGCAACAGGATGCGGATCGACTCGACGGCCCAGTCACCGGTATCGAATTTTACGAGCGACGCTTGTTCTACGGTGGCTCCTTCGCGCACACGCTTCAGGTCGGTCAGCCGCACCGTTACCGATGCGTTTTCGTCCAGCGGCACCGTGAGCTTGCTGCGGCGGATGGCCCGATTGGATGGAAGTGCCACCGTCAGCTTGCCGGCGCGCAACTGCACGACGGCCGCCACAATTCGGTAGGTGCCGCCCTGGCCGCGCCGCTGGGGTTGTTGGAGGACTTCCACGGTTGGCTCGAGGCCGTCGAGCCAACGCAATGTGGTCACCGGTTCGCGGACTCGCCCGCTGGAGCCGGTCTTCACGTCGAACTCCACCAACATGCCTCGAGTCAATACGCGAGGGCTTTGTTCTCCTCGGACTTCGATCTTGGCGGGAAACCGCACGGCGGCCCCTTGCAGAGCCAAGCCGTCTTCACCGGGTTGTTGGATACGGCACAATCGCACCTTCCCGGACTCATCTTCGATTTCGATACGCCCCGGCCCGATCGACCGAATCCGCCCTGCCACCGTGATGCGGTCCGTCGCCCGGATGACTCGCTGAGCGTGCGCGGTGACAGCAGGCGCCGCCAGGAGCGGCAACATCGTTGCCACGAATGCCACCGGCAGCCATACTTGCCGATTGGGGAAGAGCAAAGTGGGCACTGGTGTTTTCCTTGTTGGGGCGCAAATCGGCCAGCAAGTTACGAGTCCCCGTTCTCGTTCGCAGCCAGGAACCGCAAGTCGCCTTCTCGGCGAGTGAATCCGGTGCTGTCGAGATATTCGCAGAGGGGAACGGCGTATTTGCGGGTCGTTCCCAGGACTTCCCGGATCTGGCTCAGCGTGAGACCTTGCGATCCGGCCAACTCGTCGCGCAAGCGCTGCTGAATCTGTCGGAGGGTTTGGCGGTGAATGACCAGATCGTCGGCCAGTTCCACCAGATCGCCGTCGGCGACAGCGATGGCCACCAGTTGGGGAATCGACTGTTGGTTTTTGCTGACTTCGTTCTTGAGTTCGGCGACACGCGGAACTTGGAGTTCGGCTTCCCGATAACGTTGGCAGATCCACTCCAGCAGCCGAGTTTCGTTTTGCGAGAGTTTGGGGGCGTGTCCCACCAGCGACAAGCCTCGAGGCGTCTCCCGCACCTTTTCCCGCTTTTTCAGTTCCCGGATGGCTTCATGCAGGACCGGCAGGGGCACCGTGCGGGCGAAGGGCTGGAGCACGAGTTGCCGGTCGAGCACGGAGCGAAGCGGATGCGTCTCGTGCAATTTCGCCATTCGTTCGGCGATCCGGTCGGCCAGTTGTTCCAGCCGGGCTTGGTGGATGCGAAAGACGTGGGTTGCCGTGAGCGGAACTTCGCGAAGCACGCGTTCCGACTTCAGTTGGTCGATGGCAGCGGCTGCATCGGAAACGCCGGCGGTACAGGCCAGCGACTCGAGGGGGAAATCGTTGAGATCGGCGAAGTACAGAGCGGCTTCAGTCCGCTCTCGCGAATCGCCGGTGGCCCGCCGCTTCAGGTATTCCAAGTCGAGGGCCGATGGCCGTTTCAGCAGTCGGGCATCGGGATCGACGACGCGACCACCGCCGATCGTCACCACGGGCGACTCGGTACGAACGACGAACGGTTGATTCCAGGTGGCGGCGACCTGGTAGCGGAGCAGCATTTGGGCGAAACCGGTCTGGCCCGGCGCCAGGGTATCGCGGTCGAGCAGGCGTACTGTTGCCATCATTTCGGCGGTTCCCAGGTGGAGCCGCAAGCGGCTTCGGTTTTTCAAAGGGCGCACGGCGTCGGCCAGCAGGTCGAGTTTCACCGTGAGGCAGCGAGCGGGCCGCAGGTGGCCGGGGGACGCCAGTTCATGGCCGCGTCGGACCTGTTCGTGGTGGATGCCTGCCAGGTTGATGGCAGCGCGTTGCCCTCGTCTGATTTCCTCCACCGGGCGATCGTGATTGTGGATGCCTCGCACGCGCACGGCGATTCCACCCGGCTCGACCACCAGCTCATCCCCCACGGCGGCCCTCCCGCTTCCGACACTCCCGGTGACCACGGTGCCGTGCCCGGCAATGGTGAAGCAGCGGTCAATGGCCATGCGGAAGGGGCCCCTCGAATGGGAACGGACTTGAGCTGCCTGTGCGGCTTGCTGCTGGAGGACTTCCTTGAGCTGCTCGATGCCTTCCCCTTGCGCCGCGCTGGTGCGGACCAGCGGCGCATCTTGAAGAAACGTCCCCTCGACCAGCTCGCGGATCTCTTCTTCCACCAGATCGGTCCAACCAGGCTCGACCAGATCGCATTTGGTGATGACCAACACGCCGGCGGGCAGATCGAGCATGCGGAGGATGTCGAGGTGTTCGCGAGTCTGGCGATTGACCGAGTCGTCGGCGGCCACGACCAGCATCGCCAGATCCATGCCCGTGGCGCCGGCCAGCATGTTGCGCACGAAACGCTCGTGCCCCGGAACATCGACGATGCCCAGCCGGTAGGGACCGACCACCAGTTCGGCGAAACCGAGTTCGATGGTGATGCCGCGTTTCTTTTCTTCGGGAAGGCGGTCGGTGTCGACGCCCGTGAGCGCTCGAATCAGCGACGTCTTGCCGTGGTCGATGTGACCGGCCGTTCCCAGAATCAGGTCAATCGTCATAGCGAGGAGAAAAGGCGAAGGGAAGCGTCGTCCACTCGAACGGGGCCCACGGAGCGGTTGGCAGGGGACCGAGGTGGCAGTGCGGCGACTCGGCCGAGGGCTCTTCGATTGTAGGGCACGGCCGGACTCCGTTCAACGAAGGCGGCGAGTTCCTCTGGGTGGGTGGTGGGAGTGGACCAGGTGGACCCGGCGAACGCAGCGGACCGAGCGGGCGCGGTGTGCCATGCTGGATCGTCGCCGGGCGTGACGGCCGAATTGCAAACCGACCTGGACACGGTGTCGGGGATTTGAGACACTCCCGCCGCGTTGGAGGCCGGAGTGCGTGGCGGTCTCCCGGGATGCACGGACAAGCAGGCGAAACCGCCGGGCGCGTGGTTTCGAGGGAGTCAAGACGATGCGACGTAACGTAATCCGTTTGTTGAGCACAGCATTGGCTGTTGCCCTCCTGATGCCGAACACGGCCGATGGATTCCAACTGCCGGGTCTTTCCAAGAAGCGAGGCAAGTCGAGCAAGCGCGTGACCGCTCGCGTCGGTGACGAGCCTCCACAGTCATCGACCAAGTCGGCCGGTTGGAGCCTGCCTACGTTTCAGCTTCCCAAGTGGCAGCTCCCCGCCCCCAAGGTGCCGTTCGTCTCGACCAGCAAGACGACTCGTTCGACGGCTCACAAGCACCCCGCCAGGCCCAACGTGTCCACGTGGAGCCGAGTCAAGCGCGGGACGTCGAATTTCGTCGACAAGACGACGTCGTTCTTAATGCCGTGGAAGAAAGGCAAGGCGGCTTCCGCGCCGTCAAGCCGTCCCCAGAAGAAGAAGTCGGCGTTTTCTCTGACCGGCTGGTTGCCCGGCTCGGGCAGCAAACCGAAGTCCGCGGAAAAATCGGGACCCAAGTCGGTGCGAGAATTCATGGCGCTGCCGCGAGTGGGCGGCCGCAAAGAGAAGAAATAGCCGACCTCCTTCTCTCACCGGCCCCGTCCCGCGGGCGGCCGCTTGACCGCCACGGGGCGATCGTCTAGGTTCATTTCTTGGGAGCCGTGTCATTTGCCACGGCTCCTTCCACGTTGTGGTCGCCGCGCCCTTCCTTTCAGCGCCGCCGTGAGGCAACGAGGGCGGGACCGCTCCTTGGGGTGCGTGTGAGTGTGAATCGTCGACTGCAATCAAGGGGAGTCGGAATCGTGACGATTGTGCGAGTTGGTACGAATCAGAAGTATGCAGCGGGCTGGGAAGCGGCTTTCGGCGGTAAACGCAAACGGAAGGCCAAGAGCGTAACGGCCAAGAAGTCGGGGTCGGCCAAGGCCAAGAAGGCGTCCAAGACGACCAAATCGGCAAAAAAGAAGACCCGGAAATAGACTGGTGTGTCTCCACCAAGAGTCGAGAAGGAGTGTTGAGGATGAAAATCCATTTGCGTTACTGCTCTGTTTGAAACTACGAACCCAAAGCCGTCAGTTTGGCGGAAAAGATCCTCTCTACGTATAAGCAGCAGATCAGCTCCTTGGAGCTCGAACCGGGAACCGGTGGCTGTTTCGAAGTCACCGCCGGTGACGAACTCGTCTATTCCAAGCTGGAGACGGGTTCGTTTCCCGATGAACAGGCAGTGGTGGACGCGATCGGCAAGCGTTTGGGGTAGTTCTCGGGGCGTGGGCTCGAGACCATCCCAACGTGAGCTGCGCCCGCAAGGCCGGAGGCGGGAGACCGGAGGCTGTAGGACTGGTGGTGACAACCGAAAGCCAGGGCAGCATGCGGGCACGGCGCGCAGACGTTGCGAAATGAGACTGTAACGCAAGCGGGCAGGGCTCACCGACGGCCGTCGCGGCCGCACGACGTCAGGCGCGCGAGAGGAATTCACCGGTGCGCGTGTCGACCTTGATCCGCTCGCCTTGGGACAGGTATTCGGGAACCTGCACCACCAGGCCGGTTTCCAGCGTCGCCGGCTTCGTTCGTCCGGTGGCCGAGTTTCCTTTGACGTAAGGGTCGCACTGGGCGACCTTCAGCGTGACAGCGACCGGCAGTTGGATTCCCACGCACTCGTCATTGTAGATCAACGCCGTCATTCCCTCGAGTTCCTCCGTGACGTACGGCAACTGTTCGGCAACGTCTTCCAGCGTCACGCTGTACTGATTGAAGTCTTCCTGGTCGAGCAGGTGGAGGTGGGTCGGGTCGGTGTACATCATCTTGACCGGCCGCTTTTGGAAGTCGGCCTGCTCGAGCGATTCGCCACCTTTGAGCGTGATGTCGGTCTTTTGCCGAGTGACGAGGTTGCGGCCGCGCATCTTGTAGAGGGTCGATGCGCCTCGAGCCGACGGGGTTTGCACCGTCACCTTGAGAATCAGCACCGGCGCGTCTTGGTAGACGACGACGGCCCCCGGCTTGATTTCCTTGGCCAACATGAGAATGGGCTCCTCCGGCAGTCACGGTTGTCCCAGCCTACGTTCCGGCTATCCCACAAAGGTTCCCGATTGCGGGTCCATCCCGATGCCTCCGCAGGCATCGCTGAGGATGCGCATGACGTCGAACAGCGCGGTAGGGTCGAGCCATTCTTCATTGTCATCCTCCGCGGAGACGGTCAGTTCGCAGCGTTGAAAGTGGAAGATCTCAAAGCGAGCGTCACAGTTTCGCAGCTCGTCGACCCGTTGTTGGTCGGGCGCCGCGAGCGGCTGGCCCGAAATCTCTCGAATGAATTGCTCGATCTGCTCGGTCACATCCGGCCCGGCCAGGTAGCAAACGTCCATCGCGGCCGCGTTGGCGGTGGAGATCAGCGTAAAGGACTCGATGCGGCCCTGAGCATCCAACCGCTGATTGGTGACCTCGTAATCGCCGGCCAATCGTTGCAGCAGCTCGGTGGTCGACCGATGATCGGGCCGGCGGGAGCGGGGAAAGACCACGAAATAGGTTTCCCGCCACTGATACCGGGAGTCTTCGAATAGGGACATGGTGAGGCCGTTTCTTCCTGGGCCGCTGCTGCTAGGGCCAGTCTTCATCCTCGGCCAGGCCACCCTGCCAGGCCTCGATGGCTCTCAGTACTCGGTCGCGATCCTCACGACTTCCCCACACCGACTCGCCCTGCTCCAGCCGGACTTCGTAACGACCCTCGCACTCACACTCGTCGTCGCCGCAAAAGTGAGGCAAATCGGATACCCAGATCACTCGGTAAAGTGGAACGTGCTTGTCATCTACCACGCAAAAGATCGACGGCATGATTGCTTCTCGACGGAGGTCAATTCACTACAGCACTGTCTATTGGAGACGGTTATGGATCGGCGGACTCGCGCAATTCGGCCGCTCGACGTGTCGCCGCGCCGACCGCGGCCATCATGCCGGCGCGGACGCCATGCCGTTCCAGAGCCTCCAGGCCGGCCATGGTCGTGCCGCCCGGACTGGCTACCCGGTCCTTCAGCTCGGCCGGGTGGCACGACTGGGCCAACAACAGTTTAGCCGAGCCCAGCATGGTCTGAGTGGCCAGGGACAAAGCCACGTCTCGAGGCAGCCCCATGCGGACGCCGCCATCGGCCAGAGCCTCGATCAGCAGGAAAACATAGGCGGGTCCCGAGCCGGACAGGCCGGTGACCGCATCCAGCAATTCTTCGTCGAGCCAGTGGCAGCGGGCCACCGCCGACACCAATCGTTCGACGAGCTCGCGGTCTTCGCTGGCGGCGCCGGCCGCCGCCGCCATGCCGGCCGCGCCGGCGCCGACCAGGCACGGAGTGTTGGGCATGATGCGAATGATTCGGTCCGAAGACAACGCTCGCTGGAGTTCGCCCAGCCGGACCCCTGCCGCGATCGACGCCACGAGTCGACTTCGGTTTCCCACAAAGCAGGCGATGCGGCCAGCGACCGCCGGCACCACGTGAGGTTTCACGGCCAGCACGACCACCTCGGCCTTCATTGCCACTTCGGTTTCGTCGGCGGCCAACTGCAATGCGGGCACGCGTCGCCGAGCTTCACGGCAGGCTTGTTCGTCGGGGTCGAAGCCCACCAGAGTCGGCGGCGGATCGAACTGTCCCGCCCAGCCCTCGGCGAGGGCTCGAGCCATCTGTCCCAGACCGATGAGTCCGACCGTGATTGCGAGTGGCTGTTGGGGCATGACGGTAAACTAGCACGCCCGCGCGGTGAGAGAAAGGGCGGCCTCAGGACGCCATCCTGCTCGGCTCCCCTCGCCCGCCCGCGTGCTCTCGAAGGAGTGCCTCGATCTGTTCATTGAGTCGATCGAGCTCCGTCATCACATCGTCTTGCAGAGCTTCCAGCTCGTCGATACGAGCCACGTCGAGGGGCGAATCGTGGGCTGGGCGAATCATGGGTCCCCCAATATTGCGGGTGCAGGGTTTGCCGGTCGGGGCGACGGACGTGGTGAGGCGGGACAACGGGGCAGGGCGACCGGTGGCCTGTCGAGTGCTCCTTTGCCGATTAGATCCATCGGCGCGACGGGCGCCCGGCACCAGGCGCCGCGATCGGGACCGGGTTAGGCAAGCCGGGGAGGGTTTGGCGGGAGCGCGGGCAGCCGAAAAGGAATAAGAGGCTGTCGCAAAACTCCATGCCGCTGGCGACATGCCCGAGGCCGGAACGCGGCACCGCGGGTTTTGTTACGGGCTCGAAAAAAAAACCGGCCGCCCTTCGCCTGGACAACCCGTTTTGATTTCCGCTACACTAGGCGGTCCGCACAAGACGAATGATGGGAAGCGGACGCCGGGGTGAGACATCCGGTGAACGGCCGCAGCGCCTCGCACAGGCACTGGACAACCGTGCCGCCTCGGCCGGTGCGTCACCATCGAATCAGACAAACGTTGGCTTCGAGAATCGAAGGAGGTTGGAAATCGTGTTGGATTTGGCAGGGTTGGAGGGACGATGGTCAAGTTAATCGTACGGGAGAAGGAGTCCATTCAGGAGGCGGTTCGCCGTTTTCGCAAGTTGGTAGAGCGAAGCGGCATCAAACGAGAAATGCGGCGACGCGAGTATTACGAGAAGCCGAGCGAGATTCGTCGCCGGGCCCGACTGCGGGCCGAACAGCGATCCCGCCGAGCTCGCATGTTGGCTCGGCGATAGCCGGTCAGTGGGGCACGCGGCTGAGCGAGAAAATGGGTAGCAGGATCGAAAGGCCGATGGTGCCGACCACCGCCCCCATCACGCAGATGAGCAGTGGTTCGATCAAGCTGGTGGTAGCCTTGAGCGTCATTTCGACTTCCCGGTCGTAAAACAGGCTCACTTTCTGCAGTACCACATCGAGTTTTCCCGTTTCCTCACCTGCCCGGATCATTTGCACCAGTGTGCTGGGAAACAGCGGGCTCTCAGCCAGCACGTCGGAAATTCGGTTTCCCTGCGTCACCTGCTCCTCCACTTCCTCCCAAACCTGCTGGTAGTGAAAGTTGGCCGACACATCGGAGGAGAGGCGGATGGCTTCCAACATGGGTACACCGCTTTGAATCATCGTGCCCAGCGTACGGATACTTCGCGAGAGCGCTGTTTTGCGGAAGATCTTGCCCAACAGCGGTAGGCGGAGCTTGGCGCCGTCGAGGCAACGGCGGCCCCAGATAGTGCGACGGGCGTAGACGTAGAAACCGGCGGCCAACGCGGCGCCCCCCAGCCAGGCATACCAGTAGTGGGTCATGTTCTGGGACAGATCCATCATCACTCGAGTCACCATCGGCAGTTCCACGCCGCGCCGGCTGAACAGGGGCGTGAATTTGGGCATGATGAAGGTCAGCAGGAATACGGTGACTCCGATTGCCAACAAGCCCATGACCGCCGGGTAGGCCATCGCCGCTCGCACTTTGCCTCGCGCTTCCAGCTCGCCGCGCATGTAGTGGGAGATGCGGTCGAGCATCTCCGCCAGCGTTCCGCTCTGTTCCGCCGCTGTTACCAGTGCCACGTAGGTGGCATCGAAGTAGCGGGGAAACTGAGCCAGCGCGGAGGAGAAATCCTCTCCTTTGCCGACGCGCTCCTTCACCTCCGTCAGCACCCGCCGCAAAGTCGGGTTGGCTTCTTGCTGCGCAATGCCGTCGAGTGCTTCGGCCAGGCTGATCCCCGTATCGATCATCACCGACAACTGGCTGGTGGCGTAGATGATGTCACTCTTGCGGACTCGTTTGGGAATCAATGTCGATTCCTGGACGTCCGCATCCATTTCCAGGACGTGGAGTCCTTCCCGGGAGAGTCGAAGCCGGGCGTTTTCCCGGTCTTCGGATTCGATGGTGCCTCCGAGCGTGTTGCCTCCCGCATCCTTGGCCGTGTAACTGAATGCCATGATGGTCAGCCTCCCCCGTGCATCAAGCTGGCGCTGATCAGCGCGTCCCCGGCGACTCGCAGGACTTCATCGACCGTGGTGATTCCCTCCTTGACCTTGCGGAATCCGTCATACTTGAGCGTGATCATGCCTCGCTGTTCGGCCATTTGCCGTAGGACGGTGACACTTTTGCCCGCCACGATGGCGTCCCGCAGCAGATCGTCGATCACCAGCAATTCGTGAATGGCGATTCGGCCCGCATATCCGGTGTTGCGGCACCGGCGACATCCGACACCGCGGTAGTAGGTCTCGACCGATTCTCCCCCCAGCCGCTCCAGGGCGCGTTTCAGTTTCCTGGGAGGATCGTACGGCTGGCGGCAGCGGGCACAGATGCGGCGGACCAGACGCTGGGCCAATACCATGTTGAGCGCCGCGCTGATCAGATAGGGTTCGACGCCCATGTTGATCAACCGGGTGATCGCCGAGCAGGCATCGTTGGTGTGGAGCGTGCTGAAGACGAGGTGTCCGGTCAGCGCAGCCTGGATGGCCGTGCGAGCCGTTTCCTCATCGCGCACCTCCCCGACCATGATCACGTCGGGATCCTGACGCAGCAGCGTCCGCAGTGCCTTGGAGAAGGTCATCCCGATCTTCTCTTGAACCTGGAATTGGTTGATCATCGAGAGGTGGTATTCGATCGGATCTTCCACCGTGCAGACGTTGTTCTCCATGGTGGCCACTTCGTTGAGCGCCGCATAGAGAGTCGTCGATTTGCCGCTGCCGGTCGGTCCCGTGACCAGCACGATGCCGTTGGGGGCGTGGACGAATTCCTGGAACGTCGACAGGATGTCCTCGGCAAAACCGAGATCCCGCAGATTCAGCGACACGCTGCGGGTATCGAGCACTCGGATCACTGTCTTCTCGCCGCGATTTCCGGGAAACGTGCTGACGCGCAAGTCGATCTTGCGACCTTGCAGCAACACGTGAACGCGGCCGTCCTGGGGCAAGCGGCGCTCACTGATGTCCATCGACGCCATGATCTTGATGCGCGAGGTCACGGCGCCGAGCAGGTGACTGGGAACTTCCAACGCCTTGTACAGCCTCCCATCGATCCGGTAGCGCACCCGCACGCAGCGCTCGGCCGGCTCGATGTGGATATCGCTGGCGCCTTCCGACACGGCCTGGTAGATGATGTAGTTGACGAGCCGGATCACGGGAGACTGGCCGGCGATCTCCTCCACGTCGCCGATATCCTCGATGGCGTTTTCCACCAACGTGACTTCGGCCTGCTCCGAATCCTCGATGATGTCGTCGATCACGAACACCTTCGAGTCCGGCAGCGTGGTGAACATGCGGCGGATATCGCGAGCGGTGGCGGCGACCACTTGCACCTGCTTGCCGCTCGTCTGGCGCAGTTCATCCAGCAGGAATACGTTGGCCGGCTCGGCGACCGCCACCGTGAGCACGTCGCGGACGCAGAACAACGGCAGCACCACGTGCTTTTCCATGAACTCGCGAGGCAGCAGATCGACCACCTTCGGGTCATGCAACCGCGGCTCGAGTTTCGCATAGGGAATGCCGAACTCGATCGCCAGGCACTCGGTGATCTCGTCTTCGCTACAGACCTCCAGGTCGACCAGAATCTCGCCCAGCAGCCGCACATTGCCCGCCTCGGCCTGATGCTGCAGCGCCTGCTGAAGCTGCTCGGCGGTGATGTAGCCCCGTTCGATCAACAGATCGCCGAGGCGGCGAGGCGTGGTGACGGAGGTCGTCATCGAGCGAGACTCCTGGGCCTAAGCGAAACTTCGGACGGCGTCGATCACGCTCTCGTAGACTTCCAAGTGCTCATCGAGCCGAGTGATTTCCAGAATCTTGCGGTTGGAGTGGTTGGCGGTGCACACCTTCAACTGGCCGTCTCGCCCTTGCAGGATCTCCTGCACGTCGAGCAGCATGGCCAGGCCGCTGCTGTCGATCGTCTCGGTGCCGTCCATGTCCAGGACGATCTTGGTCTGATCGATCGTGGTGAGGAAACTCTCGATCAAGTCGGCATTGTCCTCGTGCATCTCCTTGGGAGTATGCACGACCACAACCTGCCCGAAGACTTCGCTCGGCAACTTCATCGCTCCCGCTCTCCCCGCACTCAGGTCGATTCATTCAACAGGGCGGTCGAGACGAGATCTTCGACCCGCCGGAGCAACTCTCGCGGACTGAACGGCTTGGCCACGACACCGGCCACATGGAACCGATCACACAGCTCATCGGCGGCCAACTCGAACCCTTTGGCTGTCAACATCAAGATGGGAACGCGCCGCGTCCGCTCATCTTCGCGCAGACGTGCAATCAGCTCGAGCCCATTCATGCGAGGCATCTGGCAGTCGGTGACGATTGCGTCGGGAACCCGTTCCTCGATCCGCTCCAGCGCCTCGATCCCGTCCGCTGCGCACAACACTTCGAAGCCGGCTCGGCGGAACTTGAATTCGGCAGCGCGGAGGATGTGGAATTCGTCGTCGCACAGCAGGATGCACTTTCCTTCGCCGGATGAATGGGTCGCCATCGTGATCAGCTCCTCTTGCCCATGCAGACCAACTCCCGTCATTCACTCATCGCGCCGGCACCGGGCAGCACGGCGCTGAACGTACTACCGACGTTGATCAGGCTTCGCACTTCCAGTCGCCCACCGTGAACGTCTTCGATAATGTACTTGGCGAGCGGCAGTCCCAGCCCGGTTCCACTGGCCATCTGCTGGTCCTTCTTGACTCGGTAGAACTTGTCGAAGATCCGCTGGCAATCCTCTTCGCTCAAGCCCACTCCCGTATCCTCGACCTCGAAACAGACCTCTTGAGCCGCCAAACGACTGCGGAGCACGACCTTGCCGCCCACCGGCGTGTACTTGACCGCGTTGGATGCCAGGTTGATCGCCGCCTGCAGCAGCAGATCGCGATCGGCAATCACTCCCAGGTACATCGGGCTGAGGTCGAGTTGGAAGTCGATTTCCTTCTGTTCGGCTTGAGGCAACACGATGCCGTGCACTTCTTCCAGGATCTCGTTGAGGGAATGGCGATCCTTGCGGACGTCGACCACTCCCGATTCGATACGAGCCAAATTGAGAATGTTGTCGATCAGACGCTGCAATCGATCGGTCTGCCCGTTGATGACCTCCAAACACTCCTCCCGCTCCTCCGGCGTCTCGGCATCGCCGTCGACCAGCAGTTCGACGTACGCCTTGATTCCTGACAGCGGTGTCTTCATTTCGTGGCTGACGGAAGAGACGAATTCGGCGTTGCGACGCTGGATCGCCTTCTGCACCGTGATGTCGTTGAAAATGGCGACCGCGCCTCGCATGCCATGAGGACTTTCGGCGGCGACATCCAGATTGCGGCAGATGACCCGGTACCATCGCTCGTGGCCGAACCCGTCCCGCCAGGAAAACTCCGCCGTGCGTTGCGTCAAGGTCCTGCGGCGCACCACATCCTTCAATAATTTCACGGCGGCCGGGCAATCGAGTGACTGGTCGACCTTCACTTGAACGTCGCTGCCAAACTGTTGGACGTCGACGCCGAACACGCTGGCGGCGGAGAGGTTGGCCAGCACGATCTCCTCGTAGTCGTTGATCACCAGCAGCGGGTCGGGGAGTCCGGCCAGGATGACCGCCAGCCGATCCCGCTCGGCTCGAGCCCGGCGAGCGCGAATCTCCGAACTGGCTTGCGCCTGCCCGGCATCCTCCAATTTCTGAGCCGCCGCGACCACGAACTCTCGCAGACGGACCACCACCTCCTCCCATTGCGTCGGTCCGGCAAACGCGCTCAAGCCGCCGGCTTCCTGCGGCGATAGCCGCGACAAGTCCTCGGATGCCAGCAAACGGACCCGCTCGCACAACTCGCGAGAAGCCATGCCGCGCCAGGCCAGGAGTACGGCCAGGAAACATCCGGCTCCCGCCAGGTGGGACGCGACGATCAAAGCCACGCCCAAGCCCCCGGCGCGCAACCAGATCGCTTCACCGATACTCAGTACCAGCGACATCACAATGGCCGCTGTCAGCAGCCACCATCGGGAAACGTGTATGCGTGGCGGTGCGGTCCCCATGTTGCTTGTCGTGTTACCTTTGGGTTCGCCAGGTGCCGCCGGAATGCCAACGCCCCCGCTCAGCGGCATCTATGCAGAAAGCTCATCAAAACTTACGTCGCGGCGGGCAATTGTCCAAAACAAAACCCGAGAAACTCGGAGGGACGTACGCATCGTGCCGGTGGCGCCGATTGTGAGGGAACGGAGGAGGGAGGAATGAAAAATGAAAAATGGGAAATGGGGAATGGGGAATGGGGAATGGGGAATGGGGAATGGGGAATGGGGAATGGATTGGATGCTGTCGTGGCAAGTTCGGGAAGGTAGCTCGCGGCTCGATGAGCCGCGAGCCGACCGGTGAAGCAGGTTGTCACAAGTTTCGGTCGGGATGCGCAAGGGAAGCGGCCTAGCGAGATGGTAAACGGGTTGGTGAGGCCGCTTCATTTCCCGCGAAATGAGGGCTACGGGGTGGAGGAGACCGATGTGTTGCAGGAGGCCGATGGCGTGGTGGAGAATTGGTTGGCGGCGCCGGGCAGTGGAACACGGGTTAGTAGGGCCGCGGCAGGTTCGGCGAACCTGCCGCTACTGAATTGGCGTGCTCCTTCCGCAGGCGGTTGGCCTCTCACCCTTCTCCTCGCAACACCAGATCGGCAATCGCGGTCGTCGCTTCGTCGTCGTTCTCTCGTGTTTGCTTGAGCGACTGCCGAATACGCCGGCGAGCTGTAAGCAGGTAATAGCGGCCGATCTTGAGCTGCCGCTGTTTGGCGGACTCGTCAAGGTGATGGTCGGCCAGGATGTGGTCCAAACGGCGGAGGACACACGTCGAGGCGTAGAGTTCGATCACCGCATCGGCAATGCGTCCCAGTTGATACTGACGGTCCACGATGTCGGTCTGGTAGATGCGGAGCAGCCGTTCCACGTGACTGCCGAAGCTGCCGATCAGTGCGGCCAGTTCGCCGGCGTCTTTTTCCAGTGCGCTTGAGCGGTATTCGATCGAGGGAGGGAGGACGAGTGAACTGATCTTGCGGGCGGCGAAGCGGCTGATCACACCGATTCCGGTAACAGGGCGAAACAGGGCGTGCAGCGTGGCTTCCAGATCCATGCCCACGTCGCGCATTCCCACCAGGGCCACGAATGCGCGCAACACGTCGTTGGCTCCTTCGCCGATCGAGTTGATACGGGCATCGCGCATCATGCGTTCCAACGGCTGGTCGGTGAAGTAGGCCATACCTCCGTAGATCTGGAACGTGTCATAGATGATCCGCCACAATGCCTCGGTGGCAAAGACTTTCAACATGGCCGTTTCCAACATGAAATCGCCCGTGCCGGCGTCGATCAGGGCGGCCGTCTGATAAGTACAGGCCTCCATGGCGAAAGACATGGCCCGCATGAAAGCGATCTTCTCCTTGACCAGCTCGAACTGCCCGATCGGTTGTTGGAACTGTACGCGCTCGCTGGCATGGATCGTTGCCAGCCGCAGGCACTCTTTGGCGACGCCTGTGCATGTGGCTCCGAAGGTCGTGCGGCCGAAATCGAGTACCGTGAGGGCTACCTTGAGACCCTTCCCCATGCGCCCCAGTACGTTCTCGGCCGGCACCTTCATGTTGTGGAAAGCCAACCGGCTGGTGACGGTGCCGCGAACGCCGCACTTGTCCATCCTGGCTTCCGTCACTTCAAAACCGGGCATATCGGGCGTGACGATGAACGCGGTGATTGCCGAGCCCTGTTGGTCGGCCAGCGGCGTGCGTGCCATCAGCGTCAGGACCTGGGCGATCGAGCCGTTGGTGATCCACCGTTTCTCGCCGTTGATGGTGAAGTACTTGCCGTCAGGCGACGGCTCGGCTCGAGTCTGCACGTTGGCGGCATCACTGCCGGCTTCCGGTTCGGTCAAGGCGAAGGCGCTGATCCACTCGCCACTGGCCAGTTTCGGCAAGTACCGCTCCTGCTGCTTCCTCGTTCCGAACAGCACGATGGCTCGAGGACCAATCGAATGATGAGCGTTGACAAACAGGGCCGTGGAGGCGCAGTGTCCACCGAGTACTTCCAGCAGTCGGCAGTACTCTACTTGCGACAAGCCATGCCCACCGGCCCACTGCGGTAGGCAGGCTCCCAGCACGCCCAGCTTGCCCAGGCCTTGTACCACCGAGTCGGGGATCTCCGCGTCGCGGTCGATCTGTGCCGCATCGATCGACTCCCGGGCGAACGACTGCAACTGGTCGACGCGCGCCGCCAATCCTTCGTACCGCGAGAAATCGGGGTAGGGCGGCAGCAAGTCCGCGCGGAACTCGCCGAAGGAAAACCCTTTGACGAAGCTGGGTTTCTCTAGGCTGTCCGCCAGAATCTCCTCCGCCTCGGCCATTTGCTGTTCGCGCCGCTCGTCCATCCGCATTCGCCTCTCGTTCACCGTGGACCCGTCGATACGCCGATCGAAACTGATGCGACCATGATAGGCGGGCGACGTGCCGGCGAAAGGGGGCGCTCCACGGGACGCCTCGTATTTCGCCCCCCTGACAAGACCGGACCGCGGAGCGGGGAGGGCGACGAATCGGACCACCGGGAGACATGCCAACGGGGTGGAATCCTGGTATAATACCCGTGGTGGCCCGATCCACCCCGACGGCCAACGCAGGAACTATTCGACAGGATGCGCGATCATGTCCTTTGACCGAAACCCGGACCATATCGACCATATTCTCCAAAGTTGGGCCCATGACAGCGAGGCGATCACGGTCCGCCGTGTGGAGGGGGCCGACGGCCGTGAATTACTGCAGATGCGGATCGAGATGGGGGTCCTCCAACTCGAGACCACCGGACGACCGGACGGCGAACAGCCGCACGGTTGCGAGACCTACTACGAGCACCTGCTGAATGAGTCGATGATGGTGGACGACTTCGAGTTGTCCGAGAGGGACTGCATGGAGATCGATCGAGAGTTCGTGCAGTATTATCACCGTCGCGTCTGCTGGCTCCGGCTGCACGAATACGAACGAGCCTTGGAAGACGCCGACCATACGCTGGCCTTGATGGACTTTTGCCGACTCAATAGCGACGACGAAGAGTGGATCCTCTCCCATGAGCAATATCGTCCCTTCGTCCTGTTCCATCGGACTCAGGCGGCGGCGCTCTCCGCGCTGGAATCGACCGGACCGGAAACAGCGATCGCCGAAGTCAACCGGGGTCTGCGCCGGCTGAAGACGTTTTTCGCCGAGTACCAGGCGGAAGAGTCGTTCGATGACGACGAGCTGGTCAGTCGGCTGGTGGAGGTTCGCGAGTCGCTGCGGGAGACGTTCGACATCGGCTTGACACTTGAGGAACAGTTGGCCGAGGCGGTGGCCAAGGAACAATACGAATTGGCGGCTCAGTTGCGAGACGAGCTAGCCAAGCGGCATTCACGGGAAGCGTGAACGGGACATCCGGGCCTCATGCAGTGCTCCCCCGCGTCGCCGAGATCCCTGCTCGGCTTTCGGCCAGACCCTCGCTGGCTCGGGAAAGCAGCTTTTGCATATCGTCGCCGTCAACGACTTCCACCGAGGCCAGGTGAATGTCCAGTGGCATACGCTCCCCGAACAGACGCACCTCGGTCTTTTGAACCGTCTTGCGGATGCGCTCGGCGACGAAGACGGCGTCTTGCTGGCGGACGCCCGGCATGAGAATGGCCAGCGTCGTCGGCGTGTAGCGGGCCAGACTGTCCATGTCGCGAATCGTTTGGCGGATGGCGTTGGCGACAGCTCCCAGAACGGCGGTGACGGCTTGAGCTCCGTAGCGTCCTTCGATCTTGTCGCGGTTGACCAGCTCCACCAGCGTGACGGCAATGGTGGGGCCGCCTCGTTGCCACTCGGCGATTCGTCGCCTGACGTCCTGGCAGAGTTCCGTCTTGGTGGGCAGGTTGTAGAGGATCTCTCGATCGAAGTCCTGAGGGTCGAGCGATTCGCTACTGACAGTAATCGGCAGATCGCTGTTCTCCCCGGAAAGCTCGATCGTGGGTAGCCCCGAGGTGTCTTCCTCGCTCGTCTCGCTCTCCACCAACTGCAATCCGTCGATTGGAAGGCATTGGCTTCCATCGTGCCAATAGACGCAGTTTCGGCCACTGTTCTTGGCGGCGTACAGGGCTGCGTCAGCTCGTTCCTTCAGTTGGCCGGAGTTCTCTTGTCCGAGAGCGGCTGCGACGCCGAGACTGGCGGTGACCTTCAATGCCCCGTCGGCGTGGGAAACGAGCTGGGCTGCAACGATCGTCCGAAGCGACTCGGCCAGGAAACAGGCTTGCTGCACGGAAACGCCGGGCATCAGCACGGCGAATTCTTCACCGCCGTAGCGAGCGACCGTGTCGGCGCCGCGAACGTGATTGCGCAGCACGCGCCCGACCATTCTCAACACTTCGTCTCCGGCTGCATGACCATGCTGGTCGTTGACCTGCTTGAAATGATCGATGTCGAACATGATCAGAGCGTAGGGGAACTGGCCGCTGAGATAGTCCTGATGCAGTGCGTCGAGTGTCTCATCGAACGCTCGGCGATTGGCGCAGCCGGTCAAAGCGTCGGTGCGAGCCTCTTGATGCTGCGATTCGATTTCACGAGCCAGTTCATCCACGCGGAATTGAGCCTCGGCCAGTTGGCTTTGGATCGTCGCGTTGTGCTCCACCAGCTCCGCCACGATGGCCACGACGGCGTCGACGCCGTCGTGCTCGACATCGATGCTCTGCAGTTTGCCATCGACGTCGGAAATCGCCGACTGATGGCTTTGCAAGTTGCCCGCCATCGTCTCGGCAATCCGCTGGATCCGCTTCAATGCTTCTTTGGCGGTATCATTTTCTTCGGTGGAACGGCAGGGAACATTCTTCTTCTGGCGGCTTAACCAGAATCCGGCCGTGAGGCCACAGGCCCCGAAGAATACGGCCACCAGCACGTAGGAAAGCAAGACAGTCGCGCCCATATCGTATGCACCTCATCCACAATGGCAGCTACGCTGCCGCACACCGTTTCGACTGCCCCATTCCCGCGGCCAACTTCGCTGGATTAGCCCCGTGATGCTCAACCTTGCGTTGCGATGTGCGGTGTGTCAAACCACGACGGCGGATTTTGGGGAGAGCCTGCCCCCGCATCCCGCACCAGGGTGTTGGTCACTACAATGGCGAGCGCAGTTGGTGGCCTCACGTCGGTCGGGGCGACCATGCGGATCATCGGGACTTGCGGGATTGTCACAGAAAGCATGAGTTCTCCTGTCTACGTTTCACCACCGTCGCCTCGCCAACCAACGCGAAGATCGTGGCCGGGATATATCCTGCTGCTGGGTCTGCTGGTGGCAGCGGTCGTGCTGGTCAATCGGCTCAGAGTCGTTCGTCCGCCAGCGGCGCCTCCGCCTCCCGTGGTTCCCCGAGGCGACCTGGCCGAGGACGAACGAGCGACGATCGAGTTGTTCGAACATGCTTCTCCCGCCGTTGTCCACATCACGACGCATGCTCTGCAGCGGGACTTCTTTCTCGATCTGCGGGAGGTGGAGACCGGCACGGGCAGCGGCTTCATTTGGGATAGTCAGGGGCACGTCGTCACCAATTTCCACGTGGTCA
The DNA here is from genome assembly GCA_026989685.1 of Pirellulaceae bacterium. GTDB lineage: Bacteria > Planctomycetota > Planctomycetia > Pirellulales > Pirellulaceae > S141-3. Next base: position 8,417 of record JALSIV010000289.1, on the reverse strand, counting down.
AGGAAGGCAGCCGTTTTGTGGTGGGGCTCTCCGATCACTCCGTGTTCGAGGCCGATCTGATCGGAGCGGCCCCTGACAAGGACCTCGCCGTGCTGCGACTCAAGGCGCCGGCCGCCAAGCTGTCCGCACTGGTGCCACTTCCTCTCGGAACATCGGCCGACCTGCGGGTCGGTCAGAAAACGTTTGCCATCGGCAATCCGTTCGGTCTCGACTACACGCTGACCACCGGCATCGTCAGTGCGGTCGGTCGAGTCATCCGATCGGACTCGGGGAGGAGGATCCGCAACGTGATCCAGACCGATGCCGCGATCAATCCGGGCAATTCGGGAGGCCCGCTGCTTGACAGCGCCGGTCGGCTGATCGGCGTCAATACGGCGATCTTCAGTCCCTCGGGAGCCTATGCCGGGATCGGTTTCGCCATTCCCGTCGACACCGTCCGCCGAGTGGTACCGCAGCTCATCGATCACGGTCACCTGATCCGGCCCGGACTCAATGTGGACTGGGCTCCCGACGGTTTGCTGCGCCGCTGGAGGATCAACGTGGAAGGTGTGCTCGTGATCAACGTGGCTCCCGGCAGCAGCGCTGCCAAAGCCGGATTGCGCCCCACCATGCGCGACGAATTCGGGCGGATCATCGTGGGAGATATTGTGACGGCGGTCGACGATCAGCCTGTCAAGTCGCTCAATGATCTGCTCGATGCGTTTGAAGCTCACAAGATCGGCGATACCGTCAAACTGACTGTGCGTCGCGGTCGACGGTTCGTGACCCTCACCGCCAAGCTCGAGGCAGTCGAATAGTCCGAGGTTTCCCTCACGCGGGCTGCGCCCGCAAGGCTGGAGGCGGGAGACCGGAGGCCGTAGGGGTGGTGGTGACAACCGAAAACCAGTGCACGATGCGTGGACGGCGCGTAGATGTGATAAAGTAAGAGGCTGTCACAAAACTCCGAGCTGCAAGCAACACGCCCGAGGCGGGAAAGCGGCGCGGCGGATTTTGTTACAGATTCGAAGAATCTAATCCGTCCTCCAGTTCATCCAACAGGAACCGTGGCCATGTCGACTCGCACACATCGGATCATGCTCCTTTTCCTTGGGTTGGCTGCCATCGGGCCGCACGCGCCGGCTGCGGAGACGCGGAAGGCCGAATTGCGGCGGCCTCCCAATGTCGTCGTCATCTTGACCGACGACATGGGCTGGGGGGACTTGAGTTGCACCGGGAACACGAATCTGCACACCCCCAACATCGATTCGATCGCCCGCCAAGGAGTCACGCTCGATCGATTCTACGTATGCCCGGTCTGCTCGCCGACTCGCGCCGAGTTCCTGACCGGCCGCTATCACCCGCGAGGTGGCGTGCGCAACGTGACCTCGGGCGGCGAACGACTCGACCTCGATGAACAAACGATCGCGGACCTGTTTCACCAAGCCGGTTACGCCACCGGCGCGTTCGGAAAATGGCACAACGGCACGCAGTTCCCCTACCATCCCAACGCTCGAGGCTTCACCGAGTATTACGGCTTTACATCGGGACACTGGGGGCACTATTTCGATCCCATTCTGGAGCACAACAACCAGCTCACACGAGGCAAGGGATTCATCATCGACGATCTGACCAGCCACGCGATCGCCTTCATCGAGCAACATCGCGGACAGCCGTTTTTCTGCTACTTGCCGATGAATACTCCCCATTCACCCTTTCAAGTGCCCGATCGGTTCTACGACAAGTTCAAAGATGCCGAGATCAAACTGCGGCACCGCGATCCGAACAAGGAGAGCCTCGAGAAGACGCGGTGCGTGTTGGCGATGAACGAGAACATCGACTGGAACGTCGGTCGCATCTTGCAGTGCCTCGACCGGCTGGAGATTGCCGACCATACGATCGTCGTGTTTTTCTCCGACAACGGGCCCAACAGTTGGCGTTACAACGGGGGAATGAAAGGACGGAAAGGCTCGGTCGACGAAGGTGGAGTGCGGGTGCCCTGTTTCATCCGCTGGCCCGGAAGCTTACCGGCCGGCCGAAAGACGGATCGGATTGCCGCGGCGATCGACCTGTTGCCTACCCTGACGTCGCTCGCCGGAATTCCGTGCAATACTCGCAAACCGCTCGACGGATGTGATCTGACGGCACTGCTCGAAGACAAACCGGTTCCGGATTCGCTGCAGCGACGGCGGATCTTCTCGCACTGGCGCGGGCGCGTCAGCGTGAGGACTCAGCGGTATCGACTTGATCCGCGAGGCGCCCTGTTCGACATGGTCGAAGATCCCGGCCAGACCACCGACGTGGCGAGCCGATTCCCGAAGATCGCTCAAGCATTGCGGCGGGAAGTCGCGCGGTGGAAACAGGAGGTACTCTCGGAGATGATGCCGGAGGACTCCCGTCCATTTCCCATCGGGGCAGGGCACCGGCTGACGTGGTTGCCGGCTCGCGACGGCCGGCCTCACGGCAATGTTCGCCGCAGTGCTCGAGCTCCCAACTGCTCGTACTTCACCAACTGGCGATCGACCGACGACCGCATCACCTGGGATGTGGAAGTCATGAAGGCAGGCCGCTATCGGCCGGTACTGTATTACACCTGCGCACCGGAAAATGTCGGTTGCCGGATCGAACTGTCGGTCGGCGACGTGGCGGCACAAGTGACGGTGCGGAAAGCTCATGAGCCCCCGCTCGTCGGCGCGGAAGCCGACCGCGCAGCGCGGGGAGGCGAATCGCTGGTCAAGGACTTCCGGCCCCTGGAAATGCCCGAGATGGAACTCTCTCAAGGCAGGGCCACGTTGACCCTGCGCGCTGTGCAGATTCCGGGACCATCGGCCATCGATGTCCGTTGGGTATTGATGGAACGCATCGAATAGCAGGCTGGAGGCGGCAGGCTGGAGGCGGTCGGGGTGGACGTGACAGCCGAACGCCCGTGCACGATCTGCGCACGGCGCACAGATGTTGCGAACTAAGAGGCTGTCACAAAACTCCATGCCGCAAGCAACACGCCCGAGGCCGGAAAGCGGCGCGGCGGGTTTCGTTACAGGCTCTAAGAGATTCGATCCCTTCTCCTCCGTGTCGCAGTGCCTCCGTAAGATCCCTTTTCTCTTATGCGCGCGTCATTCGACCGGCAACGCTATTCCCGCACCTTCAACTGATGGGGGCGAGTGGGAACCAGTGTCAGCGAGAGTTGACGCGGCTCTGGTTGCAGCGTCATGCGCAGCCACAGGATGGAACGGCCTCGCGGAGCTACAAAGGTCCCTTGGCGAGCATCTTCCCACGAACGAGACGCCGTCTTGGGAGGCAGCCAACCGTGGTGGCGGATGGGAATGTGGCTCCGGTTGAGAAAACCCTCGACGGCCCCTGCAGCGGAAAGCGTCAGTCGGACTTCCTGTTCCACATCGCTTTCGAGTTCCACGGCCAGCCAGGCATATTGTTGCGCAGCGGTCGGCTCGGGCGGCGGCAGTCGCAGGCGCCCGTCGCGGTCGCCTTGTACCGTGTGCCAGTGGCGTTTGGCACCGGCCGGGTCCGACACGGGACGCAAAAAGTCGAATGGCGGCGGCGCGGCGAGGGTGACGTGCGGAGAGACCGGGCCGAGTACCCGGGCCAGGCGGACTTCGATGACGGGGGTTCGGAGCTGGGCGAGAAACGCCAGGAGATCGGCCAATTGCTGGTCGCTGAGCGTATCGCAAAGGTTGTTGGGCATGACCGATTCGTCGAGTGTCTTACGAGCCACGATTTCGTCTTCGGCCAGCTTCAACCGCTCGGCTTGAGTGGTCTTGAGTACGACGTTTCCGTCTCCGCCGACCACCACGATACCGCTGACGACGCGCCCATCTTCCAGTTGGAGCACTTCGCCGGTGTAGTTGTGATTGATAACGGCACTGGGCTGCGTGATGTGGAACAGCAGTTCCCGTTTGCCGTACTTGGTTCCGATGGTCGACAGGTCGGGGCCGACGACGTCGCCGATCCCCTGGACTCGGTGGCAACTTCCGCACGCCGTTCCGCCGGCACTCGAGGCGAAAAAGACTCTTCGTCCGGCCGCGGCGCTACCAGGTCGGGCCAGCACGGCGTCGAAGTCGACCAGGCGGTGCTGGATGCCGCCGAGCTGCCGAAGCTGCTGGCGAGCCTGTTTTCGCAGCTTGACATCGGGATGGTTGGCCATCAGAGCCAGCAGCGTGCGCGACCACTGATCATCGAGTTTCTTCTGCTGGACCAGCTCGAGCAGCCGCCGGGCTCCGTGCGGCGAGTAGGACAGAATCAGAGCAGCTCGGCGGCGCAGTTCGCCGGACAGCGACTCGTCGATCAGCATTCGTACCAGCGTCGATTCCCCCTCCTTGCCTCGCCGGCCCACCAGTTCCAACGCGACGGGAACCACAACCGGGTCGGAGTCGCCCCGAATCGCCTCCTCGATGACGCCTTTCGCCAGCCGAGTGGCCGTCGCCGGGTCGAACATGGCCAGCGCCTTGAGAGAAGCCGCTCGCAGTGAAGGTGCCACATCCGTGTCGCTCGCCCATTGCCGCAGTCGTGGCTGGAAATCGGACAGGCGAGCCGCAGCGATCAGCTCGACGGCGGCCACATGCAGGTCGCTGTCTTGGAGCGACTCGCGAACCAAGTCGCGCAGCCGGGGATGCCGGCGGATTTCCTTCCACACGCCGTCGACGTGGCGGGTCAGCAACTGGAACAGCCGCACTCGCTCAGCCGGGTCCGTCGACCGCTCGAGTGCTTCCAGGACGACCAACGCCGCGTGCGGATCCGCGATCCGCGACAGGGCTCGCTCGATGGCGGTGCGCTCGTCCTGAGTGCGAGAGCCGCTCCGATAAGCGCTGCGCAGTGCTTCCACGGCCTCCGATCGCTGGAGTGCCCAGGCGACTCCGGCGAGTCGGGTCGTGGGAGAGGCGGGTGGCAGGCGGTCGGACGGACGGAAAAACGCGTTGTTGGCCGAGACCGGATAGTAGGGAGGAATGGCCAGTGGATCGCGGATGCGGACCCCGTCTGTGGCGGAAGCTGCGACGATTCTCTCGCGAAGTCGAGCAAACAGCGATCTCAGGAAGTCCGCCTCGCGATCGACCAGTGCCAACCGCAATGCCTCGAGATAGTACCGGTCTTGGCCGTCCCAGCCAAGCGCCAGCCGGATCAGCGCATCTCCCGCCGACTTCGTGTCGACTGCGCGCAAACCGGTCAGCAGTTGACGGCGCACCAGTGGGCTGGGATCGGATCGGAGGGGGAGCACCTTGGACAGCCACCGCTCGGCGCGCGGCGGAGCCGGTTTTCCGTCGGGCCAGGAGATTACCGAATCGCGGATGGCATCCTCCGTGAGAATCTTGACCGCCAACTCGCGAATCAGGGGCGATCGATCGTCGAGCGAGTCGAGAACCTCTTGCGGATGGTCGCCGTCCAGGGCGAATAGTACCCAGAGGGCTCGGGCGCGGTCGATCAAGCGGCCCTCGCTCGCCAGGCGAGCCAGTGCCGGCCGAGCCGACTCGCCGTGCTGCAACAACAGGGAACGGCCGGCCCATTGAGTGGCACGATTGGGCGACCGCAGCGCCGTCAGCGCTCCGTCGACGGTGGCGGCATTCCACGGGGGAACCGCTGCCGCATGGCCCGGCGGGGCGATCCGGTAGACTCTCCCCGTCGTCTGATCGCTGACCCGGTTGCCCCCCACGCCGGCATCGTACCAGTCGCACAGGTAGATCGAACCATCGGGTGCGACGTCGAGATCGATCGGACGAAACCAGTCGTCGCTTCCCGAAAGCCACGTCTGGTAGTCGGTGCGGAAGGCGGCGCCGTGAACCTGCAAGGGAAACAGATTGATTTGCCGCGTTCCCGCATCGACTTCCAGCAGCGGCAAATCGCAGCCGAAACGAAACAGCGTTCCCTCGTAGACCAACAACCCGCAGGGAGACCCATTTCCGGTTCCGGCGATCTTGGGGACGGTGCCCGGCATTTCCTCCGCGTTGTGCAGGCGGGCGCCCGGCATGCGGTAGCCGAAGTTGCCGCCGGGCAGGACCCAGCAAACGCGGCATCCTTGTTGCCCATCGTCGTCATTATCGGAGAGGAACCGGTGCCCGAAACTGTCGGTGCAGACTTCGTAATCGTTCCGCAATCGGTACCCCAGCACTTCCATCTGCGTTCCGTCGGGGCGCACGCGGCACACCGTTCCGTAGCGAGCGCTGACCAACCGCCTTCCCGAACGGTCGGTCACGTCGAACGTCGGCTGGTCGGGGCCGTTGTGGTGGACACCGTAACGGGTGTCCCCCACGGTGAAATAGAGCCAACCGTCGATTCCCAATTGCAGCCCGTGGATGCCATGATCGCTGTCGACGCCGCGAAAGCCGCTCAGAAGTGGTTCCCGGTGATCGGCACGGTCGTCTCCGTCGCGGTCTTCCAATAGCAATAAGTGCGGCGAGTTGCCGACGTAGACACGGCATCCTCGATAGGTTCCGCCTTCCCACCGCTCTTCGATGGCCAGTCCCATGGGGACGGGAAAAATGTTTTCAGCGAAGACCGTTACCTTGTCTGCTCGGCCGTCGCCATCGGTGTCTTCCAGGATCTTGATTCGATCGGCTCCCGGTACCCGTTGGAATTTTCCTTGTTGGAACTTGACCCACAACCGGTAATTCAGGCCCTCGGCGACCCAGGTGCGCCCGCGTGAATCGACGGCGATGCTGGTCGGGTTTTGTACCATCGGCTCCGCCGCGAACAGCGAGACGGTCGCTTCCGGTTGCTTTACCTGAATCTGCTGCAGCGTCGTTTCGGGAGTCGTCTGTCCAACTGCCGAGCCCGGTAACGCGGTCCAGGACGTCAGCAGCAGTACCACCAGAAGTCGGCGCTGGCTCCGCGCGTGGCAGTGAAAGCGGCAGTCAAGATCATGCGGTGGGTGGATCATGGGCTTTCTCTGAGGAATGGGCGATTATCCGTTGCTGAGGGCCATTGCTTGAAGGTAGATCCGAGCGTACTCGGGGCGACTTGCGGCCGTCTCGATCAACGCTTGTCGAGACTCGTGCTTGATCCACGGATAACGCCGGACGATGTGTTGGAACAGCTCGCGATCGAACACGGTTCGCAGAGAGAGGATGACCTCCGCTTCGAGCAGCTTGTCCGCCGCGATCTTCGGTAGCAACTCGGCGGCGTCGCGAGCGTGGGCCCGCGCGAGCGTGCGCAGTGCCTGGCGACGGTTCGGCGTAGCGACAGACTTATCGAGGACGATGCGCCGGAGCGTCTCGGCGCTGGGAGCGCTGGCCAGGCGCTGATGGAGCTCACCAGCCAGCAAGCGGACTCGAGGTGCCGGGGAATCGGCCAGCTTACGGTGCCAATCGTTCCATTGGTCAGCCGCTCGAAGACGGACGCGACCGGCCAGCGCGGCGGTGATTCCCTCGAGCACGTCCTGCTGCAGACCTGCATCCGATGAAGATGCGGCAGCCGATAGCAACGCGAACGCAGCTCGCTCCCGCTCCGAGAGCTCGATCGTGGAGTCGGACGGCCAGTTCTCGGCGATCCGCCGCGCAACGAATCGGCGAAGCCGCCCCGCGGGCAAACCGGAAAGCTGTTCGATCGCCGTCATCGGGTCGGCAGCCACGGCCGGTTCGATCCCATACCACAACATCAGTCCGAAGGGGTTGTCATCGGAGTCTGCTTTGGGGTTGGCCAGTAGCGACAGTGCCAGCGGCCAGCGATCGGCCGGCGGGATCCGGCTCAAAGCCGACGCCAGGTGCAGCCGTACGGCGATGTGCGGTTCGTGGCGTGCGGTTGCGATCAACGCGTTGCGTTCTTCGGAGTCGACTTTGGTCTTGTCCACGATCAATCGTACGGCCCACTTGCGCACGTGAGGGCTCGGGTCGCGCAGACTGTCAAGCAACGTCCGGTTGTCCAACTCGCCGATGCTGTACAGAGTCCACATCGCTCGCAAGCGCACCAACGTAGACTGGCGATCTCGAATCGTCTTCGTGCTTGGAACAGAATTCGCCGTGCCGCTTTCCGGGTTCGGACGCGTGGCTTGCGGCTTGGCGTCCTGTGACAGCATTCTTGTCAGCCGAGCAACGGGGATGGAGCTCTTTTGTCCGCCGCCTGCCAATTCTTGCAGCCGGCGACGGGCATGCCGCGCATACCAGGCGTTGGGATGAGAAAGGAAGTCGACGAGCTGCCGAGCATCGGCGGTGCCGAGGTCGACCTGGACCGATCGAGGGGATCCGTAGCAGATCTTGTAGATACGGCCGCTGGTGCGGTGGACGCCGTCGTGGTCATGGCACTCGCCGTAGTCACTCCAGTCACTGAGATAGACATCGCCGTCGGGGCCGTATTCGAGAGACACACCGCGGAACCAGAGGGAGTTGGCGAACAGAAAATCGGGTGCGTGCCGCCCTTGATATCCGGAAGTTGCCAACTCGATGCGATCGCGGTTGACGCGGCGATCGTGGATTCCATCCCCGTCGGTGTCCTCCAGGATC
>JALSIV010000288.1 GCA_026989685.1 Pirellulaceae bacterium | reverse complement strand
ATCGAATATCTCGTGCAGATGGCTCAGATGAGGTTCTTCCCCAAGCCGATCCAAAAACCGCGATAGATTCCATTTCTTCGGGACCGCATCTTCCGACTCGATGCCGATCAACTTCCGCAGCGATGGATTGCGTCGCAGTTCAGCCAGGCACCCTTCGATCGTCGGATGACGCAGGGCGATGCTCAGCACCAACACGCCCCAAGCCACCCGGACCGGCACATCATCTCGTCCTTTCCCGCGCGCGGCGCGAAGCGATTCCAGGAGTTGGTGATCTGGAATTACCTCGAGCAATTGCTTGATGGTTTTCAGCGTGGGGCTGTCTTCCAGTTCGTCCCAGGCGAACAGCGGCTTGGTCATGGCGATGCGCATCGGGCGATCCTCCGTAGCGAGCAGCTCAGGCATACTGGCCGCTTCCGATCATGCGGCCTTTACTTCTACTACGCAACTGATCCCCGCCAGGTTCGCGTCCTGGTCGAAAAATCGCGAAAAAAATTTTCTTCCGGCCGCCATGAGCCCAATTCCCAGGGAATTTGCAGGTGTCTTTGGGGAAGCTCATTTTCAGCCTTCACCGAACCTCTTTTCCCCAAACAACTTACGCACAGCGCAACCGACTCGTCATCGGGGAGCCGGTTGCGATGTGGTCGGGCGGGCCTGTGGGTAAAAGTTGCAATGCGAGAAAGACGTGCGGTTTTCCCTGGCCGCGGTCAAGAAACGACCGCAGACCCGACTCAGAACGCGCCGGTCAAAGGCAGACCCCAGCCGGCACCGGGCCCATCGTCACTCGCCCCGCGCTGCACCTGAGCACGCCGTGAAAGCGCACCCTCAAGCTCGCATCCCAGAAAGCCGCCAGATCAGGATCGCTCGCCCTCCCCAGCCACAACGCCCCTAACCAGCAAACTTCAAACGCGCCTGCCGCTCCCGACGAACTCGACGACGACGACGGCGACGCGCCACCGGCGCTTTCACTCTCCCGTGCAACGCTTGGGCAATCGGGCTCAGTCGCGTTTGACTCAACGTCCCTTCCCAACGCGGAGCCATGGCCAACAACGTCGCAAACCCGGCGTGGACCACAAGGATCACTCCCAACAACGCGAAAAACCGACGGCTCCCCGTCAGGTTCCCGTCATCCGCTCCCCAAAACACCTTCAGACGGGCATTGACTCGCTCCACCGCCGTCCGACCCTTGTACAACCGCTCGAACTTCTTCGTCGCACGCGGCAATGCCGGAAAACGACGCAAATCGATCTCCCGCGGCACACGCACCGTCAGACCATACTTCTTCCCGCCGTTGCACTGCGCCTCCATCGGACACGGCCAACCTTCATGCTTCGCCGGACAACGATACTTCAACGTCTGGCGCGACGGTTCATAACCAATGTACGCCATTCGGTGACGAACCATCGGACGACTCACGCGATCATAACAATACACGGTCCCCGCTTCGTCATACACGATATTCGAGTTCCCATCGTGCCCCGGCAACATCCGCTCGTCCTCCTCCTTCCACAACGAACGGTTCTGGATCACCGCTTTGATCTGATGCTTGCTCAGTAATTCATGGACCTCGTTCGTATCGGCCGCCTTGTCATAGGCCAAGCTGCGAATACGGCCCGCTGGCAAGTTCGCCTGCGCCTCCTCCAGCAGCGCCGGCAGCGTCTCGCCATCGCCCGTTTTCGTGTCGGTAATCTTGTACGCCAGCGACACTTCGTGTTTCACGTCCACCAGCAGATGCAGCTTGAACCCAAACCACTGGACCACCTTCGTCACGTTGCCTGCTTCGTCGTAGTACTCCTTGCGCCCGCCGCTGGCCTGAGGAAGACCTTGCTCCTCTTCACTCTTGGCCCGCCGAGCTTTCTTGCGACGCGCGTTCAGGCTCGTCGCGTCGCCGGCCGTCTGTCGCCCCAAGTCCGGCACCACCGAACCCAGACGCTGAATCATCGCATCGAATATCTCGTGCAGGTGGCTCAGATGAGGTTCTTCCCCAAGCCGATCCAAAAACCGTGATAGATTCCATTTCTTCGGGACCG
>JALSIV010000287.1 GCA_026989685.1 Pirellulaceae bacterium | reverse complement strand
CTCTTCCGGCGTCGTGGCTCGCGCCAGCAGTTTCCGAAGCTCGTCGGTTTCCATGCTCGATGGAATCCCCCGTCTTTCATCCGCCGATGGGCCCGCAGTTCCCCCCTCGCAGTCGTCGTCCGCGGGAAGGCCCGCACTTTGTGCCAACTTTCTACGCAAGGTATGTGCCGATTTTGGCGATAATGATCAAAGGCGCGTATAATGATGGTGCGGGCCGGCTCGGCGACAGCGAACCAACAGACCACCGGCGGACGATGCGAGGTGCGGTAATGCGATCCATGCGAACAGCGGCAATCGGAATCTTGGTGGGACTGGCTTTCGCGTGGGCGAGTTTTCCCGCAGCGGCGCAGCCTCCCACGCGGCGCCGCTATGTGCCTCGTCGCCCCACCATGTCGCCCTACTTGGATTATTTCCGCCGGGACACGGGGCTGCTGGATCCGTACAACCTGTTTCGCTCTCGAGACATCCGGATGAACCAGCTCTATCAGCAGCAACAGCGGCAGATCTACCAGCAGCAGCAGGAACTCTACCAGCAGCGTCTGCAGTTCCAGGAGCTTCAAGGGGCGCAGCGCCAGATGCGTGCCAGTGGAGCCTCGCAGACGGGACACGCCTCGACGTTCATGAATTACTCGCACTACTTCGGCGGATCGTCGGGTGCTGGTCCGGCTGCCGGTGGTCCAGCCTCCGGCCCGAGGTCGCCGAGGCGTTGACGAGCCGGCCATCTGTTTTGCCTGCTTGATGCCGCTCGCCAGACGATTCGTGAGTCCTGGTGGCTGTTTCTACGGCGCTTGCGCGTTGGTGTGGGTGCTTCGGTACTGGCCAGCGGGTCTCTGGCGGGGGGAATCGTCCCCACTCGACTCATTCCATCGTTGGGCGATCGAGCCACAAAGTCGGCGTAGTCCGTTCAACCCGCACATCTACTCGCCGACCCTCTGTCGGAGCTTGCTTGTCGATCAGAATGGCACCCGAACAGGAGCGTTTTTGTTAGACTAGGAGGGGGCTCGGTTTGTCCGAATGGTGTGAGCGAACGGATGGCCTCAGTCGAGAACAGAGTATAGGGCTTCTCATGAGCTACTGGTGCAATAAACGGCTGGTCATCACGGCGACTCGCCCCGGCAAGCGATTGGAGTTCGAGCTCGACACACCGTATGCACGCATCGGATCTCATGCGAAAGCCGACGTTCGGCTTCCCGATTTGCCTCGCCAAGCACTCTACCTTCACGCGACCTCGACCGGCGTTTTCGCACTTCCGACGGTTTCTGCATCGGAATTGCCCTCGTTGCCGCTCGGCTGGCTCGACGAAGAGACTCCGCTGGTGTGTGGCGACTGGAAACTGAGTGTCGGCTTCGCCGACATGGGCCCCATGCTGTCCGCGGTCGAACAGCTCACCGACGAACTGTCTCCCGGACGAGTGGCTCCGGTGTTCGCGGTCGGGCACAAGGGCGAGATTGTGGCTCGGCATCGCCAAAAAATGCCGCTCATTCGGATCGGACGCGCCCGTCCCAGCGATTTGAGACTGCGGACAGCCACCGTATCGACTTGCCATTGCGTGGCCTATTGGGATGGCCGTTACGTCTGGATCGTTGACCTGTGCAGCACGAACGGTACGCGGAAAGACGGTCAGCGGTTTCATGCCGCTCGGCTGCGTCGCGGTCGTCGGGTCAGCTTGGGCCAGGTCGAATTGATTTTCGAGACGATCGACGAAATCCCCAGTCGTCCCAGTTCCAAGGATAGTCCGTCCAGTCTACTTGTTGCTCGTGAGGAGTCGGCGGAGGTACCGGACTCGGCCGCGCCCGGCCCTCTGCCGAGCGGCGAAGACTCGCCACGTTTTGCAGCCGCAATCGATGCGCAGTGTGAGCGACTTGCGAGGTGGGAATCCCGCCTTCTGGCAATGGAACGAGATCTGGTCCGCCGACTGGCGGGCCACGAGCGGCAAATGGCGGGGCTGGCCGAAAAGGCGCGAAAGGCTACATTGGCGTCAGGGCTTTTGCTGGACCAATTGGCGGCTCTTCAGGCGGAGTCTTCCCGGTTGGCACAATGGAATGCGGAGCTGGAGCAACAGATGCTCGACCTGGATCGACGACAAGAGGAACTGGACGAGTTCTTTGCCTCTTTGGCATCTCAGCAGGAGCAGCTCAAGTCGGCAGAAGCCAGCGTGCGGCGCCAAACCGAGCAGCTCGACCAGCGGCAGTCGCAGCACCAGGCCGAGCTGCAACAGCGCGAAGCGGCACTGCAGCGCCTTGGCGACGAACTCGACCAGCGCGAAGCAGCGCTGCAAGAGCTTCAGAGTGAACTCGAGGAGCGCGGCCGGCGATTGGAGGCCAGACAGTCGGAACTCGAAGAGCGGGCCGAGCAGCTCGAGCGGCAGCAGCAGACATGGGAAGAGCGTTGCCGGGAATTGGACGATGAACAACGTCGGCGGGAAACCGAGCTGCAGCAGCGCCGGACCGAATTGGAGCAGCTCGACAGCGATTTGCGACAGCGCGAAGAGCGGCTGCAACGCCGACAATCCGAGATCGATCAGCGAGCCGGGGATGTCGATCGAAAGCTCTGCGAACTTCGTCAACTTCACGACGAGCTGAACGAGGCTCGCGCGTCGGCTGCCGAGCAGCAGAGCGAGCGCAAGGTGCGGCACGAGCAGCTCGTGAAGGACTTGCAGGCCACGATCGCCGGCCAACAAAAGGAACTCACGAAGCGAGACAACGCACTCAAGCAGGTTCAAGCGGAGCTCGACGAGCTGCGGGTCCGGTTCGAGTCGGAGCGCGAGTCGTGGTTGGTCGAAAAGGAAAAGTGCCTGGCCCGGCTCGCCACCGAACGTGACCAATTGGAGGCCGAGAAGCAGGCGCTGCAGGCCCGCCGGGCGGAATTGGAATCGCTGAAGGAGCAGTGGGAACGAGATCGCCAACGTCGCAGTCGTAAAGAGGAGTCGGAAAGAGAAGCGGCCTTCCACGAACTGAAGAAGGCGAGGCAAGAACTTCAACAAGAGCGACTCCGGCTGCAGGACGAACGCTCGCGGCTCGAGGCGTTGGCCATCGAACAGGCCGAGGAGTTGGCCGCTGCTGCACAGGCGTCCGAGTCGGCGGCTCGACGAGAAGCCGATGCCGTTTCCGGAGGTCATTCACTCCGCAATCACGACGTCTCTCCGAACAACAACGGTGCGTCGGGCGAAGAGGATGAACCCCGGATCGACCCGCGGAAGATGCTGGAAAATGACCCGGCGTTCGATGAGCTCACCGAGCGGCTGGTGGAGTTCAACCGCAAGAGAAAAAGGCGTTGGTTGTGGTAGGCCGCTTGCCCGCCCGTTCGTTACCGCGTCGCCTCGCGCAGCTTCTTGGCATCGATCACCACGGCCGGCGAGGAATCGGTGGTGGATGAGGGGCCGACATTCGAGGCGGCGGAAACGGGAATCGGTCGAGCTTTGACGCCCACTGGAATGGCTCGAGGCGTCGGGCGACCGGTGGCGGATTCGGCCGGCTTTGATGTTGGGTTTGTCCGCAGCGAAACGGGAACTGCGGGCACGTCCAAACGGCGGGCTTTCACGATCGGATGGCGGGAAACCGGCTCCCGCGCGTCTCCGATTCGCACGGCCGCCGAAGTCTGGCGGGACCGGCTGGCGGCTTCCACCACTGTTGGAGTCTGCGGACGCTTGGCCACCCGCAGCCGATCTCGCAACGACCGCTTCAAGCGTTTCGATGGAGACAGGCTGATCTTCCCAGCAGCAGCCGGCACGGCGACAGGCGAAGGCGTCACCGCCAGAGGAGGGCCGTTCCGTTGCGGTTTCTCAGTCTGAGCATGTCTCACGGTCGGCGCCGCATCGGAAGGAACGTGACGGGAATGTCCCGGGAAGAAAGTGGGGGTTCGTGGGAGCCCCGAGGATTGGTCTTCGGTTTCCGGTTTGGAAGGCGAGGGTGCCGGCGGCTTCTCGGGTGCCGGTCGTTCCGCAGGCATCGGTTCCATCGGCAACATGGGGCTTTGCGGTGTTTTCTTGGTGTTGTTTTCCGGTTTCGGGGCTGGAGCCTCTTTCTTCGGCTCGGCCGTTTTCTTGGGCACCGCGTTGGTCTTCGGAGCGGGTTTCGGCCTTTCTTTGGCGGCTTGAGGCTTGCTCGCAGGCGCAGCCGGTTTCTCAGCGTCCCGTTCCGGTTTGGCCGGTACAATCACGCTGTCGGTAGGCTTGTTGTCGCCCTCGGGTGAGGCGTTTTCGTCTCGCGGCAGATCGGAAGGCGAAGGCTGAGCGGGAGCCGGAACGACCGATTCTTCGGTTGCTTCTTGGGATTGGGGTTCTACCGGGCACGGCGTCCATCCTTCCGGCCAGCGCCGCCAGCACGTGTCGTGGTAGCCGAAAAATGGCGGCTCGACGAACTCCGTCGGGCAGTCACCGGGCGCCGGGCATTGCCCCACCGCGTTGCTGGGCACGAAGGGGAAGTTGCGGAACCGGTAGGTCGCGTGATCCTGCTTCCACAGGTGCAATCCTCGAGCGTGCGCGTTGCTCCAGCCGCAGCCACCCGCCAGCGCGGATGCCAGGCACAGCAAACCAGAGACAAGGGCGAAGGTCGTGTTGCGGGTCATCTCGAGTGCCACCTTTTCGTGAAGTCGATGAATCTGCGGGAGAGGGAAAGTCAGGTCGTGCTTGCTAGAATCCGCCGAATCCGCCGAATCCGCCTCGCTGGTTCGCGTTGAACAACACCTTGCCGGAGAACCGGGACAGCGTGCCGACGGTCAGAATGGAGAAGCCCATGATCCGTTCGAACGGAGCCAGCAGCTTGCCCAGACTGGTGTCGAACGCCACCATCTTGTCCTCGGCGATGAAAATCCGGTCGCCGGGCAGCACCTGGTAGTTGGTGATGGTCTGGCCTTGGGCCGTGATGGCTCGGTAATCGACCGGCAGGATCTGCACCTCGTCACAGTAGGGCGAAGGGCGGGCGATCCAGATTTTCTTGGACGAAACTTCCGTGATTCCGTTGACGTTGGCAATGGCGTCCAGCACCGTCTCGTTGCCCGTGACAGGAAGTCGAGTAATCGTATCGCCCAGTCCGGCT
Organism: Pirellulaceae bacterium; assembly: GCA_026989685.1. Lineage (GTDB taxonomy): Bacteria > Planctomycetota > Planctomycetia > Pirellulales > Pirellulaceae > S141-3. The sequence continues at coordinate 8,925 of JALSIV010000287.1, read as the reverse complement.
CCCTCCGTGATGATGTAGTAGACCTTGCTGTTGTAGGCCCAGACGTCTACGGAGACTTCCGGATCTTGCAGGTAGTCTTCCAGGTGTTTTTCGATCGCCGCCTTGGCCTCGGGGATCGTCATCCCGACCACCGATACCATTCCGTACGTCCCCAAATTGACGTGGCCGTCCGGCGTGACCAGATGTTCGCCGGCAATCGGCTGCATGCCAGCCGCCTGCAACAGCTTGACCTGTACGTCGGGTGCGGTCAGCGTTTGCTTCAAGTGCTCGAGGATCTTCTCGCGGGCCTCGTCGACCGTCAGCCCGGCCACTTCCACCTGCCCATACGGAATGCCCAAGTTCAGACGCCCACCCGGCTCGATCGCATACTCACCGTCAATCGGATACTCGGCGATCGTGCCCATGGCCGAGACGTGCAAGATGTCCATCGCACGCAGCTTGTAGGGCGGTTTGGGCACCATGTTCAGTGCCTCGATGATGAGGATATCGGGAGGCTCGATGCGGTAGGTTGGGAGCACCACCTTGGAGAGCTCTCGCGGCATGTCTCCCCCTACGGGAGGGGATGGGGGCAGCGGCCGATCCGTGTGCCCAATGGTTCGACACCCGAGCGACGCCGTCATGGCGATCAGCATCGTGCAGACGAAACAGCGAAACCGTCGAGAGCCAATCATCCTGAATCCTCGCGTGGGCATCGTGGTGTGCTTCCTGCAGAAGAGGGAAGAGGCGATACCTGGTGTAAGCCAACTCCTTTTTGATCTTGATCGGCCGCCGCCGGAGCAAAAGTCAAGTCCCCTTCGGCGGAAAAACCGTTTCCATCCCACCGACCGCGGCAACTGTGCAGATTCGGAAAATTAGGCAATTCCGACTCGATTCGAGAATCCGCTGATCTTGCCAATCTCGAGGCGCTTTCAGCATGAGCCTCCCATTTTACCGCCCCTCAAACTGGCAGGGTTCCTGGCCTCCCGCCCTGGCAATCCGCCCCTAATTGTGGCATAATCCAATCGTTTACTGGAGAGGGGTTACCCTATGCCTATTTAGTCGGGAGTATGAGGACATGACCATTCGAGTAGTCCTGGCGGACGACCACGAACTAGTGCGGTTGGGGCTCAAGTCGCTGTTCGAAGGGAGTGACGTCGAGGTGATCGGTGAGGCCACGACTGGGGAAGAAACCCTGCAGAAAATCGAGGAACTCCAGCCGGACATCGCCATCGTCGATGTCCGCATGCCGGGCCAAGATGGTTTGAGGGTGCTCAATCAGGTCCGTGAGCAATTCCCGAACGTTGAAGTGGTCATGATGTCGGCTTATGACAACCCCACCTATGTGGCGCGCTCGGTTGCGCTCGAAGCGGCGGCCTTTTTTTCCAAAACGGCTTCGCGGGAGAAGATTCTCGATATTCTGCATCGCGTTTCCGCCGGGGAGAATGCTTGGACTCGAGACGAGCTGCGCCGGGTGACGGGGGCGTTGACCACGCCTCGAGTGGCTACCGACATCGAGGTGCCTCTGACGCACCGCGAGAGCCAGGTGCTTGAGCAACTGGCGATGGGCCTGACCAACAAGGAGATCGCCCGGACACTCAAGATCAGCTACGAGACGGTGAAAGAGCACGTGCAACACATCTTGCGCAAGATCGGTGTGACCGACCGGACACAGGCCGCCGTTTGGGCTGTCCGCAAAGGTCTGGTCTGATTGCCGAATCGCGCTTGAGGCTGGATGGGCAACATGGCAGCGATGGACCAGTCCGCTCCGATGACCGTGCTGGCGGCCGGCTATCAAATCCGGCGTTATTCCTACCGGACGCCGATCAAGTTCGGCGGTCGGGTGGTGACCGATGCCGAGGTCTTCGAGGTGACGGTGAGGGTTGGTCACCGGGACGGCCGCGAAGCGACCGGGTGGGGGGCCATGCCCCTGGGTAACGCCTGGGCATGGCCGAGCACCAGCATGGACAATGGCGAGACTCTGGGAGCCATGCGGGCTCTGGCCAAACGTCTGGTTCTCGACTGCGGTGCCGACCGACCGGCCGGGCATCCGCTCGACATCTGCCACCGTCTGGCCCAGGCCTACTCTGCTACTGCCGGCGAGTTGGAACGGGAACTCGAGTGGCCCGAGCCGATGCCGAGGCTGGCGCAGCTCGTCTCTGCCAGTCCACTCGAAGCCGCCCTATTCGACGCTCATGGAAAACTCTATCAGGCCAACAGCTACGACTTGCTCGAGGCGTCCCTGGTGGGTTCCGATTTGTCGAGTTTTCTCGGTGGCGACTTTGAAGGAGAGGATTTGAGCCGCTACACTCGGCGCGAGCCGAAGTCGACGATGCCGCTATACCACCTGGTGGGAGCCCTCGATCCGCTGACTGCAGCCGACGTAGCCGAGCCGGTTGGGGATGGACTCCCGGAGACCCTGCAGGATTGGGTGCACGCCGATGGACTCACGCACTTCAAGATCAAATTGGCGGGCGACGACTTGGCGTGGGATCTCGAGCGCGTGCTGGCGGTTGAGCAAGTGGTGGCCGAGGCCCAGCGCGAGCGTCAGGTGGAGCAGTGGTTCTACTCGGCCGACTTCAACGAGAAATGTCCCCACGTCGAGTACCTACTCGATTTCCTGCATGGCCTGTCCGAGCGGGCACCGGCGGCTCTCGATCGCCTGCAGTATCTCGAGCAACCGACGCATCGCGACCTGAAGGCTCATCCGGAAAACCGCATGCACGCGGCCGCTCGGATCAAACCGGTGGTGATCGATGAGTCGCTGGTCGACTTCGAGAGTCTACAGCTTGCGCGAGAACTCGGGTATACCGGAGTGGCGCTCAAGGCCTGCAAGGGCCACCACGAGGCGCTGTTGATGGGGGCCGCCGCTCAGAAATACAACTTGTTCCTTTGTGTTCAGGATCTGACTTGCGTTGGATATTCGTTCCTGCACTCGGCATCGCTGGCCGCACGCATCAAGACCGTGGCTGCCATTGAAGGCAACGGGCGGCAATACTGTCCGGCGGGAAACCGGGGTTGGGACCAGATGTATCCCGGGATGTTCGACGTGCAGCAGGGCCGAGTGGGAACAGCGGTACTTACCGGACCGGGGCTATTCGGCTGCGGGCAGCGTCCCGCAGACGAGCCGCCCCCGGTTGAGCGTGGCGGTGATGTCTAGGCTGCCGTCCCCATTCATCTGGAACAGCACGCCGTCGGCCCACGCTCCGATGCGAAAACCGTAGTCGGTCGCCCCGATGATCCGAGCCGGCCGCAGGCTGGCCATCTCCACCGCTTCGGCCAGGCCGACCCCGGCAAAACGCATCACATTGGCCACACCGTGCTCGATCGTGCGAAATGCGCCGGCCAACAACTGGCGTTGTCCCGCGATCACCACCCGGCCGTCTTCCAGAACCTCCACACTGCCCAGTGGCGAGTCGTCGTAGCGGCCCGGAGGTCGCCCCGCGGTGCCGACTACGTCGCTCACCAGGATGGTGCGCGACACCGTTTTGGCGCGAATGAAGGTCTTTACCACGCCCGGGGGAAGGTGATGGCCGTCGGCGATCAGGCTGGCGGTCAGCCGGTCCTCGGCCAGTTGGTCCCAGAGGTAGTTGGGGTGCCGTCGCAGCGTCCGGTGTGCTCCGTTACCCAAATGAGTACTCAAGCTGGCTCCGGCATCGACGGCGGCCTGGATGGCGGACGAATCGGCAGCCGTGTGCCCGATGGCGACCACCACGCCGCTCTCCACCAACTTGGTGATGAAGCCCGGTGCCTGTTCGTACTCCGGTGAAAGCGTTACCAGTCGAATGTGCCCTTCGGCCGCGTCCTGCAAACGCTGGAACTCATCCCAGTCGGGCGACCGCACATGCACGAGCGGATGAGCGCCTCGAGGACCGTCTTCCGGCGAAATATACGGTCCTTCCATGTGGATGCCGCACACCCGGTCCCGAACGGTCTCGTCTTCGCGAATCGCGCGAGCCAACGTGCCGAGAGAGTGACGCATCCCATCGAACGAGTGCGTGGTGATGGTGGGACAGCAGCGGGCGATCCCGTGCCGGTCCATTCCCTGCAGCACGGCTGCGACCCGCTCCACCGTGAGTTGCGGATCGGTCAGTTCGATGCCCGACCAGCCGTTGATTTGCAAATCGACCCACGCGGGCGCGAGGAAGGGCCGATCGGAGTGAGGCGATGCGACCGACTCGAATCCACTCCAGCGCCCATTGTGGATCGTGACACGAACCGGCTCGCCCGTGTCCCATCTCCGCGCGATAAACTCCATGGACGATGACTCCTTTTGCGGTCGGACCCTGAAGTTCCCAACCGGGTTGTGCCGGACACTCCGATCATTCCGGACAGCGCCCGCGCCCCGATTCTCCTCGTGCCCACACTCGGCCGTCGACGGTGATGCATCCTAGGTCGTTACAACCTATGGTTCCAGTGGATCGCCCAGGTGTCGGCGCAGCCCATTCCATCGGACAGACGCGAGGTTCCTCATGCAGATCACCGACGCTACCGCCGTGGCCCAGATGGACGCGTGGATCAACCGAGTCGAACGACTCCACTCTTCTCCGGCCATCGCCTGCCAGGTGTTGACCATTCTGGAAGACGATGACTTTGACGTGGGAGAACTGGTGACTTGCCTGGAGCGAGATCCGGCACTGGCATCGGCCGTCCTGCGGCTGGTCAATTCTTCCTACTTCGGCGTGGCTCGCAGCGTCGGCAGCCTGTCGCAGGCGGTCATGTTGCTGGGGAGTCGCAGTCTGCGTCTGGCCGTCCTCAGCTTCGGCCTGCTCAAGCATCTCAGCGAAGACACGCCGGCCCAGGTCTACAACGCATTCTGGACCCGATCCGTGACCAAGGCCGTCGTCGCCTCGCTGTTGGCCCGCCGCAGCGCCCAACTGCGAGCGGACGAGGCGCACAGTGCGGGACTGCTTTCGGAAGTCGGCATGCTCCTGCTCGCTCAGGAGGATACGGAGCGGTTCGTCGAGTTGTTTGCGGTTTTCGGTTTCGCCGACGACTTGTGGGAATCCGAACGAGCGGTGTGGGGCTTCGACCACAGCGCCTTGGGTGCCCGGCTGCTGATGCGGTGGCACCTACCCGAAGCCACCACCTCGGCCATCGCCAGTCACCGCAGCGAGCCGGTCGACTCTCCGCTGGCCCGTCACTTGTTGGCGGCCGACCTGCTGGCCGACGCCTTGTGGACTCCGGGCAGTCCCCGCGCGGCTCGAGCCCGCACCTACCTCGAAGAGGAATTCGGACTGTCGCTGGACGACTACATCGATCTGGCCACGCTGGCCAAGCAACGCATCGACGAGACGGCTGCTCTTTATCACTGCCGCCTGACGGGAGAAATCGACATCGACGCCGTGCTGCAAGCGGCGCGGCGCCAGTTCGTGGAGACGGCTCTGGAAACAGCGCTCGACCTCGACAGCCTCGGGGGCATCGATCAGCTCACTGCGCCCAACGCCGGGCCTCTTGTCGACGGAGATTGGTGAGACGAAATAGTCTGAAGTCTGAAGTCTGAAGTCTGAAGCCTTCTGTTGCGGGACTTCGTGCCGTACGGAGCACGACCCGTAGCGACAAGTAAGGCGACCAGCCCCCGCGGCGGGTTCGAAGAGGCGCCGGCCGGATTCGAACCGGCGATAAAGGATTTGCAATCCTCTGCCTTAGCCACTTGGCCACGGCGCCCTGTTGGAATGATCATCCGCCGCAGCGGACGTTGCCTATATCGACGAGTCGCCTGAGCAACTCGAGTCGAACTCTGACTACCGTAGCGATTTTACGGCTCCGGTCAAGGGGCGAGGTAGGAAGGGCAAACTGCTCAGGCAGGGAAGACCGTACCGTTTGCTCGGGTCGAATCCGCGGCCGTTCGCCTCACCTGCAGACCTTGCCCACGTGCGGTATGCGGTTGCTGCGGGACGCGAGTCAAGTCGTCGGGCCGGAAACTCGATGGCAATATGCGGTCGGACAACACGACACTCGCTCTGTGTGAAGAAAGGAGTCCACATGGACCTGCTGCATCGGATTGTCGATTGGGTGGCTCGGCCCCAGCGAAAACAACTCGTCAACCAGGTCGCGTCCACCAGCCTGGAGAAGGTCTGGCGCCGCGTGGCCCATCGCGTTACGCAGATGCGTCCCGCCGTAGCTCGAGGCTACATCCGGGCTCGTGCCATCGGAGTCGTGGGGCACCACTGCGAAGCCCTTTCCTGGCAGTACCCCCGGTTGCGGCGGCATGCGGATCAGATCCGCGCCGACGCTTTGGAACAAGTCGTCCGTCGCCTGACCGATCGTGCGGTCCGGCTCCGTAGCGGTTCCCACGCACTCACCGCGACTCGACGCGCCGCCTGACCAACTGGCACAACCGTCGCCGCTTACCAACCGGCATGCGGAGGGTGCTTTCTCCGGCTTGTTCTGTTGGATAGAATCGCCGTGGCTCGAGGGTGGTGCGCTGTGCACCGCCGCTGTGGTAGCCTGTTCGTCTCCCGGACGTTGATCAGAGACCGGCGATGCCCCTCCCCAAGAACCTCGTCGTCGCTCAAAGTGGCGGCCCCAGCCCCGTGATCAATCAGACGCTCCGCGGTATCGTGGAGCGGGCGCGAGACTTCGATGCGATCGGCACCGTGTATGGCGCCCGTCACGGCATCGAAGGAGTGCTCAAGGAAGAACTGATCGACCTGTCGGCTCAGCCCGCTGAGGAAATCGCTCTGTTGCGTTCCACGCCGGCCGCCGGCTCGATCGGCACCTGCCGCTACAAACTTCGCCCCGAGCAGACTGAGGATTTCGAACGGTGCATCGAGGTCTTTCGAGCCCACCATGTCGGCTACTTCATCTACATCGGCGGAAACGACTCGATGGACACGGCCGACAAGATCGCACGTCTGGCTCAAAAGCGGGGACTCGATCTGATCGGCATCGGCGGTCCCAAGACGATCGACAACGATGTAGGTGACAGCGAGTTCCGCCTGATCGATCACACGCCGGGGTACGGATCGGCGGCTCGCTACTGGATGCACGCGGTCACGTACGCCAACGAGGAGAACGCGGGGTCGGCCCCGGCCGATCCGGTGCTGGTGATGCAAGCCATGGGACGCCGCATCGGGTTCATCCCCGCCGCCGCTCGATTGGCCGATCCCGATCGCACCATGCCGCTGCAAATCTACCTGGCCGAGAGTCCTTGCTCGCTGCCGGAAATGGCCGACCGCATCAACGACCAGCTCAAGCGGGACGGGCGCTGCCTCGTCGTCGTCAGCGAGGGCTTCGACGTGGGGGACATCGGCAAAGTGACCGACGTCTTCGGGCACACCCAGTTCAGTTCCAGCCAGACCACGGTCGCTCAAGTCGTCGTCAACTACCTCAACCAGGCCGGTTTGCCCGTCAAGGGAAAAGCTCGCGGCAACGTCCCCGGCACCGATCAACGTCACTCCATGGCCTACGCTTCCACCGTCGATCTCGACGAAGCCTACCAGGCGGGTTGTTGCTGCATCGAACTGGCGGCGGAGCAAGCGGGCGGCTATATGGCGACGATCCTGCGCAATCCGGGGCCCGGATACAGTGTCCGCTACGACCGCGTCCCGCTGGCCGAAGTCGCCAACAGCGAACGCAAGTTCCCCTCGGCGTGGATCGCCGAAGGCGGCGCCGACGTCACCGACGAGTTCGTCCGCTATGCCATGCCGTTGGTGGGCGAAGAATCGCCGTCGATTCCGCTGATCGGTGGACGTCCTCGCGTGACACGTTTGCAGCCGATCTACGCCTCGCAGAAACTCCCGCCTTATGTTCCGCAGGCCGACCGCACGGGTTAGCGCCTCGCCCACCTGGAAAAGGGACTCACTTCCACCATGCAATGGGAACGCCGACATGCCTTTCTGGTGGCCATCGATTCCGACGGCTGTGCCTTTGACACGATGGAACTGAAGCACAAAGAGTGCTTCATTCCCAATACGATCCGATACTACAGCTTGCAGGCGGTCAGCAAGTACGCGCGCGAGGCGGCCGAGTTTGTGAATCTCTATTCCAAGAGCCGCGGCGTCAATCGGTTCCCGGCGCTGATCGAGACGTTGCAATGGCTTCAGCGCCGCCCCGAAGTGGCCGCTCGAGGCGTCACCATCGAGATTCCCACGGCGCTTCAAGATTGGATCGAGCGGGAGACCAGGCTGGGCAACCCGGCACTCCAAGCTGCCGTGGATGCGACCGGCAACGACGAACTGAAGCAGGCTCTCGCCTGGTCGGAGGCGGTCAACCGCGCGGTCAAGGAAATGGTCCACGGCGTGCCTCCGTTTCCGGGGGTCCGCGAATCGCTGGAGAGACTGCAAGGCGACGCGGACTTGATCGTCTGTTCGGCCACGCCCAACGAAGCGTTGCGCGCCGAATGGAGTGAGCACGGGATCGACCGGTTCGTCGCGGCCATCTGCGGCCAGGAGTCGGGAACGAAGAAACAGACACTCGAGGCCGCCGGCAATTACCCGCCCGGCCACGTTCTGATGGTCGGCGATGCTCCGGGAGACTACCGTGCGGCCGAGGCCAACGGCAGTCTCTTCTTTCCCATCTGCCCCGGACGGGAGGAAGCGAGTTGGCAGCGGTTTTTCACTGAGGGCATCGACCGTTTCCTGCGGGGCGGCTTCGCCGGCGACTACCAGAGTCGATTGCTCGACGAGTTCGAACAGACCCTCCCCCAAGATCCCCCCTGGCCGGTTCGCGGACCGGCCGATGCCTGACGGAAGTGGCACACTCACTCCAAGGAGTTCACCATGTCCCAATCGTGCGACTTGGCCGTGATCGGACTGGCCGTGATGGGCCAGAACCTGGTACTCAACTTCGAAAGCCGCGGGTATCAGGTCGCCGTCCACAATCGTACGCTCGAAACGATGGACGAATTCATCGCTCAGCGCGCCGGCGGAAAACGGATCGTTGCGTGTCGCACGCTGCCTGAACTGGTGGCATCTTTGAGGCGGCCCCGCAAGGTGATGCTGATGG
>JALSIV010000286.1 GCA_026989685.1 Pirellulaceae bacterium | reverse complement strand
CTCGTCCCCGTTCCCATCCTCGGGAGGGTGGCCGCGGGACAGCCCCTCTTCGCCGAGGAAAACATCATCGGCGAGGTGCTGGTGGAGGGCGGAACCGCTTCGCGGGGTCGCTGTTTCGCCCTCGTGGTCGACGGCGACAGCATGATCAAGGCTGATATCCATGAGGGTGACCTCGTCATCGTGCGGCAGCAGCCCGTGGCCGAGAGCGGGGATATCGTGGTGGCCCTTCTCGGCGAAGAGGCGACCGTGAAACGTCTCTATATCCGGGAGGAGAAGATCGAGCTCAGGCCCGAGAATCCGAAGTACCCACCGATTCCCATCGGTCCCAGTGAGGATCTGCGGATTCTCGGAAAGGTGGTCGGTGTCAGGCGATTGGATCCGGGACGCAGGGCCACCACAAACGCGTCATGAAAAGGAGGACAGAAAGTGGCGACGTACAACCTTCGGCGGTTTTCCCATCCTGATGGTTTGAAGGCTATCGCGGAGGAGCACTTGATCGCTCTCCTGCAACCTCACGCAGCCTTCTTCAACGGCCGAGGCGTATCGTTGCCACCACCAGGCCAAGCGGACGGCCTCGACTACGAAGGGATCGTCCAGGTCTTCATGACTCCGGACAGCGACACGCCAAAGGAATTGGCGGATGCGTTGTACTTCATCCACGAAATGGCGACTCCAGAGGGCATGGATGAACTGCTGCACGAGGCGGAACGGCATCCACCTGGATGGCAACCCCGACCCTACGCCCGCCGATGTCGCCGTCCAGGTCTGGCTCCATGACAGGGACCTTCTCGAGCGCAAGCACGCCGAGCAATACCTGACCCGTCCCCGCTCGTTCGAATACTTCCAGACCGAGACTTCGCCTGTCCCTGTATTCAAGAATCCCACCGCAAAGACACTGGTCGCCCTGCAAGACGACTTGGACGATCTGTTTGAGAAGAAGAAGCGCGGTCGCGGCTCCCGCGTTTTCGTCTACCCGAAGAAAGATGCCATCTGGTTTCTTGTCCGGCACGGGGAACCTTACAAGCGGGAAGGCAGCCTTGAGGCCGGCCAGTCGACGAGCGTGTTCTATCGGCCGGAGAAACACGACGTCCTGGTCTACGAACCCTCCATTGGTGAGCTGCGGATCAACGCAGCATCGAAGTGGGAGAAGGACCTTTACCGCAGGAAATTCGGCCTGCATCTGTTCGGCGGCGAGGACTTCTTCCCCGGCACGGGGAAGTACACGCTCGAGCCGCTGAGGACCGATGGGCCGGCCGCCTTGGTCTGCACGGACGTGGACGGAATGGAATGGGTCAAGCTGAAGGAGATCCATTTCTTCTGGGGCGGATCGGAGAACGAAATCGAGATCCGCAAGGCTTCGGACGTCTTCGCTGCATTCGAAGCCAGAGGCCGCACCCTGCCAGCGAAAAGTCGGATCATCCGTGCCAGTTTTCAGGTGAAGTTCAGCGATTCGAAGACGCCACGGACCGTGACGATCAGGCCGTCGAACATCGCTCAGTACACGCGGGATGACGACAGCGCCGTTGTCGAAGAGTGGCTCGTGAAGCGCGGTTTCATCGTGACGAACAGGCAGGAAGACCATGAGGGCACCGTTGCGTCTATGGCAGGCACTTGAACGGATCCCCGGACTCGCCGCCGTCACCCAGGAGTGGAGATCTCTACTCGGGGACGAGTACGAGCTGGTCGAGGCCTTCCTGCGACCCAACGGAAAGCTGGCGACCGGCTATCCCTGTCCTGAGCCGGAGGGATGCGGGTGTGTGCATGCCGTTGTGGAGCACGCTCCAGATGACATCGTCGCCGTGTGCCGGTGCACACCGAGACGCTGTGAAGCCATCCCGCTACGCAGACAGGATATCGTCGTCTACGAGCTGAACCGCTCCGCGCTTGGCGCAAGCATCGCCTCAGCTCTCCAGATCACCCAGGACGAGAAGGCGTCCGTGGACCGCTTGCCCATGACCTTTCGGATTGGAACGTACTTTCCCTATGCGGGATTCCGTTTCCCGGTCTTCATGACATTCCAAATCGAACCAGAAGAATACCGTCGGGTGGTTGAG
>JALSIV010000285.1 GCA_026989685.1 Pirellulaceae bacterium | reverse complement strand
TCGCCTGGCCTTCCGAGCCTCGAGGTTGCACGACCCGATGGCCATTTCCCAGATCGAAGCGGTCAGCGAGTTGACGACCACCTACCTGGAACTGGACGAAGGGCCCTTGGCATACGTCGATGTTGTCCGCTATTTCGACAGCAAAAATGCTGCGCGCATTGCCGACGTGAACCGCCAGCCTGTTTCGCCGGTTCGTTGGGATCAGGATCCTCGGAACGTCGTCCCGGAACTGGTCGAAACGATTGCCACAGAATTCGACATCACCACGGACGCGGCGGTCTACTATCTGCAACTGCTGGCCCTTCCCGATCCCACCAACGCCAATATCCGGCGGTGGAACGGTTGGACCACGGCTCGCGTGAAGAAAGCGGGAAGTGTGCTGGCAGATGCCGAGTTGGTCTTGGAAGCCAAACGAGCTCGAGCGGGACGATCGTTCTTCCTGCCCGGCGGATGGATTCCGCTAAAGGCTCCCCGGCTGCCGCTGGAGTCCTGGAAGCTTCCGCTGTACCACCTGGCAGCCGAAACGATCCGGCGCTGGCAGCCGACCCGGCCGATCATACCTCATGGCCCCGTCTCCGATCTGTTCCAGCAAGCTTGGAGTCAAGTTGAATCAGGAGATGGCCCTCGCTTCGAAAAGCTGAAGTAACGTCACGGCATCAACCAGCGAAACGTACTGGCTACATCCCACACTGAACACGGACGAAGACCGACGACGCCGTAGCGATGGTCACGGTGCAATCGGTGAACCGATCGTCGAGCCCACTGGAGAGAACTCATGGCAAAGAAGACGGCTCAGAAGAAACTGCCGGGCCGGCTCGCGGCGGAGATTCAGATGCCTCCGGCCGAGGTGCGTTTCACCGACGAACTGGAAGCACTCGCCGCTGCCGACCAACAAGAGCGGCCCGATGGATGGAAGTTGTCGCCGGCGGCTGTTGTTGATTTCATCTGCGGTCGGGACGGCGAGAAGATCCGCGTCCCGGGCAAACGGAAGCCGGTCGAAATCACTCGCAAGTTCATCGGGCCTCGCGATGTCATCCAACGCTGCGTGGTAACTCTGGTCGGCGAACGCGGCTTGTTGCTGGTGGGCGAACCGGGAACGGCCAAGTCGATGTTGAGCGAACTGCTGGCTGTCGCCATCAGCGGCAGCGGATCGCTGACCATTCAGGGAACCGCCGGCACCACGGAAGACCAGATCCGTTACGGCTGGAACTACGCCATGCTGCTCGACCGTGGACCTTGCCCCGAAGCCCTGGTTCCTTCGCCCATCCTCAGCGGCATGCGGGCAGGGCGCATCGTTCGCTTCGAAGAAGTGACGCGTTGCCTGCCCGAAGTCCAGGACTCGCTCATTTCCATCCTCAGCGAACGTCGACTGATGATTCCCGAGTTGACGGGCGAGCCGGGCAGTGTCTTTGCGGCTCCCGGCTTCAATCTCATCGCCACGGCCAATCTGCGAGACCGAGGCGTGTCCGAGATGTCGGCCGCTTTGAAGCGGCGATTCAATTTCGAAACCATTGCACCGATTGCCGATGCCCGTCAAGAAATGGACCTGGTGGCCACAGCAGCCGCAGCCGCACTCGCCCGACCGGGTCGGCAGCCGCACATCGACGAAGCACTGGTAGAACACCTGGTGACCATCTTCCGCGACCTGCGCAGCGGCCGCACTCCCGAAGGCTGGCAGGTCCATCGGCCCAGTACCGTGATGAGCACCGCCGAGGCGGTGGCCGTCGTTACCTCGATAGCTCGCGAGGCCGCTTTCTTTCCCTCCGGTTTCGATCCGCTCTCGCGGCTTCCCGGTCACCTGCTCGGCGTGGTCATCAAGGACGATGCCACGGACCGCCGACGGCTATTGGCCTACTGGGACGGGCCGGTCAAGCGGCGAGCCGAAGAGGGGACCGCTCTGTGGAAACGCCTCTGGAACCAGCGTGATCAGTTGGAATCATGAGTCCTGCCAACAACCACCCTATGCCGATTTCCCGAGACGAAATCCCTTGGCTGGCCGAGTACGATGCGCTGGTCGACTGCCGGCAGCCGGCCTTGATCGGGGTCCGCCACCATTCCGCCATATTGGCTCGCGCGTTGCCGCGGCTGCTGGACGAACTCGATCCCAGCTCCCTGCTGATCGAACTTCCTTCCGATCTCGCCGAGTGGCTGCCGTACCTGGCGGATCCCGATACGGTTGCCCCCGTGGCTCTTTCCGCCGCCACCGAAGACGGCAGTCTGTTCTTCTATCCTCTGGCCGACTTCTCTCCGGAGTTGGTGGCGATCCGCTGGGCGCACCAGCACGGTGTCCCCCTCGTTCCCTGCGATCTGGCCGTAGGCCGCAAGGCAAGGCCGCTCGACTCGGTATCGAAGAGCGAATGCGACCTCCACTCTCAAAATGCCTCGCCAGCAAAACCGCCCGAGTCCAGTCGACTGTTTGAACAACTGCTGGACCGGTACCCCATGTGCGACAGCGGGGACTTGTGGCAGCGACTGGTGGAAGCGCCGGGAATCGAGCAAGCCCCTGAGGCCGTGCGCCGCGCCGGACTGTTGTTCGGCTGGACCATCCGCGCCGCGCGCTGCGACTTGGATCGGCCCACCGCGCTGCGAGAAGCCGCCATGCGCGAGACGATCCGGCAGGCGCCACAAGGCTCCGTGGCCCTGGTCGGTGCATTCCATGCACCGGCACTGCTGCCGGCCGTAGTGGAACGAGAACAGGTTGCCGATCGCGAGCGGCTGGCAGCTACCCTGCAAGTTCCCATCGCCATTTCTCTGGTCCCTTACTCCTTCGAACAACTGGACGAGCGGAGTGGCTACCCGGCGGGAATTCGGGATCCGGCATGGCATCAGGCAGTCGTGCAATGCGATTCCAGCCGCGCACTCGAAGCGGCGGCGGGACGAATGGTGACATCCATGTGTCGCGAATTGCGACGAGCCGGTCATGCGGCATCGACGCCCGACGCGATCGAAATGATGCGGTGGATGAAAGACCTGGCCCGTTTGCGAGGCCTGGCGGCGCCCGGCCGATCCGAACTGTTGGAATCGATCGAAACTTGTCTGCTCCAAGGGGATTTATTCGGACGCGGACAGGCGGTGGCACGCGCCGCGGAGAAAGTGCTGATCGGTCGTCGTCGCGGAACCGTCACTTCGGCCGTGCCGCCCTGCGGTCTTGATCAACACTTGCGCACGCTGCTCAAGCAACTTCGACTTCCCGGTCCCGACGATTCGGGAATGGATCCCAAAGTGATGGATCTCGACCCGCTGCGTAACCCGCGCGATCGGGCGCGCATCGTTGTCTTCCAGCAAATGCGCGCGGCGGGAATCGACTATGCTCGCAGAATCGACACCGAGCAGCAGGGAATGCGGGAGAACATCCGGCAGCGGTGGCAGGTTCAGTGGAATCACACCACGTCGGCGCTGGTAGCCGCCGCCGCTCGGCACGGTGTCACACTGGCTCAAGCCGCCGACCGTTGCATACGGCTGATCGTGTCAGAAGAATCCGATTCAACCTCCGTCACGTACAAACCGGAAGTGATTCTCAGGCGTCTGCGGTCTGCGGCACTCTGCGGACTGCACCGTCACGTGGACGCCATGCTGGCCCGGCTCAATGAAGACTTTCTCGTTTCCGCCGACATCTCGCAACTCGTGGAGGCCGCCGATTATCTCGCCAGAATCGGGGCCGGTCTGGTCGAAGGACTACCCATCGATCCGTCCCTCGCCTATCCACCGATTGTGAGAACGTATCGGATTCCATCCCACATGCCGACGATCGCACCACTGATGACCGCCTGTCTCGACCGCCTGGACGGTCTGGCCGGCTCGGAACGCGCGGACGACGTAAGCGGACTGGTCGACCTGGTCTATTGGTTCACTGGCGACCTGCTGAAGCAATATGGGACCACACTGGAAATGGAACTGGACGGCGCGCTCAGATCCGCCACGTTTCGCCTGGCAGCCTGGTGCCGAGAAGCTGAGGAGCGGGGCAGCCAGCGGATGCGGGGCGCCGCGGCCGGCATACTCGGGATCCTGGAACCGTGGACAAGTCCGCGATTCGCCGCACTGACCGAAGGATGGTTCGACGGTGCCGACGACCGGGAAGGAAGAAGGCGGCTACGCTTCGGATTGGCTGGAGCCTCCCAGGTCCTATCGCCGCTGATGCAGAACGACCCCCAGTGGCTGGACGGCCTGGAACGGCGTCTGAGTACGACCGACGACCAAACCCTGTTGGCGCGCTTGCCCGCTCTGCGTGGCGGGTTCAGCGAACTGTCACCGGCCGATCGCCGGCGGATCCTGCTGACGCAACTTTCTCGCTACCAGGAACGACGCACCACCATGGCCGTGGACGTCGAAGACGGACTCGGCGGCGCAACCTCGTCCCTGTTTGCCGACCCTTCGGCTCTCTATGCCGCCCGGCGCGAAGCCGACCTTGCCGGACAACGTGCCGTGGAGAACTCGTGTCCGCGTCTATGGAACGATCTGGCAGGACATCGGCAAACCGCCAAAGATAGCGAGTCGCCTTTGACGGAGGAGAGTGAAAAACACGGTCCGACGTCAAAGCGACAAGTTGCCAAGCCCCACTCGATTCCCATTGCCGATCGTTGGCGGCTGGTGCTGGGGATTGCGGAAACAGCATCCGCGCTGGCCTGCCGAGCCGCCGCAGCACTCGATGAACTCTATGGACGCGGGCGAGGCGAAGGTCGGCGAGGCGAGCTGCGCGGAACACCCGGTGGCGGTGGCGGAACGGAAAGCCCCTCACCCCGCACCATCGACTGGGCCGACGATTTGGAAGAGCTGTTTGGGAAACGCGTGTGCCAAGAAGTGTTGGGAGAGTCCTTGACTCGTGGTCGAGCGGCAGCCGCCGAATTACTCGATGCCGAGGAAGTGACGCCCAGTGTCGAATGGCTCCAGCAAGTCCTGGCTCTGGCCGCGGAGATGCCCGAACGGCAGGCGGAGAAACTGCGGCGGCTGGCCAAGAAGATTACTCAACGTCTGGCCGATGAGCTGGCCAACCGGCTCCGCCCCGCTCTAGCCGGACTCTCGACGCCTCGGCCAACCTCCCGCCCCACTCGGCGACTCGACCTTTCGCGGACCATTCGTCGCAATCTGTCGCACGCCTACCGCCGCGGCGACGGCCGTCCGTCCGTGATCGCTCAGCGGATGGTGTTCCACGCGCCTGCCTGCAAGCAAATGGACTGGCATCTGACATTCGTCGTCGACGTATCTTCGTCCATGTCGCCGTCCGTGATCTACAGTGCCGTCGTCGCTGCCATCTTCTGCGAACTCCCGGCTGTCTCCGTGCGTTTCCTCGCCTTTAGCACCGAAGTGATCGACCTTACCAGCCGCGTTGCCGACCCGCTGACTCTGCTGCTGAAAGTCCAAGTGGGAGGCGGGACGCGCATCGGACTGGGGCTCCGCGCCGCTCGCGAAGGCATCCGCAACCCTACGCGTTCGTTGGTGGTATTGGTTTCCGATTTCGAAGAGGGAGCTTCGGTGGGGGAAATGCTGTCCGAAGTCCGAGCCCTCGTTGACTCGGGTGTCAAGTGTCTGGGACTGGCGGCACTGGACGATTCGGGAACCGCACGCTTTCACGAGGGCTACGCCCGACTGGTCGCTTCCACCGGCATGCCCGTAGCCGCCGTCAGCCCGGAAGAACTGACTCGTTGGGTAAGCCAGCAGCTTCGCGACTGAGGATCAGAGGAGTCGCCGTCCATGAAACAGCAGAGACCTCTCATCGCCCCCAGACTGTTGGCATCCTTGATCGAACAAGCTCCCGCCAGAATCCGCAAGCGGCTCGATTCGAGCCCACGAGCCGCCGAGTCCTGGGTATGGCAGCCAGGCGAACCGGGATGGAAGATCGACGCGGGAGGACAGACCGTGACGCTGCGACCGCACCACGGCCGACTCGACGCAATGGAACAAGTCGAATGCACCTGTTTGCTGTCGCCCAAGTGCTTTCACTTGCTGGCATGCCTGACTCAGTTGCCAACCGCGACGCCCAGTGATCACACGGCCGTCGATGGAACCGATGTCGGTGAAGAAGACGCCGGCGAGTCTACCAGCCACACGGTGCGTCAGGTTGCCGTGTCGCGCCCGATGAAGAACGCGGCGGAAGAATCTTGGAAGGCTGTGCAAAATGTACTGCAGGTGGGCGGGAGGGCTTGCGGTACGCTGATCCAGGCGGCTTTGCTGCGTGCCAGCCATGACTGCCGGGCTGCCGGACTCCCATCACTCGCCAATCAGTTGCTGCGAATTGTCGAGGGAATCCGCAGATTGCGAGCGATGAGCGATAATGCGGATAGTGAAACGCTGCGGCGCGACGTCCTAGCGGCACTGGAAACGGCAAGCGAACTGCGACGCAACGACCGCGTTCCGGTCTGGGTGGCAGGAATCACTCGGCGGATCTTCGAACCGGCCGACTGCTCGAAGTTGGCCGGGTGGTTCGCCGAGCCGGTACTGACTCGCAGCGGCTACACGGGTATCTGCGTCTATTTCCTGGACGATGACCACAACGTCTACCATCTATCGGAAGTGAAACCGAGTGATGCGAGTCTGGTGGCCAATGTCTACCGAGGCGGGATAACGCTGGGCAGTTTGACGCTCTCGGGCAGGGAACTGTGCCGTCAGCGACTCCATCTGCTCAAGCCGACAGTTTCTCTGGACGGAAGACTGGGCAGAGGCCAGGCGACGCGATGGCAAACCACCGGCTCGAGCCCGTTCCACGACAAGTCGTGGCACGGACGCTTCGCCGATCCGATTGCCACGCAAATTGACGAGGTCTTCGCAGCCGCACAAATTCCCGTCGGTGCTCGAACTGCAGGCTGGAACCTGATCAGCTTCGATGCCGTCGTGCTGGGAGCCCGAGGCAGTGCGCTGCTGGTGCGTGTCCAGGGATCCGAACATCCGTGGCACCTAGACATCGCACTCGATGAACCCGAATTGCCATTTCGAGAAAACCTGGAAATGCTCGCGCATACACCGGGGCTGGCTCTGCGGTGCGTCGGCCGCTGCCGGCTCGATCAGGCCGGTCACGTCGACGCGCTGGCGATCGGTGAACCTTCGCGCTGCTTCGCGCCTGATGATAGTGATGGCGGCTCGCAGCCGCGGCTCTGCCTGCCCGCGGAATGGGAAGGACGGTGCAATCTGGGACTCGATCGGCTACAGCGCCACCACATCGCGAGCGCACATCCCCGGCCGGACTCGCCCGAAGTCGTCGCCAACACGGCGTGCTCGGATGACGGGTTGTACGAGATCAACCGTCATCTGCAAGTCGTCACACTGGGCGGGTGTCGATCACTTGCCGCCATCGGTGCCCAGCCAAGTCAACGTTCCAGGAGGACAATTGCGGCCAACGGATACCCGACCGGTGCCGACCTGCTGGAACTGCTCTCGGTGGCAGCTCATACCAACGCGCAAGGCTCATCGTCAGTCGTTGCCGACTCGGCAAGTCCGGATCTGGCGGAAACCGCTCTGGCATGCTCGGTCTACGTCGACGCGGCGCGCCGCGAGTTTCATCGCCAGTGCTGGCGGCAACTCGCCGGCCACGAACCGTGATGACCGTGGGTTCAGCGCGACAACCGGAAACGGATTCCGTCCCGAGCGACGTGCATGCCCGCCCGGCGAACCTGGCGCGAGGCCGCACTCTCGGGATCATTCAGCGGGTTGGTGTGATTCAGATGAATCAACCACACCTTGCGCCGCTCACCAGCCGGCAGTTTCGCAAGCCGCTCCATCGTCTCCACCACGAACGGATGCGGGATCTCCGACATCTTCCGGCCGGGCACCTCTCCGTCAGCGAAGAACGTACCGTCGAGCAATGCATAGTCGACTCGCCCAATCCACTCCTCGATGGCCGCATCCCAACGCTCCCACTTGTCGATGTCGGGGATATACAGGAGTTTTCTTGACGACCCGCTGATGACATATCCGTATGTGTCTGTGAATTCGGCTCGGTGAGGAACCCGGATCGGTGTCACGGAAACGCCACTCGCTAATTCCAGTCGACGGTCGGGCTCAACGGGACGCAAAACGAGACTGCCACTTTCCACCAACAGACTCCACGGACCGTTGCCGGCGAGGAAATCGCACATCCGCCGCGAAGCATAAACGAGTTGCCCCCGCGAGTTGTACGCGGGCCGGCCGAAATGGGCCAAACCAAGATAGTGCCCTGTGTGGGCATGAGTCAGAAACAGGGCGGAAAAGAGCGGGGGCCGGCCGTTCGCGGCAACCGTCGCTCCGGTCACCTTAAGCGCCATCGCATGTTGCTTGCGCAAATCGGGACTCGCGTCGAACAGCCATGTCCTCGCCCCAGTCGATGCCGCCTTGTCTCCGTCGCTCGTTCTCGACGCGATCGAACGCGGATCGACCAACAGCAAACTGGCGACGCGACGGCCCGATCGAGCGTGGCGCCGAGCCGCTCGGCAGTTCGCGCAATCGCAGGCCAACTGGGGAAGTCCGCCGTCTTGAGCGGTCCCTAGCACCAGCACGTAGGGCGCCGGAGGTTCGCGCAGCACGCGATCGCGAAATTCAGTCAACCACTGAGACATGATGGCATCACCCATCGTGGTACCCGCCTCGTACTCCTTCAGCGTCTTCCCCCAATAGAAGCTGATCCATCCTTGCACGTCCGGCCGAACATCTTCGACAAACGCGATCATCTCGTCGGCGTTGCACTTCAGCGGAAAACACTCTTCGATGACCAGCGGCTTGCCAATGGCCGCAAACTCCTGCACGATGAACGCAGATTCGTCCAGCTCGCCTTTCTTCGGGTAGATATGCAACGACAAAAAATCGAGTTCCTCGGCGATTCTCGCCGGAGTGAATCCCGACGTCAATCTTCCCGGACGTGGCACGCTCCACGGAACCAGGCCCACCGTAATCAATCGCGTCGGATCTTCGCGGCGAATCGCCCGAACCATCTTGCGGATCCACTTGCGAGCGATTTCGTGTCGGGGACGCCGGTTCGCCGATCGAGCAATAAACTGGACGAAATGCTTGTCTCCGAAGGCAGGCCCCAGCCAATCGCTCCGGCGCCGGTTGCCGGGGACCACCGGCTCGTTCATCAGGTCATAGCAAAAGACAGCGGGGCTGTTCGAACAACATGAGGCCACGGCCCCCCAAAACACCGCCTGCGTCTTCCAGCGCTGCTCGTCCGATAGCCGGTCGTACCACCGGGGTACCTCCGACTTGTGGTAACAACCCAGACCGGTCAAGTCCACATAGAGACCGGTCGATTCCGCCAATGCCAGCAGCTTGCTGAGTCGGCCAAGGGACTCCCGATTCGGACGTTCTGGTGAATCCATGAACGCGCCGAATTGCAGGTGGATTCGCACCACATTGGCCCCGAGCTCCCTCATTTCGCGAAAGTCCTGCTCGACGGTCCCCCACTCCTCAGTCCAATAGTCCTCGATCAGCCGACCGGCCATGTCGTGGTCGTAATTGAATCCGCGGGGTTGAAACAATTGTCCGGACTCAGCCAGCTCGAAAAACGGCCCGTCGTCTGAGATCCGAATGCGTTCCAGTCCGCCGCCGCGCAGCACCAGCGGAACGGCAGCCAGCAGTGCAAATACCGCCAGTGCTTGAAATCGGACGTCAGTGTTCATGCTGCGCCGCGACCTTTCACGTTGGCCGAACCTCACCCCAACACCGCGAGCCGGGCTGTCTGTTCGGGGTCGGAAGTCGCCCTTCGCCGGAGCTGTCAATCGCGGATCCCCCCCCTGTACACTCGAATGTCATGCCGCCTCGATACTTGCCGGGAGCCAACCGAATCGTCGTGCCGGGCCCCGCCGCCCGCACCGCGGCGACAAACTGCTCGCGAGTCCGAACATCAACGACGCGATCGGCGAGCAGACAATCGGCGGCCCCCAGCAATACGCACCCAGAAGAAAGGCGATGTAGCCGTTTCATGGTAAGACCCTTCGCCGGGTTCGAAGATTACAACGCAACGACGTTCCTTGTGCTTCGAGTATATCACGGATCCGATCGAGCTGACGGCGATCCGGTGCGTCGCGCCACCTTCGGGGAGCACCATGACCGAGACGAAGCAGAAGAGCCTCGGAGAGTTCGAATCGGTCCTCGAGCAACGCGTCGTGCCGCCGCGAACACGACCGAACGAGTCGCAGCGCTATGAGTCGCCGACGATTTCCTCAATGTCGATCAGATGCATCTGCCGCCCGAGGCCTTTGGCTGGCGCATCGATGCAAACCAAACGTCCGTCCGGGCGACGCTCCCCGTTCCAGATCGATGCGGAAGATACCACTTTGCGAGGGAGCGAGTCGATCCCGGTAGGCATCCACGATTCCGGCATATCCGTAGCCTGGACGAACGTCGGCAATCCGCCCGAAATCAGGAGTTACAGCCGTCTTCCCGTCCGAACTGACGGAATAAATCGGATAGGGAATCGTTTCCAGTTCGCCGGTCATGACATCGAGGAGGCGGCACACGAGACGATCGCGCTCGCGATCGTTCCACACGATCTTTCTGTCGGATCCCGGAAGCCATTGCAGCATGCATCCTTGCTGCCAGTTCCAGGCGCGAGTTTTCCCAAGATCGATCCAGCGGTCTCCCTCCTCGAGGTCGACCATCCCGATGCGAATGACGTCGTCCGCCTTGGGTGAGCGGTGCTCGAAGCCGACCTCCATTCCCAACACGAACCGGCTGGTCGGATCGAACTGCCATTTATCGTAATAGCCGAACCAATGATGACGCGGACCGCGCGTAATCATCCGCGTGGGAGGAAACTTGTTTTTCTCCGACTCTGCAGTCCGCCCGCGCAGTGATGGGAGTGCCAGTCCCATCGCGGATGCTTTCAGCAAGAAGTTGCGGCGAGAGCAAATCATTGGAAAAGATCTTCGCACTGTTTTTTTCCGGGAAACGAGAAATGGTTTTCGACGCTCGTCGATCCGGCTGGCCCTCCTTTTCCGGATATGCCGTCCGCCGATCGTGTTTCGGCGGACGACTTCCGGAGCAACTTCCGCAACGGCGATCGGAGCCATCGAGCCCATGAACGTCCGGTTCTCCGCCGTCCTCATCACGGCTTCGTGCGCGGCTATTTCCTGATCGGGCGCGGCTGCAGCCTGTTGGCGTACTCTTCGGCCGTGGCGATCGCCTCGGCCGCCGATTGCCGCACCGCGTCTTTTTCATCCTTCAGCAGCGGTCGGGCGACCTCGGCATCGGCCAGCGGTGGAACCTGCCTCATCACTTCCATCACGTACAGCCGGATCCACCAGGTGTGGTTGGCCGTCAGCTCCTTCAGCGGTTTTCGCAATGGAGCAATCCGCTCTTCGGGCAGCCGGCGATCCACCCGATACCATTCTCGATTGGCTCGCACGTCCGCATTGAGCTTGATCAACTGCAACACCAGCCGCTTGTGCCGATTAACCTCGTTGTCCTCCTTGGTAGGATGGTCCAGATAATAGGAGAGATTCTCCGGGTTATAGCTATAGTCACCGAAGTGCGGCAACATCGTCTCCATGGCCAAGGCACAATCAGTGACGAACATCCGTTTGATCACCGGTGTCTTGTTTCTACGGCGGATCACTTCGACTTCCCGTTCGTGAAACAGGTAGTGAGCGTACGCCGCGAAACTGCGACTGACTCCCGTGCTGTCGCTGCCAACTCGCTCGAGATAGTCCGTGAACTCCGAGTGTTTTTCCAGCAACCACGCCAATCTGCCATGCCGACCGACATAGGGACCGATGGCATACATGAATGTCTCGGGCGGGCCGGTGGCAGCCAGCCATGCCGCCGGGTAGAAGTAGATCAAACCATCGGACTGGTTGGACTTCTTCAATGCCTCCACCAGCGCGTCCTGATACACTTCGAAGTCGACCCGCGCGTCTTGGCTGGTGTCGAACTCAGTAGCCCAGCGAACATACCAACCAGACCTTGCGCGCTCGGCGACCGCGTCGATCAACGGCGTGTATCTTTCCGGAGATTTCTTGTTTTTCTCGGCGAGCGTAAGATTGAGCAACCTTCGCCGGCGGGCGACGAGCTGATCCGGCGTCGTCGGTTGGCCAGGCTCAGGATAATCCTCTTTCGGTGGCTTCTGCGCCTCCGTCGGCACGTCAGACACCGATTCCGAGTTTGGAGGCATGGGGGAATCCTCTTTCGGAGACTCCTGCGCCTGCAAGTCATGCACAAAGCAGGTCATGATCGCCGCCAAAAGCACGTGCCTGATGATCGCCAGTATTCGTCGCATGAGGGTTCTCCCTTCTACGATAGTGAGTCGCGAACGCACACACCTACCACGTCTTATGAATCGCATGCTCAGAAACGGGAAAAGTAGTCAACGCACCGGTCGGCCTTCACGGCGACTCGGTCGCCCCCAAGCGACAGCGCCAACTCCATCGCTTTCCGCACCGAAGAGCCTTAGAGCCTGTAACAAAACCCGCCGCACCGCTGCCGAAGCTCGGATATGTTGCTTGCGGCCTGGAGTTTTGTGACAGCCTCTTACCGAGAAGTGCGGCATGATTATAACTGATTCTCCGACCGAAATGAACCGACGACGACAGACGGCCGGCACCTGCTGCGGTTCACCGGCTTACCGAGGAACCCGACGACGCAGCTCGTCCTTGATCTCCCGCTTCACCGTGGGATGGTCGTCGATGGTGAAATGGTTGACTCCCAAGGGAGACCGGTCGATCTCCCGGTCGGCTTGCGAGGGTGCCCCGAACAGCACCGTCCCTAGATCGGGGAACCGAGGTCGCTGATACTGATTGAGGTGGTACTTGGTTTTGACCGGACGCCGCCTTTCCGGCACGAAAGCCGGATCGCCCAAAAGGTCGAAGTCGTTGTCCGTGACCGCGTCCACGTACGCCGTGAATTCCAGCGAGAAATCGTTCTTGAACTGGTCATTGACGCCGCCGAACTCCTTCGACATGCGGTCGGACAGATCGTACACCGAACCGCCCCCCTGACTGTAACCGATCAGGGCGATTTTCTTCACGCCCCGCTCTTTGACGGCGCTTCGAATCTCTTCGATGGCTGCTCCGCCCGCGGCATTCCCGTTCACGTCTTTGTTCTCCTGGTACATTCTCACGTCATAGCCGTCCCTGCGATACAGATCGATGGCCAAACGGAAGATCCCATGGCTCTGATCGTTGACGGGATCGGCCGGGTATTGGTCGCGGCCCCCGATGACGATCACCAGGCTATCGAACGGGGAGAACCGGAGCTTCTCCGTGGACGCTCGTTCCACAACCCGACTGTAGCGGCTGTCGACCACCTGCAGGATCACGTCGCTGCTGCCGCTCCCGTCACCAGGCCACTCCGCCCAAAGCTCGTCGTCTTCAGTCTGGCTCGCCAGATCGACGGCCGAAGTATTCGAGTCATCCAGCAGCGGTTTCGACTTGTTCTCCCGATCGAAGACTCGGATCTTGTCGTTGGAGCGATCCAACTGATACGTCACACCGGCGATCGGCTTGGCACTCCAGGTGAACTCCACCAGATCGTTCTCGTTCTTCACAAACATCTCGTTGCGATCGGGCACTTTACTTCCATTGTCGTCGTCTCCGTTTCTCCGAATGCCGATCCCCGGCTCGACTTCCTCGGACTCCGGAATCTCGTGCCGCTGAAACGGCTTGCCGTAGTCGTCCGTCTTGGGCCGATAGGCGGTGAGGTCCGGATTGACGACGCTGATCATCAGCGAGTCGCTTCCCACAACGGTGCCGAGCGGACTCACCAGCGATAGCGTCACCACCGACTGTCCCGGCGCAATGCCTTCGACATACAGATCGACACCTTCGAACGACTGACCGCTCAACTCCCATTTCGGCTCGGTCAATCGCTGAGCCCGTTGCCGGTCTTTCCAGAATCGCAGGTCGGCGTCATCGAACTCCAGTCGCAACTCGAAGCCGTCGAGTTGGAGATCGGGAGTCTCCCAGGCTCGCACGAGAACGGGAATCAGGTCGTCATCCACCACGGGACGGCCCTCGGAATCGGTGAAGGCATAGCGGTTTTCGAAATCGGGGATGTCGTCCTGGTTATCATCATCCCAATTGAACAGCATGATCATGCCGGGAGCCCGCAGTTCGTCGTCCTCTTCCTGCTGCGTCCCTTCGATCCGGCCCGTGTTGTCGGTGTCGGCGTCCAGGTCGAC
>JALSIV010000284.1 GCA_026989685.1 Pirellulaceae bacterium | reverse complement strand
CCGGTGGTCACCGGGGTCTGCACGTCACCTTCGGCGCGCGGGAGGGCGCACGATGAGGAAACCGGGTCGTGCCGGTAAGGTCGCTGGAAACGGTCGGCCCGCCGCACTCGGTCAGTCGTTGTCGGCAGAGATTACCGGGTTCTCGAGTGTGCCGATGCGTTCGATCGAGACTTGGGCAACATCGCCCGCCTTGAGAAAACGCGGCGGTTTCCGCGCCATGCCGACGCCGGGAGGAGTCCCCGTAAACAGAACATCCCCGGGACGCAACGTAACGACCTGTGACAGATAGGCGATCAGCTCTTCGATGGTGAAGATCAACTGCCGCGTGTTGGAGTCTTGCAGAACTTGGCCGCTGACTGTCATACGGATGTCGAGTTCGATCGGCGGAGTGAACTCGTCGGCGGTCACCAGGAAGGGGCCCATCGGTGCGAAGGTATCGAACGACTTGCCCAACAACCACTGGCCTCCCGGTTTTCCTTTCTGCCAATCGCGAGCGCTGACGTCGTGTCCGCAGGTAAGTCCGGCCACGTGGTTCCAGGCGTCTTCGGCGCGGATGTGCCGACCGCCTTTTCCAATGACCACGACCAGCTCGGCCTCGTAGTCGACTTGCCGACTTTCACGTGGAAGTTCGATCGGCTCGAGATGGCCGATGACGGTCGTGGCGAACTTACAAAAGACGACCGGTTCTTCGGGAATGGAGGCGCCCGTTTCCGCGGCATGATCGGCGTAATTCAGCCCGATGCAGATGATCTTTTGGGGGGACGGGATGGGAGCGTACCAGCGAACGGGGGGCGCGTGGAGAGGAGCCGCGCGCTGGGCCGCCTGCTCCACCTCGGGGCGGATGTCGGGCCACGCAGCGAGGATGTCGACGAGCGACCGGGGGAGACGGGTGTCGGCGTCGTGTAGATGGACCAATTGACCGTCTCGTTCGGCGATGATGATGGGACCGGTGGGCCCCTCAACGGTTGCCAGACGCATGGGGAACTCCTTGGCGCGGGATGGCAGGTTGCGTCGGGGATTCGACTGGGGGACTCATTGTAGCGGTTGTTGGGATTCGGGCGAGCGGTGGGAGCCGGATCGAGCGCGGGAGGCTGCGAACGGGCACTCCGCGAGCAATGGATTTGACGCAGGTTGGGGGGCAACCTAGGGTTGGACAGCCCCAACAACCGGTTGCCAGGCGGGTCGGTCGACCGATCCGCCTTTCCCACGATCCGAGATACCGTTGATACTGGATATTGTGCCATGGATGCTGGGAACCCGCCCACCGAACCGACGTCGCAACCCAACGCGGAAACATTGGAACCGACGTCGTCGGGGACTGCTGGCGGAGAGCGGTTGGCCGACACGTTCGCTCGTCTGGACCAAGCGGTCTCGGCGGCACCGGAGGACTTCGGGCGATCGGTTCGATATGAGAACCGGCTGGTGCAGGCTCGGCTGGGGATCGCCGCGAGTCTGTTCACCGCACTGCGGGCCAAGCATCCGCCTTCGGCCGCTCATTCGCTCCGTGTGGCCATGGGAGTCTCTTGCTGGGCGATCGCCAAGCAACTCGACGAAGACGCATTGGACAAGCTCGAGGTCGCCGCGCTGCTGCACGACGTAGGAAAAATCGGGGTTCCCGACCGAGTGCTGCTCAAACCGGGCAAGCTCTCCAGTGACGAGCGTCTGACGATCGAGCAGCACCGTCAAGTAGGGGTCCAAATTCTGCTCAGTTGCTGCGCGTCTCAGGAAATCCTGGACATCGTCAAGTACACACCGGCTTGGTACGACGGCGAGAAAAGTGGATTTGATCGATCGGGTTCCCAACTGCCGTTGGGAGCTCGCATGGTGGCGATCGTCGATGCGTACGATGCGATGACCACCGATCACGTGTACCGCCGGGCCATGTCGAAAGAGCGAGCGCTGTCCGAGTTATACGCGTACGCGGGACGGCAGTTCGACCCGGACTTGGTGGACGAATTCAGCGAGCTGATGACTCGCGAGCGGATCAATCTGCACCGCCTACTAGCACAGCGGTGGCTTTCGGAGTTGCAATCCTCTCAGTCCGAACGATTCTGGAGCCTGGGGTTTGCCGGCGACTCCGGGGCCACCGATGATGACGCCAACCGGCTGTTTTATCAGTCGATTCTCGACAACATTCATGACGGAGTGGTGTTTGTCGACCGCGAAATGCAGATTCAGTTGTGGAACCGCCCGGCAGAGCGGCTGACCGGTTTGGTGGCCGGTGCCGTGGTGCGGCGTCAATGGTCGCCCCAGCTCGTGCAGATGCGGGACGAGTCGAACTCGCTGATCGCCGCGGAAGACTGTCCGGTTCGCCGTGCTCTCGAGACGGGAGAGCAGTCGCTGCGCAGGTTGGTGCTGCAGGGGTGCCGTGGTGAGCCGGTGTCGGTCGACGTCCACTTCATCCCGGTGATCGGTAACGAGGGGCAATACCACGGCGTGACGATTGTGCTCCATGACACGTCGCACCAGGTGAGCCTCGAGCAACGATTGGAAGCTCTTCAGCACCAGGCGACGCGAGACCCTCTGACGCAAGTATCCAACCGAGCCGAATTCGACCGCATGCTGGCTCAGTTCGTGCAGAATCACTTGAGACGCCGACTGCCTTGTTCGCTGATCATCTGCGACCTGGACCATTTCAAGAAGATCAACGACACCTATGGGCATCAGGCCGGAGATGAAGCGCTGATTTCGTTTGCCGCCATGTTGCGACGCTTTGCCCGAACGGGAGACTTCGTGGCTCGTTATGGCGGCGAAGAGTTCGTCGTGCTGTGTGCCGACTGTACCTGTGACGCGGCTGCTCGGCGGGCGGAGGAGCTGCGGGCCGACTTGGAACGGACGCCGCAACCCGCTTTGCGAGGCGATCCGCTGACCGCCAGTTTCGGAGTGACGCAGCTCCAAGCCGGTGACACGCCGGAAACGATGTTGCGTCGTGCCGACCGGGCCTTGTTGCAGGCCAAGGAGTCGGGGCGAAACATGGTGGTGCAGTTGGGTGCGGGCGAAATCGAGGCGGAAGCGTCGAAGCAAACGATTCTGCAACGCTGGAAACAGTGGTTCCAACCCAACCATTCGGAGGAACTGATCCACTGCAAGCTGGCGACATGCGTGCCGATGGTCGTTGCCGCTCAGAAACTCAAGGGATTCATCGCCGATCATCACGCCGAGATTCTGCTGTTCGAAGACAATCGCGTGGTGTTGCAAGTCCAAGGGGGCGTCTCGCCCTCGCTGAGGCGGCAGGGGGACCGGGGCGTTGCCCTCCATATCGGACTGCGATTTTCCGAGTCTCAGCCGCACGAGAACGCCCCGCGTCGGACCGATGTCGAGGTGCTGGTTCGCTCCCGCCGCGCCCGCGACCGTCGCAAGAGAAATGTGCGTGAACGAGCCCGCCAACTCGTGGCCAGCCTCAAGTCGTACCTGATGGCCACCGAAGCCGGATGACGATCTCGCGGTGACGGGCGATTGTGGGTTCCGGTTGAATCGACTATGGTGAACCCGGTGGTCGCGGGGCCTCGCGTCCCGCCGTTTGGATTGGTCGAGTCACCGTCTTTTCGGACCACGTCGCGGTCGAGCTGTCTTCAGACCTCACCGCGGTGTTTCGTCACGAGCCATAAATGGAGGATGCTGAAAATGGCCTATACCCTGCCCCAACTGCCGTACGCCTACGATGCTCTGGAACCCCACATCGACGCTCGGACGATGGAGATTCATCACACCAAGCATCACCAGGCCTATATCAACAAAGTCAACGACGCCATCGCCGGGACCGAATGGGAATCCAAGTCCGTGGAAGAACTGGTGGCTTCGCTGAATCAAGTTCCCGAGGAGATTCGAACCGCCGTACGCAACCATGGTGGCGGGCATGCCAACCATTCGTTGTTCTGGACCATCATGAAGCCGGGGGGCGGAGGCGCACCCAGCGGTGATCTGGCAGCCGCCATCGATGCTGCCTTCGGCTCGTTCGATGGATTCCAGCAGCAATTCTCCACAGCGGCGGCTACGCGATTCGGCAGCGGCTGGGCTTGGTTGTCGGTCTCCGGTGGCAAACTGACGGTGGAAAGCACGGCGAACCAGGATAGCCCACTGTCCGAAGGCCGCACTCCCATTCTGGGCATCGACGTGTGGGAGCACGCCTATTACCTGAAGTACCAGAATCGTCGCCCCGATTACATCCAGGCCTTCTGGAACGTGATCGATTGGGACGAAGTGGCGCGACGTTTCGCTGACGCCGGCAAATAGCGGCCGACACCACGGGCTTTCACCGGCTGTCGCAAGACCCCTGGCGGGGCTTCCCTGGACCGAGCGCGCTGCCTGCGACCGCGCGTTTTGTGGCAGCCGCTTGGTGCAGTGCCGGTGGGCGGGCCTCCCTGTGCCGGCTCACTCCTGTGCCGGCTCAGTTATCGCTGAATTCGACCGACGAGGCGACTTCGCAACCCAGTGGATTGCGGACGAACTTGCGATAGCATTCCGGACAGAGATCGAACTTCCGTCGTTCGTGGATGTCGGCGCCGATCAGTTCCGATTCCAGACTCTCGGCTTCGTCCAGGATTTCGTGGACTTCCATGAGATGGTCTCGGTCGTCTTCCCAATCGTCCGTGACCTGGCTGTCCATCGTCGCTGCGATCTCGAGTCTGACGACATAACGCAACTCGTCCGATTCCAGGGAGCGTCTGCAACGGTCGCAAGAGTAGTGGATCATCCAACGAGTCCTTCCTCACAGGTAGTCACGAGACGGTCTCATAGGCTCTCGCAAAGCTCACCGCATGGCTTCCCATCTCCCGGGGGTGTTGTTCTTCGCATGGAGCTTCGTTCGAGTCTCTCGGGATTGGTTGCCGCGAGCGGCCCTCCTCTGTACCTCAATCGTAATGCGGCGCGAGTTGATGCTGCAAGCCGAATCCCGGGTTTTTGCAGGAGGCTCATGCCGCGTTTTCTCGGGGGCCAGCCGCGCTTCCGGCAGAAGTCGCGCAGATTCGCTTCGATGGCCGCCCGGCGGATCCCTTCACCTGCGGCTCCCGAGATACTACAATCAATATGGGCGAGTGGCAGCTTAGCGTGTCGTCCCCCTTCGTCGTAGTTGTTCGGTCTGTTGGTCTAGTCTGGAGGAGGTCGCCTTCAGCAAACCGAGACGTCACCGCGTGTCGACCGCCCGTGAACCGGCGACGGTCGATTCCAGCCATCATCATCCGCTGCAAGCCAGTGTACTCGTCCTCAATCGATCGTACCTGGCCGTTCATGTCGTTAATGTGCGCCGGGCGCTTTGTCTGCTTTACCGCGACATTGCCGAAGTGATTCACGTGGAAAACGGGCGTTTTGCCAACTACGATTTCCGCACGTGGTGCGAATTGAGTGTGCTGCGGTGGGAACTGGAGCGAGACGAGCAAGACGAGTTCCTGCGGACCGTCGCGTTCCCGTTGCAGGTGCCGCGAGTCGTGCGGTTGACGCGCTACGACCGGATGCCGCAAACCACGGTGCGATTCAATCGGCGCAACCTGTTTGCTCGCGACGACCACCGTTGCCAGTATTGCGGGCAACACTTCTCCAGTAGTCAGCTCAGCATCGATCACGTCGTGCCGCGCAGCCGCGGCGGCCGCACCAACTGGGAAAACGTGGTGTGCTGCTGCCTGCGGTGCAATGCCAAGAAGGGCGGGCGCACGCCCGACGAGGCCCGCATGAGATTGCTCAAGCGGCCTGTGCGTCCACACAGCAACCCGCACTTTACTGCCAAGCTGCGACAGCCTCGCTATCAAATGTGGCAGGCGTTTGTGGGAAGACTGTCGGTCGATCGGGAACAAACGGCTTGAGTCCCATTCCTGCCGGCGCGCTTCGCTGGTAGAATCACCGTCTGCTCGGGTCGCCGCACTGCCGCCATCGCGCGCGGTGACCGTTCCTGTGTCATTAACGTGCAGATTGAGGTGTGAGTGGTGGTTGCCAGCAAAGAACTGCGTCTGGCGGTGATTCCCGGCGATGGAACCGGGCCCGAAGTGACGGCCGAGGCATTGAAAGCTCTGCGAGCGATCGCCGAACTCGAGTCGTTCCGGTTTGAGCTCGAGGAGTTGCCCTACGGCGGGGAGCACTATCTGCGAACCGGTGAAGTACTGCCCGACGGCGCCATCGACCACTTGCGCGAGTTCGATGCGATCTACCTGGGAGCCGTTGGGCATCCCGACGTGCCACCGGGGACACTCGAGAAAGGGCTGCTGCTGGAGATCCGCTTCCAGCTCGATCAGTACATCAACCTACGGCCCGTCAAACTCTACCCAGGCGTCGAAACGCCTCTGGCCGGGAAGACGCCCGACGATATCGATTTCGTCGTCGTACGGGAAAACACCGAAGATCTGTACTGCGGCGTCGGCGGCTTCCACCGCAAGGGCACGCCGGATGAAGTCGCCATGCAGACCGCCGTCTACACACGCAAGGGATGTGAACGCTGCATCCGTTGGGCGTTCGAGTACACTCGACAACGCAACAATCCCAAAGGGAAGCGACTGACGCTGGTCGCCAAAACGAACGTACTTACCTTCGGCCACGACCTGTGGGATCGGACCTTTCGGGAGGTCGCCGAGGAATACCCCGACGTGGAAGCGGACTACAACCACGTCGATGCTTGCTGCATGTGGATGGTGAAAAACCCCGAGTATTACGACGTGATTGTCACCACGAACATGTTCGGCGACATCATCACCGACCTGGGAGCCATGATCCAAGGAGGCATGGGAGTGGCCGCGGGCGGGAATATCAATCCGCAGCCCGGAGGCTGCAGCATGTTCGAACCGATGGGAGGCAGTGCGCCCAAATACACCGGCCAAGGTGTGATCAACCCCATTGCCGCCATCAGCGCCATGTCGATGTTACTGGAGCATACCGGCCACCAGGCCGCCGGTCGGCGGATCTGGCAAGCCGTACAGACGGTGACCGGGACAAAGATGAAAAGTCAGGCAGCGGGCAAGATGGGGTATTCGACGAGCCAGATCGGGGATTTGGTCGTCGAAGCACTGCAGTCGCAAGAGGCGGCGACGTAGGTGGGTCGCCGGGCGAGACGCCGGTCTTGAGGAGCTGGATGAGACGAGGTACTGCAATGACGATTTGGGATCGCTTCCGTTTGGACGGACGTACCGCACTGGTGACCGGCGGGAGTCGAGGCATCGGCAAGGCCGTTGCTCGAGGCCTGGCGGAAGCCGGAGCTCAGGTGATCATCTCCGCTCGCGACGAAGAGACACTCCGTGCGGCCGCAGAGGAAATCGGAAGCGGACTCGATGTGGACGTTGACTATGCAGTTGCCGACATGAACGATCGCCGTCAAGTCGATCGACTGGCGGAAACGGCACTCGCCAAGTGGGGGCATATCGACATCTTGTTCAACAACGCCGGCACAAACGAGCCTCAGACGTTGCTGGAAACCAGCGATGATACGTGGGATCGCATCTTGGAGATCAATCTCACCAGCTGCATGAGACTCGCTCGAGCTCTGGCCGGCGAAATGGTGCGCCGCCGCTGGGGGCGCATCATTCACACCTCGAGCGTGATGGCATTCGCCTCAAATCCCGCCAGAGGACTCTATTCGGCTACGAAAGCCGGACTGGTCGCCATGTCGCGCGCCCACGCACTCGAGCTGGGACCGCACGGAGTGACGGTCAACTGTTTGGCGCCAGGGCCCGTGTTGACCGATTTGCCGCTGAGTCTGCTGGATGACGAGCAGCAGCAGGTGTTCGCTCGGCGCACCGCCCTGCTCCGCTGGGGCACCGTCGAAGAAATGGTCGGGCCGGTTCTGCTGTTGGCCAGCGAAGCCGGCGCTTTTATCACCGGGTCGGTGATTCATGCCGACGGCGGGATGCTTTGCCGTACGTTCGACTGAAAGGCTGCCTCGAACCGCCATGCCGCAAGCAACATGTCCTCAACCAGGTAGCCATGCGGCGGGTTTGGTTCCGCGTTCAGAGATCCCCATCGCCGATGACTTGACTTCGACTCGACCATCCGCGAATAATCAGAGCGGACCCGCGGACCGGAGCGACATGCGCGTGCTCGAGCCGGTGTTGCCTCTTCTCCGGTCGCTTACGGGACAGTCAAGGACGGCTTCAGGACGAGCCGAAACGGGACGCCGGGATGGCGGTGTTAGAGCCTGTAACAAAACCCGCCGCGCCGCTTTCCGGCCTCGGGCGTGTTGCCT
Source organism: Pirellulaceae bacterium (assembly GCA_026989685.1). GTDB lineage: Bacteria > Planctomycetota > Planctomycetia > Pirellulales > Pirellulaceae > S141-3. The sequence continues at coordinate 5,948 of JALSIV010000284.1, read as the reverse complement.
GCAGCGTGGAGTTTTGTGACAGCCTCTTAGTTTCCAGGCTCGCGTTTCAAGGAGGTCGAACCATGTGGTCCCAAGGGACTCTCTTTCGCGGTTCTCCGGCGCTCTGGCTACTGCTGGCAGTCGGCGATTCACTCTTCGCGGCGCCTCCCGTCTCGTTCGATGTTCCCTCGGTGGCTCGAGCGGTTCCGTTGAGCGACGCTCCACGGCTGCCTCCCGATCCCGACGCGCGGCTGTACGAGATCGCAATCCCGGTTTCGACACTGGTGAAGACGCGCCGGCCTCTCCCAGCCTACCAGCTTTGGGTGTTTTGCCAGGCTTCCACCGTGGACTGGCGAGTCGTCGACTTCGCTCCACGCACCGAGCTGACATCGCCGTACGTGGGGCCCATGCAAGTCGACCGGCAGCGAGAGACGTCCCACCGCCTGGGCGTCAATCTGACCGGGCGATTGGAAAGCTGGGGCAGTGGGCAAGCGATGAGTGAACTGGCGGGAAAGGAGAAGGAGACGAAACGCGTCTCGGAAGCTCCCCCCATGATGCTGTTGCAGGCCAGTGGCACGATCGATCGAGGAAGCGGCGTCTACTTCAAGTTCCGCCCGTCCCGGCAAACCACGCTGGAGGGAACGCGCGACTTGCGCCTCATCGTCGAAGTACCCCTTACCTGGCGAGCCTCTCTGTTGCGACTGCGATGCCTGGCCGAGCCACTCGATCGGGAGCGACGCAGCTTCGGACAGGCTCAGTTCGTCATCGCCGTCTACCGCGCCGGAGATTCCGAGGCGGTCCGAGCGGCTGCGCGGTTCGCCAGGGCGGACCGCGAGTTTCGCCGAGCCTGGAAGTTGGCGACGCCGACGGCTGGGCAGCCGGCATCTGTCACTCCGCTGGATTGGCTGCCAGCCATCCTGGGCGGCAAGCCGGAGAAACCATCGGCAAGCTGTGATCAGGTGATGGAAGCACTGTTGTTCGCCGAGCGTTCTCGACGCGGGCAACGATGGCTGGAGCAACTGCCACCTCGCGTGCAACAAGCAGCGCGGAAACTGGTGGAGTCCGTCGACGAGCTGGAGAGTCTCTGACACGCGCGAAACCCGTGTTAGCGTCATACTTCGTAACAGGCTGTCACATATCACTGCGGCCCCTACAGCCTCCGGCCTCCCGCCTCCGGCCTTGCGGGCGCAGCCCGCGTTAGGAAACTCTCAGCGTGAGCTCATCGAACGAGCCGATCACCACGTGGGAGTGACCGTCATTCGGAGCCGTGCTTCCGGGCCGTCGTACCAGTACCGTCGCCATCCCCGCCTCCGCAGCGGCATCCAATTCGGCCACCACGTCGCTGAGAAACACGATCTCGCCGGCTGCCACGCCCCAATCTTCGACGATCCGCCGGTAGCTGTCCGGTTCCTGTTTGGGACCGATTCGCGTGTCGTAGTGGCCGCTGAACAATGGCAGCAGATCACCGGCGATCGTGTGAGCGAAGAACAGTCGTTGCGCGGCCGCACTTCCCGACGAGTAGACCCGCAAGTCGCATCCGGACTCTTTCCATTGCGGCAACACTTCGCAGACATCATCGAACAGATGCGAGCGCAGTTCGCCACTGAGAAACCCCTGCCGCCACAGGATACCTTGGACCTCCTTGACACCGGTTGTCTTGCTGTGAGCGTCCATCAGCGACTCCAGATGAGCCGCCATGACATCTCGGCGGCCGTGACAGAAACGAGTCACGGACGGGCAGCCGGCGTCTTCGGCGACCCGCTGGAGCGCCCTTTGAAGCTCGGCATCCGCCCAATGACGGTTCAGGTAATCCCGGATTCGTTGGCGGGCGTAAGGGTAGAGCACACCGAACACGTAAGTGGACGAGGTGGTCGTCCCTTCGATGTCGAGCAGCACACGAGTGGCGGAGATTGCGGGCACGAGCGGACATCACCTCAGGAATGGACTCGGGGGACGGGGTCTCCCTGAGCGATGATCTGGGCTTCGGCCTCCGCCAGTTCTTCCAGCCGCTGCTGCACGGCCGCGGCGGGCTGAAACTGTTTGGCCAGTTCGACGTAGGTGGCGTGATGCCGGGCTTCCGATTCGAACAGGCCGGCGTAGAACTCGGCCAGTTCCCGGTCCCGCAGATGACGGCGCAACACGTCGAACCGTTCGCACGACCGGGCTTCGATCAGGCCGGCGACCAGCAACCGATCGACGGCTCGCCCCGGCTCGAGTTTGCGGATGTGCTCGTGCAGACGCCTGCCGTAGGAACTCGGCTTGAGCCGCCGGAAGGGGATGCCTCGAGCCTTCAGCAGATCGCGAACCTGCTGGAAGTGGTCGAGTTCCTCTTCGACGATTCGCTTCATCTCGGCACAGAGTTCCTCGTTCTCCACGTAGGCGAACATCAGGTTCATGGCGGTCCCGGCCGCCTTTTTTTCGCAGTGCGCGTGGTCGATCAGGATGTCGTCGAGGTGGGCATCGACTTGCTCGAGCCAGCGCGAACTCGTTGGGCTGTGCAGATGCAGCATCGTCGACCGGAAACTCGTATCCGATTGGGAGGTGATGGACGGATGGGAGGAAACTCAGAGTCTCGCTAGTGTACGTCGCGCGTCGTTGCACGAAAAGATGGGGAGTCGAACGGAGCCGCGTTGCGGCCGGGACGGTGCCGTCCCGTGTTTCAGAACCGGTGGGGTCTCCTCTAGAATCGAGTCCCGACCTGACAGGATCCAAGAACCTGCTACGGCGTCGCACACGTCCTATTTCGGGTTTTCCGCCGATGTTGTTGCGAATCGATGGTGTCACCAAGCACTTTGGCGAGGAGCCGGTTTTGGCCGGCGTTGAGGCGGTCGTGCGCCGAGGTGAGAAGATCGCACTGGTAGGACCCAATGGCACCGGAAAGTCGACACTGTTGAAGATCGTGGCCGGCGATGAGGAAGCCGATCGGGGAACCGTTGAAATTGCCGAGTCGGTGCGGGTCGGCTACCTGCGGCAGCAGCCCGATCTCGATCCGGAGAAGACGGTTTGGGAAGAAGCGAAAACCGGCCTGGCGGAATTGTATCGCCTCCTTGCTGAAGCGGAGGAATTGGCGGCTCGGATGGCCCGCGAGTCGGACACCTTGGAGCAAGCCCGCCTGTCCCAGCGCTATGATCGGATTCACGAGAGACTGCTCTCCGAAAACGCCTATCACCTGGACCACCGGATCGAACGAGTTCTCCACGGTCTGGGCATCGGGCGGTCGGCCTGGTCGCAGCCCTGCCGCGAGTTGAGCGGGGGACAGCAACGGCGGTTGATGCTGGCCCGTGTGCTACTCTCCCCGGTGGATATCCTGCTGCTGGACGAACCGACGAACCATCTGGACCTGGCCGCCTGTCAGTGGCTGGAATCCTATCTCCGACAACTGGCCGCAGCCGTGGTGCTGGTATCACACGACCGCTATCTGCTCGACGCGGTCGCCGACCAGACCTGGGAGCTGTTTCAAGGTACCATCGAATCGTACTCGGGAAACTACACGCGGTACCTGAAACAGAAGGAGCAGCGCCTGCTGGTGCAGCAGCGCACCTACGAGCGGCAGCAGGAGGAGATTGCCAAACTCGAGGACTTCATCCGGCGGCACCATGTCGGGCAGAAACACGCTCAAGCCGAAGACCGTCGCAAGAAGTTGGAGCGCATCGAGCGGGTCGGGCCGCCTCGGGCCATCGAGGCACCGGCGATGCGGTTCCCACCGGCACCTCACTCGGGCGAGATCGTCCTGCGAGTGGAAAGACTGGCGCATCGGTTCGAGGAAGAGTGGTTGTTTGGCGATCTGAGTTTCGACGTTCAGCGAGGCGAGAAATGGGGCATACTCGGGGCCAATGGGACGGGGAAGACGACCTTGCTGCGATGTTTGGCCGGTGAGCTGGCGCCCAAACGAGGCCGAGTCATCACAGGCAGCGGTGTGCGCGTCGCCTACTTCGACCAGCAGCTCGCGGAGTTGGACCCGTCCGAGATCGTCCTCGAGGCGGTCCGGCCCGACCAACGTGAATTCCTGGAGTCCGATCGACGCAATTTGTTGGCGCGGTTCGGGATCGCGCGGGACATGGTCTTTCAGAAGATCGGCCAACTCAGCGGCGGTGAGCGAACTCGAGTGGCCCTGGCTCGACTGGCGGCCGCCGAGGCCAATTTGTTGCTACTCGACGAACCGACCAATCAACTCGACTTGTGGGCTCGCAGTGCTCTGGAGACGGCGCTGAGGAGTTTCGACGGTACCGTGGTGTTTGTCAGTCACGACCGGTACTTTGTCAATCAGTTGGCCGATCAGTTGTTGGTGTTCGAGCCGGACAAAGTCCGCCGTGTTCACGGGAACTACGACACTTACCGCATGCTGCAGGCGCAGGCGGAAAGCGAGGAATCTGCGGAAGCCGCCACGAGTTCGCGTGAGAGGAAAGAGACCGAGCCGAGTCGGCAAGCGACCGGCCGCCGCAAGCCCAAACGCCGGTTCCCTTACCGCAAAGTGGCTGATTTGGAAGCGGACATCGCCGAGTGCGAAGCGGAAATCGAATCGTGGCACCAGCGACTCGCTGATCCGGAGTTCCACAAGGAGGGCGAACGCGTCCAGCAAGCGACCGCGCAATTGGAAGAACTCGATCGGCGATTGGAACAACTCTATTTGCATTGGGAAGAAGCCTGCGAGTTGGACGGAAAGTAGGAGGCGGATCATTGACTTCGTGGCGAGCGAGACTTCCTGTTGGGGAGGACGGCCGCAAACGTACGAAAAAAGGCGTCCTCGGCCCGCCACGGGCCCAGGACGCCTACCGTGCTGTTCGTTCCACGAACCGGGCGTCAATGACCAACGTGCACCGAGAAACGGCCGCCATGGACACCGATGCCGACGTGACCGCCGTGTCCACCGTAGTGGCCTCCCCATCCTGAGGTTCCGCGGTAATGTCCGCCATAGTGACCACCGTAGTTCCGATGGCCGCCGTAATGGCTTCCCCAGCCACCGTAGTGACCACCGTAGTTTCTGTGGACCCCCGTGTGGCCTCCCCACCGACTCTGTCCACCGTGGTGGCCGTAGCCACCGTGGTGACCGTGGCCTCCCGCCCGAACCGCCGACGTGGCGAATAGGCTCAAACCAACCACGGCCACCGTCAGTGCCGACATCCGGAACGCCGCCTTCAGTGTGCTCTTCATGATCATTCTCCCTCATACCAGTGAAGTTCTCGCTTCTTACGCCCCGCGGTATCCCACTAGACGCATTCGGCGCGCCGAACCGGACAGCCATTTTTTGTAAGCTGTTTATGTGACTCGGTTTGCGAATTCACTTTTCTTTGATTGGTTCGTAGTGGATTGCGTGTGATGTCACGAGGGAGATCACATCGATGGCGCTCTTGAGTCGGCTTGACGGCGCGCGGCCACGTCGATTATTGCGATATATGGGAGTGCCTCGTAGAATCGAGTCAGCGACGAGCGGACAGCTTGGCACCGGTCGGAGTGAACGGTCGAGGCGGTCGCTGGTGCGAGCGGGAAGGCAGAGAAAGAGAAAAAGAAAAGATGGCGCGAGTCGAGATCGGGCCGGGGGCCATAGATTCGATCCCAAGTGTGGGGCGACCGAGTATCCGAATCTGCTTGGCTTGCCTCTTGTGTGTGTGGTTGCCGGGGCGTCCATTGGAATCGGCGGACCCAGCGGGGGTGTCGGGAGCGGCCGCGCGAGGCTACCGTGCGATCTTGTCGGTTCCCTTCGTTCCACCTTACTTCGATCAGACCGTGTTCGACGACGTTTGGCGGGAGTGGCCGGAGCCTCTGCGAACAAAGGCCGAGAAGGCAACTCCGCGGCAACGGCAAGCAATGGCGTTTGCTCGTTATGGACTGACGGAGCGTCCCGGCGGTACTTCCGGCCTTCCGCTGCAGTTCGTGGTCGATGATCGAGGAAACTGGGTCCCCAATTGTTTTACCTGTCATGGCGGGACCGTGCTGGGAAAACCTTATCCCGGTGCTCCCAATTCGTCGTA
>JALSIV010000283.1 GCA_026989685.1 Pirellulaceae bacterium | reverse complement strand
CTGTCCCAGTTCGCGTTCCACCGTTTCACGGACTCGATCGGGAGGATCCGGGCACACCTGATCCCGCAGCTTCTTCAGTTCTTCGGCCAAACGGGCGCCGACCAGATCGGGGCGGGTGCTCAGAATCTGCCCGACCTTGATGAACGTGGGCCCCAAGTCGCTCAGTGCCAGCCGAATGCGAGTCTCCGGCGGCTGGCGAGCAATGGAGACGCCTTCGCCCCGGTCCTTCAGTTGGTCCTTGAAAAACTCGATATTCAGGCGGCTCAGCCAGTCGGCCAATCCGTACTTGCTCAACACCGACAGAATCTCGGTGCCACGCCGCAAGTTGCGATACAGATGGGGAATGGTCGAAATCTTCACGTCGCCTTCGCTTCGTCGCAGAGCCCCCTCCCAATCGAGGCATTCCCGCAAGAGTGTCTGCGTGCCTCTGCCACCACCGCCGCTCCTTCCAGTCTATCATACTCTCATCCGCTCACTGGACCGACCCGCCGCACAGGCCTGGCCGTTCGGCCCGCCGGTCGCATCCCCGCCGCCGATCCCCATTCTTGACCGGCCACCGTTTATCGAACAGACTTGGTGTCCGACGGCAACTTGCCACTGAGTTGGCCGGTCCCACCGGCACGAATCCGATTTTCTCAAAGGTCTATCGATATGAACGACTCCCCGATGCGCTGGAACTTATCCCGGCTCTTGCTGTCCTGTTGCCTGGCCGCTTGGCTGCTCGGCCCGATCGCGGTGCTCCGAGCCGAACCGTGGCCGCAGTGGCGGGGGCCTCGAGGAAATGGGACCAGCCGGGAGACCGGCCTGCCGACCACCTGGAGTCGCAGCGAGAACATGCTGTGGCGTGTGCCTCTGCCCGGGCCCGCCGGATCGACGCCCGCAGTTTGGGGCGACCGCATTTTTCTCACCAGTGTCGACGATGACGACCTCGTTCTGCTTTGCTTTACCACCGACGGCAAACCGGCCTGGCGCGACGTGCTGGGCGGCGGTGGACGCGTCCGCTACCGCAGCGACGAAGGCAACAACGCCTCGCCCTCACCCTCTACCGATGGTAAGCACGTATGGGCTTGCACGTCCAATGGGCTGCTGGTTTGCGACTCGGTCGACGGCAAACGAGTCTGGAAGATCGACTTGCAGGAGCGGTATGGCCCATACGAAATCCAGTTCGGGATGAGTTCCACGCCCTTGCTTCACCAGGGACGACTCTATCTGCAGATCCTGCACGGCAAGATGGACCGTACCGTGTCGAAGAACTCGTGGGTCGTTTGCCTCGACGCTGCCACCGGAAAGGAACTCTGGAAACAGCCTCGCAATACCGATGCCATCATGGAGAACAAGCATTCCTATGCATCGCCCGTGTTGTATCAAGACGATCGACGGAGTTTCCTGCTTACGCATGGGGCCGACTACATCATCGCTCATCGACTCACCGACGGACGCGAACTGTGGCGCTGCGACGGGATCAACGGAGTCGACCGGCCTTACAACCCCTTTCTGCGACTGGTCGCCTCGCCGGCCACCGGTTCGGGAGTGATCGTCGTGCCGTCCGCCAAGAACGGCCCCGTGCTCTGTTTGAAACCGGACGGCACAGGCGACCGCACCAATGATAGCGACTCCTACTATTGGAAATGGGACCGGGGGACTCCCGACGTCCCCAGTCCACTCATACACGACGGCCTGGTCTACCTGCTGCGGGAAAACGGAAACCTATCGTGCGTCGATGCCAAGAGCGGCCGGCGACATTATTTCCAACAGCCGACCGAGCGTGGTCGACATCGGGCATCTCCCGTATACGCCGATGGAAAGATCTTCACCGTGGCTCGCAACACGGGAACCGTCTGCGTCATTCAGGCGGGAACCCAATTCAAGATCCTGGCCCGTAACCGGCTGGGGGAACCGATGGCCTCGTCACCAGCCATTTCCGGAGGCCGAATCTACCTGCGAACTTTTTCCGCCCTTTACGCCATCGGCACCAAGTAACCGGTTGGACGCAGGCCCCATGCCGTCCCGGCACGCCCAGCGTTTCGATGCGAAAGCCGCCGTCGGGTCGATGACGGGCTCGCCCGTGTTCCATCCCCTTCCTCACTCACCTCACTCCGACGCACGGACGACCGACCATGAGCAGCGCAAGTCCCGGCGACTCGTACGAAACCCTCTCGCGGACGATCGACCACGCCGTGCTCCGCCCGACTTCCACCATGGAGGAACTGGAGGACGGTTGCCGCCTCGCCGTCCGCTACCGTGTCGCGTCCATCTGCCTGCTGCCGTATTGCGTGCCTCGAGCCGCCGAGTGGCTGCGTGAGTTGGACGGCGGGACTCACGGAGTCGCACTCAGCACGGTCATCGGGTTTCCTCATGGAACGCAGCCCACTTCGGTAAAACTCGCCGATGTCGACGCGGCCGCCGCAAGCGGAGCCGTCGAACTCGACATGGTGGCCAACTTGTCGCTGGTCAAGAGCCGTGCGTGGGAAGAGGCGGCCAGCGACATCGGCCAAGTCGTCCAGGCGGCTCGCAGCCGCAACTGCCTGGTGAAGGTCATCTTCGAGACGGCCGAATTGACGTGCGACGAGATCGCTGAGCTGTGTGCGATCTGCAACGACGTGCGCCCCGACTACATCAAGACGTCGACCGGCTTCGCCGGTGGAGGTGCCACGCCGGAGGCAGTGACACAAATGCGTCGACTCGCAGACCCGGCGATCGGAGTCAAAGCATCGGGCGGAATCCGCGATCTGGAAACGGCACTCCGTTACCGACGGCTGGGCGCCGGCCGATTGGGAACCAGCAGCACGGCGACCATCCTCGATGCGTGGAGAGAGAAGTGTGAAGTGTGAAGTGTGAAGTGTGAAGTGTGAAGTGTGAAGGAGCGTAGGGTGTCGACTCTTTTAGGGGTTGTCACAAAACTCCAGGCCGCAAGCAACGCGCCCGAGGCCGGGAAGCGGTGCGGCGGGTTTGGTTACAGGCTCTTAGGGGCCCGCCTGGTAGACCGTTTCATGGAACACGTTTTGCATGACGAATAGCAGCAGGTAGCATAATATGCCGGCGGCTACCGGAGTGGCGATCCAACCGGCACCGATGCCGACCAGTCGGCTCCATTGGAATTGACGCACGGCCTTGCCGCGAGCTTGTGCCCATGCCACTCCCAGCACGGCCCCTACGATCGCCTGCGAGCTGGAGACGGGAATCAGCGGTATGGGGGGAAGGCCGTAACGCACCAGCCAGTCGTTCAGGTCGCTCGAGGAAAAGACCAGCAGCACGAGTGAATGGGCCACCACGACGACCCAAGCGGCGACGGGATTGAGCGGCAGCAACTCGCGCCCCACCACCAGCATCACCCGCTGCGAGTAGCTGACAATGCCGGCCGCGATGGCCAGTGCACCGATGAGGAACAGGATCTGATGGGGCGTGAGCAGTACCCCCTCGCCCGCGTGCAGGGGAGCGACGGGAGCCGAAGCCAGGAACGGCCCGATCACATTGGCGATGTTATTGGCGCCCAGGCTGAAGGCACCGAAAGCTCCCGCTCCCAACAGCCCCAGTCGAAGCAGTTGGTCCTGCCACAACAGATGAGGCTTCCACAGTCGGATCAGCACCGCCACGCACTGGTAGAGGATCCAGGCGAACAGCGCCGCCAGCAGGGGGCATGCGACCCAGGTCGAGGCAACGCGCGCCAGTTGAGGTCGATCGGGGGCGATGCCGGCGAACAGATCCCAGCCGACCAGAGCTCCGACGATGGCTTGCGACGTCGAGACCGGCAAGCCGGTTCGGGTCATCCAGGCCACCGTCAACGCCGCGCTGAGAGCGACGGTAAAGGCGCCCGCGATCGTGTCGACGGCACCAACCTTGGAAAGGCCTTCGGCTGCTCCGGCGCCGCCCCACACGGCACCGATTATCACGCAGCACGAGGCGATCCAGGCCGCCGTGCGGAAACGCACCATCCGGCTGGCCACCGCGGTGCCGAAGACATTGGCGGCATCGTTGGCGCCAAGCGACCAGCCGAGGAACAAACCGCTGCTGAGGAAGAAAACGATGCCGGCCATGATAACCCGATTCAGATCGTTCGTTTGATCGCGTAGATCAACAAGTGGTCGGCTGCGTCTTCGGCCAGATTGGCGATGTAGCTGGTATCTTCGACGGCTTCTCTTAGAGCCGCCTTATCGAACGGGGGCAGGTCGGATCCATAGATGGCGTGCAACAGACGATGCTCCACTCGATCCGATTCACTCTCGAAGAAGATCGCCTGTTGAACATGGTCGCGCACCGAACGGACGTCGCGAAAGTAGGCTCGAGCACCTCGTACCGTGGCGTCGATCGTATCCTTGACGGCGACGACCAGCTCCAGCAGGTCCTCATGCCAGACGGAAGGGAAGCGAGGCCGCGTCAAGTCGAGCGTTTGCAGTTTCCGTTTCAAGTTGTCCAGCACTTCGTCCAAGTGCCAGATCAGGTGCAGCACGTCGCCTCGCGATTCGGGGATCAGCATTTCGGAGTAGATCTCCGTTTGAATGCGGCGTTTCAGACTGTCGCCGGTGTGTTCCAGTTCGGCCAGTTGAGCCAGCTTGGCCTGAAATCCCTGTTCGTCCTCGCGCAAGTACTTGTCGACACCGCGATGGAATACAATGGCTCCCTGAGTGATCGAATCGAGGTACTCGTCGATCTGTCGCGTCAGGGCGCGAGTCCGGCCGAAAAACCACGAACGCGAGGAGGAGGTCGCCACCGGTGGTTATCCTCCGTCGCCTTCTTCGCCGGCGTCGTCGGTCGTTTCCAGCACGACGATCCGATCTTCACCGACCTTGATATAGAGTCGAATGTAGATACGGCCACTCTTGCCGACCGCCGTCTGCAATGCGTTGATCTTTTCCAATTCGTTTCGCTGCACCGAGATCCGTTGCAAATCCTGTTCGGCCAGGTTGAGCTGCTGAGCCGCCAACGCGCTTTGCTGCCGCCGCTTCTGCTCACTCACCCGGGCCTTGGCCAGGTTCTTTTGGAACTGCTTGATCTGCTGGATCTGAGCTACCAACTGCTGCTGCTGGATTTCCTGCTGCTTGAGCAGGCTCGCAACTTCGCGAGCGGTAATCGTCCGCACTTTGCTGGGTGTGTCCGGGTCGACCTGGAAATACGGCTTCACCGAAACGGTGATCTGACTACGGGAAGCTTTGAAGCTGAGTTCCAGGAAGAACAGCGACTCTTCCGGCTTTTCTCCCAGACGGATCTTCAGGCTCTTGCGCGCCAACGGAATCGACTTGTCGGGATCGTAGGCCGCCTTGGGCAGGCCGTCGGACAGGCGGACCACTTCGGCGAACAACACGGCCGGATCGGGAGACGCCGCGATCCGATACTTCTGCGACGTCGACGCCCGGTTCAGATCGATGGGCAGCGGTGGGGCCACCACCGGTTCCCGCAATGCCAGCTTATGGATCTGCCCGCTGCTGCTGAGTGACAAGACGGTGTTGGCCAAATGAGCGGCCGACTTGTTGCCGGCAGCTTGAGGCTCCCAATGAAATTGCAACTTGCCCTCGACGATTTCGAATGTGGCAATCGGTGTTTTGCTGCCGGTTCGCTCCAACGAGACGGTCCATTTGCGAGCGGCCAGGCCCCCATCGGCCGACGCCAGCTTGATTTCTTCTTTTCCTCGGACGGCCTGACTGCCGCCCAATAGCCGCGCAAACACGATGTCTCGCGGCCCCAAAACAACCTCGCCGAGGACGACCGGCTGCGTGCCCGCGTCGGGCGGGGGAAGGGAGACCGTGCGAGGCAGCCGTGCGAACGGCCGCGGGGCCGGCTTTTTCTTCGGTGCCGCTTTCTTCTTGGCCTGTTTCGGCGGCGCTTTCTTAGGAGACCCCGACTTCTTTTCCGCTTTCTTTTCGTTGTCCGCCTCCGGCTTTACCGGTGCCGGAGCAGCAGCCGCGCCCTCCCCCGCCGCCTTATCCGAATCGCCGTTTCCCATCGAAGGTGGTTCCGTTTCCGCTGCTGATTCCGGCTCGGCTCCCTCTCCGTCGTCTAGCCCGGGCGGCGCCACCGCCCCGGCAGCTCGAGTCTGCCCCGTTGCCGCCATGTCGGGGCCGGCCGGCTCGCCGGTGCCGACAGCCGGCGATTCACCATCGGCGGCTCCATCCGAGCCGATTCCAGGCAAGGAGTGTTCGCCGGCACCGGCGCGTGCCTCCACCCCATCGGCGGCCGAAGTGTCGCCGTGAGGCTCTCCCAGGGGGAACCCTCCCGCAGTGCCTGAGGCTTGGCCGGAATCGACAAGGTCACGGTCGGTGGAACGGCTTTGCCACCAGAGCCAGGATCCGGCAGCGGCGGCACCGGCCAGGAGCAGCGCGAGTGCGGCAACCACGACAACCCATTTTCGGCTCGAGGAGGCTTCGGAATCGCGCTCCACCGCCTCATCCCCAACGCCGCCGCCGCGTTGCCCCCGCATTCGACGTGCGGGAGAAGATACGGCGGCGATGTGGCCGACTTCGTCTTTGAGGTCTGCCAGGATTTCTCGGACAATCGCCGCGTCGCGATACCGTTCGGCCGGGCGCCTGGCCATCATGCGAGTAACCACGCGCACCAGACTGCGGGCTGTCTCCGGACGACGCTGCGCCAGCGGCGTCCGCTCGGCCGGATCATGGCTCGGCGCTTCGCCGACCAACAGGAAATACGCCAGGCACCCCAGCGAGTAGACGTCGCTACGGGTCGTCGGCTGGTCCCCTTGGAGCTGTTCCGGCGAGGCGAACGCTCCCAGCGAGCCGGTGACGACGACGTCCGGATCGTCCGCCGTCTCCTCGCCAATACCGATATTGGTTTCCCCCGAATCGTCGATGCGGTCGCGGAGGGTGCGGCCCCCCAACCCCACCACTTTGATGCGGTGCTCGTCGTCACACAGGATGTTCTCCGGGCGAATGTCGCCGTGCACCACGCCCTGGTCGTGCAAATGTCCCAGGGCATCGGCAACCTGGAGGAGAATATCGACGGTGGCGGCCGTGTCCAGGGGACCCTTTTCGGCAACACGCCTTGCCAGATGCGTGGCCGAGCAATGCTCCATTACCAAATAGACTCGGCCGTGCTCTTGGCCGACATCATAAATGTGGATCAGGTTTCGATGGTCCAGCGATGCCGCCTGACGACATTCTCGCAACAGTTCCGCGGCCGTTGCCGAGTCTTGAGTGAGTTCCCGGTGAAAAACTCGAATGGCGACGGTTCGATCGAGGGACTGGTGCCGAGCGCGAAAGACTCGGCCCAGAGGTGACACCGACAGTTGATCCTCCAGCACATAGTTGGCGATGTGAAACTGGGTAATTCCAGCAAGCAATCTGCGAGCCTGCCACGCTGTGAGGACACCTTGTTGTACGAGTCGCCGGGCCAGTGCTTTGGAAGTCGCCGGCTCAAGGTTGTTCGCGGACTCTCGGATTTCCTCCCAGGTTTCTCGGGGCAGGATTCGGCTGGCCGCTAACGAGTCGAGGAATACCTCGAGCGTGGGGAGTGTTTTGGCGTTGGGCATGAGTCTACTGGAGAATCCCGAAAAGCGAGGGAAGCGAGCAGTGAGCGGTCCGGCACCACTGATTGTGGCCGTTTTGGACGAAGACTTCAAGTATTCGAGAATCGGATTGGCGGTGGGAGGTGGTCCCAGTCCTATCGGGGGGTATCGTGGGTGAGTGTCTCTGTCTGACAGGCACCGCCAAACCTGGGACAGGCAACGCCATTATACGCAAACACGGGACAGGCATTGGTATTCCGGAAACCTGGGACAGGCATTGGTATTCCGGGACAGGCATTGGCATGGATCCGCCCGAACGGGTGGTGTGGGAGGTTGGGGTCCGGCTCGCCCGGTCTGGCCGGTGTTCGGGGGCAGTGCGAGATCTCGATACGTCAAGCCGCACGCTGACGGTCGTGGTCCGTTTTTGTCGAAATCGCTGGGAGAATTTGGCGGAAAGGCAGGACTCCGACAGCGACTTTGCCGATGAAGGGGAGTGTGAGGAGAGAACCGAAGTTGTTGGTTCTGTCTGTTGCGCTGAACCGATATTTGGTGACGAGATCACCAGTTCATTCAGTTGGACCGATTGGCTCGATTATCGAAGCAAGTAGGAAGGCACCGAACGGACTGTTCGCCTACCGGTGATGGTCCCCTGTTGGGCCGGGTCGACCGAGGATTCGTGCCGCGGAGAAGGAACCCATGAGAACGCATAGGTCGTGGTTTTTGTCCGGACTGGCGACGGTGCTTGCCGTGGCCGTTGGTTCGGTGACGCTCGGTCAGGGCTACCCCTACCCGGCGCCACAGGGATTGGCACCCGCCGGTTACCCGTTGCCGCCGGGCATGGGCGCCGGACAGGTCGGACCTCCCCCGATGGGTGCGTACGCCCCGGGAATGGTTCCGACGATCATGCCTGCGGGTTACGGGGCTCCGTTGCCGAGCGCGGGTCCGATGGCCGCGGGGGTTTACGGCCCTGGCGGCGGTTATCCGGCCGGTCCGATGATGGGTCCCGGCGTGTGCAGCGAGTGCGGGGGTGCGGGCTGCCCGAGTTGTTTGGGAGACCCGGCCGCTCACGATTTCGACATCCGCATTCTCCGCTGGTTGCTCCCTTACGGTGCCGGTGGAATTGCCGAGCCCCGATGGTATGACATCTACGCGGACGCTCTGTACATGAAGCGGGACACGATTTCGCGTCGGGTCAACTTCATGAGCGATGGGGCGGGCGGCCCGATCGTGCTCAGCAGCGACTCGTTGACGTTCAACGAAGAAATCGGTTTTCGGGTTGGCGGGCAGATTCAGGTCGGCAACGGCAATGTACTGGAAGCCCACTACATGGGGACGTTCAACTGGGACAGCCGAGCTCAGGTGACCGATGCCGGAGGCAACTTGTACTCCACGTTCAGTGATTTCGGGCTCTCGCCCATCGGCGGTTTCCAGGATACCGATCAAGCCTCGTTCGCCTCGATCGACTATTCGACCAACTTCCACTCCGTGGAGATGAACTACCGACAGCGCTGGATGGCCCCCAATCCTCGGCTGCAAGGCTCGTGGTTGTTCGGTGTACGGTTTTTCGAGCTGAGCGAGACGTTTCGGCACCAGATCACGGCGGCGGCCGGGTGGACCGACTACAACGTCAGCACCTATAACGCGATGACCGGTTTCCAGGTGGGCGGTGATCTGTGGCTGACGATCATGCCGGGACTGCGGGTCGGAGCCGAGATGAAGGGCGGGTTGTATGGCAACCGAGCCAAGCAGGGGACGGTGTTGAGTGCCGCCTCGATCGCCACGCCGGTTGTGGAAAGTGCCAAGTCCCGCGGCGTCGCCTTCCTCGGCGAAGCACAGGTCGAGGCGATCTGGCGGATCTCGCATCGCTGGACGTTCCGAGCCGGCTACGAGTTCCTCTATATCGACAGCGTGGCGCTGGCCATCGAGAACTTCAACGACGGTCCGCCATTCGTGGTCGGCCAGCGGACCGTGATGATCAACGACGGTGGGGACGCCTTCTATCACGGCGGTTTTGCCGGGTTCGAGTGGATGTGGTAACGGAGAAGGACCGTAAGGGGGAACAGCGGACGGGGCACTAGGTTCGCTGATCGGGCAAAGCGGCTCGGTGGTTCGAGAGAACTGCCGAGCCGTTTTTTTGTGCCAAGTCGGCAAGCGTGCCTCGGCGGCCGCATTTCGTTTGACAGTAGCCGGCGGGCAATTAGAATCGAATTTCGGACTGCTGCCCGTTATAGGGGCTACCCTCACTGGGGGTGTTTCTCCGGTTTTTCGCGGCCTGGCAAGGGGGGATATTTGGAGGGGCGGGCGCAAAATGCTGGAAAAAAGAGGCAGCACCGATTAACTTGGTTGTAATGCGACGGCCCTGCGCCCGAGCCTACCACTTGTTCTATCGAATCGTTCGTACATAACCGCCGGGCATCCGGCTGCCATCCGCATTCCCGAATGCCATATCTGCCAACGCAAAGGTCACTCTCGAGAGGGGTTTCGACGTGAAATCGAATCTGAGCAAGAAACTGCGACGCAAGAACCGGGCTCGTCGTTTGGGCTACCGCCGGTTGGGCATGCAGATGGAGCATTTGGAGCACCGCCGGTTGTTGGCGGGAGCCGGCGATTTCAACGCGGGCATCATCTTGCCGCCGGGCGAGGGTGAGAGCGATGGGGGAGGCGGATTCCGTGCGGACCAGGTGGTTGTGCGTTTTCGGGACGGGATCACCGACGCGGAAAAGCAGATGCTGGTCGACGAGCTGGGAGCCCAGATTGCCCAAGAATATCCCTACGTGAATTCGGCCCTGCTGTCTCTTCCATCGGGCGTCGGCGTGCCGCTGACGGTACTGAGGCTGTCGCAGGACGACCGCGTATCGGCGGCCAGTCCCAACTATGTTTTGGAGAAAACGGCCCTGTTGCCCAATGATACTCTGTTCGGGTTGCAGTGGGATAAGAACAACACGGCGGGCCTTCCCGGATACGTTTTCGACGCCGACATCGATGCGCCGGAGGCCTGGGAGCAATTCGGCACCGGCACCAGCGCCCCCGTGATCGCCGTGTTCGATACGGGCATCGACTACGGTCATGAGGATTTGATCGCCAACATGTGGCGCAACCCCGGCGAGATTCCCAATGGAATCGACGACGACGGAAACGGCTACGTCGACGACATCTACGGTTGGGATTTCACGGACGGCGATTCGGACCCGATGGACGAAGACGGGCACGGAACGCACGTGTCCGGGATCGCGGGTGCTGTTGGCAACAACGGCAAGGGGATTGCAGGGGTCAACTGGACCGTGCAATTGATGGCCATCCGGATGCTCGACGGTGGCGGCTTGAGCGAGGCGATCGCCGGAATGGACTATATCATCCGGATGAAGACGGACTACGGGGTCAATATCGTCGTAGCCAATCACAGTTGGGGGATTCCCGATCTGAGGCAGAGCGCCGTGTTGGAGCAGGCTTTCAACGATGGCGTCGCCGCCGGGATCGTCCAAGTCGTATCGGCGGGCAACGACGCGGAGAACAACGATGTAGCGGGGAGCGTTCCCGCGACCATGCCGGTCGATGGGATGATCGTGGTGGCCGCCACCGATCCGGCCGACGAATTGGCCGACTTCTCCAACTGGGGGGTCCAATCGGTCGACATCGGTGCTCCGGGCGTGGAGATCATGAGCACGCTGCCGGGAAACACCTACGGGTATAATCAGGGGACGTCGATGGCGGCTCCCCAGGTCTCCGGTGCAGTGGCCTTACTCAAGTCGATCGCTCCCAGCTTGTCGGTCGCCGAGTCGATCGACTTGATCTATCAAGGGGCCGATCCGGTTCCCGATCTGGCGGGTCGCGTGACGACCGGCGGACGACTGAACATCTGGAATTCGGCCAAGTTGCTCGAGACATCCACGCTCTCCGGCCGACTGTGGGCGGACGTCGACGGGGACGGGGTGCAAGACCCGATGGAATCGGGACTGACCGGATGGACCGTCTACATCGACGCGAACAACAATGGCGACTTCGATGCGGGTGAAGACAGCGTCCTTTCGGGCGACAACGGCGTGTGGTCGATCTCTCGATTCCTCGACCCGGGAAGCTATCGTGTCCGCGTCGTGCCCGACCCGCTGTTCGAACGGACGTTCCCGTCGGAGAGTTCGTATCTGGTGACCATCGATACTCCCGGCGACGACTTCGATAATCTCGACTTCGGTTTCCGTGGCCGTCCCGGCGAGATTTCGGGTGTCAAGTTCAACGATATCAACGGCAACGGTGTTCAGGATCCGGGCGAGCCGGGGATTTCAGGGGTCTATATTTACGCCGACTTGGATCACAGCGGGACGATCGCGCTGGGTGAACCGGCCGCCATCACCGATTCGCAGGGACGGTACCGGTTGGTGGGAGTTCCCGCCGCCACGGTCAACGTCCGTGAAGTCCTGCCTCCGGGCTGGCGTCAGACGGCTCCCGGTGTTCCCGAATACCATGCCATCGACGTGAAGCCGGGCGACGTGGTGACCGACGTGAACTTCGGCAACCAGCGAGCGGTCGACTTCGGCGACGCTCCGGCTCCCTATCCGACCAACGAATCCGACGGCGGTGCTTGGGCCGGCTTGTTGCGAGGATTCGGCTTGGGCGTGTTGGTCGACACCGAGGCCGATGGTCTGCCGGATGACGGCGCTTTGGGTGACGACAACGACAACCTGGATGACGAAGACGGAGTGAACTTCCCGGCCCAGCTCTACGTGGGTGGGACGGCTACCATCGACGTGCAGATCAGCACGGGACGCAATCCGGCCGGCGTGTTGCAAGGATGGATCGATTTCAACGGCGACGGCGATTGGAATGATCCCGGCGAGCAAGTGATCGCCGATCTGTCGCTGGCTCAAGGCGTCTACTCGCTTGACATCGATATTCCCGACGGCGCGGTCGTGGGGACGACGTTCGCTCGATTCCGCTACGGTTACGAACGGGGGATCGGTCCCACCGGTGGGGCTCGAGCCGGCGAAGTCGAGGACTACCAGATCGATATCGTGCCGGACAAGCCGACTGCGGTGGACGACACGTTCACGGTGGACCAGGACACCACGTTCAATACGCTGCCCGTACTCGACAACGATTTCGCCAGCTCGCAAGGCGGATTGCGGATCGTTCCCGGTTCGGTGACGACTCCCAGCCAGGGGGGAACGGTGACGGTCTCGGCCAACGGCCAGAGTCTCATCTATTCGCCGCTGCCGGGATTCTTCAGCCCGCCGGCGGAGACCTTCCAGTACACGGTTACCGATAACTCGGGCGGAACCAGCACGGCGACGGTTTCCGTTCTCGTGCAAGCGACATTCACCAGCCCGATCGCCGTGGACGATGTGGCCTACGTGGAAGCCGACAGCTTCGTGCTGATCCCGGTTCTCGAAAACGACGTCCCGGGCGGCCTGGTGATCGGACCGGTGTCGCCTCCAGGCAGCGGAACGGCCACGGTGGTGGGCGATGCCATTCGCTACACGCCGGGCCCGAACTTCAGCTCGGTCGATCAGTTCCAATACCAGGTGATCAAGGGCACGGAAACCTCCACGGCCACGGTGACGGTCTTCGAGACTCCCGAGCCGCCGAAGGACGTGACCATCTACATTGATCTGCTGGACGACCAGGGACAGCCGATTACAGAGGTTACCGCCGGCCAGGAATTCCAGGCTCGCGTCCGAGTGCAAGACACGCGGCAGCCGTCCGATTCGAAGCCCGGCGTCGCCGCCATCTACCTCGACTTGCTGTTCGACCGGCGGTATGTAGCGACCATCCCGAGTACTTCCAATCCGTTCGGCTTCGACATTGTTTTCAACAACGACGCGTACGACACGCTGCAATCGGCGGACGCCACGGTGCCGGGTCTGATTGACGAAGTGGGGGCTTTCCAGCGAGGCATCGATCCGCTCGGTTCGTCCGCGATCACCGTATTCACGGTGGGACTGCGGGCCCTCCAGCCCACCGCTCCCGGCGAGCCGGTGATGTTCTACGGCGATCCTGCCGACGCTCCTCAGCAATTGCACGACATCCTGCTGTACAACCCGCCGGGGCAAGTGACGGTCGACCGCGTGAGTTACGGCACATCGTCGCTGGTGATCTTGCCCAACGGAAATGCGAACGGACAGGGTACGGGAACGGGCAACAACCAGAACGGCACCGGCAACCCGGGATCGCAGGATAAATTCGACGTGAACCAGGACGGTTTCCTCTCGCCCCTGGACGTGCTGCTGGTGATCAGCTACCTCAACAACGGCGACGGTTCCGGTGAGGGCGAAGGGCCTTCGGTGGACCGGATGGACATCAACGATGACGGGGTCGTGACGCCTCTGGATGCTCTGATCCTGATCAGTGAACTCAACGATCGGGACGCCGGCGGAGAAGGCGAGGCGAACTCCGCGGTACCCGGAAATGTCACCGGTAGCGGCGCGTCCTCGGCTCCGTTGCTCGCGTCCGACGCCTCGTCCGATGCCGATTCCATCCGCTCCTACGGCGATGCGAGTTCCCTGGACGCTCGCGACTACCTGCTGCAGGTCGGCTTGCCGCAGTCGCGTCGTCCGCAGCGGGACCAGTGGGCCGGGCACCACGAAGACCAACTCGAGGATCTGCTCGACGACGTCGCTGCCGACATCGACCAGGTTTGGAGCTGATCGAGAGTCGGGAACTCGTGTCGAGCGGCTTCCGGCGCCAGGCCACCTGGGCGACAGCCCGAGTGGCCGTCGGCGGAAGAGGATTGCCGCCCGATGGCCACCGCCACGATTGCCGT
>JALSIV010000282.1 GCA_026989685.1 Pirellulaceae bacterium | reverse complement strand
TCCCGAACGCCCTGCCGCCCGAGCCGCTCCCGCCGAAACGGCTCACCCGACCACCGACGCCGCTCCCGGCGCCCCCGGCCCCCTCATCGCCGGCCGTGCCACTGAAAAGTCAGTAGGCGGTCGACTGGCCCCACACCACCCACAGGGTCTTCACCAAGATCTTGATATCGAGCCAGATCGACCAACTGCGGATGTACTCGCGATCGTACATCAATCGCTTTTCCATCTTTTCCAATGTGTCGGTTTCGCCGCGGAATCCGTTGACTTGAGCCAGCCCGGTGATACCCGGCTTGACTTTGTGCCGCAGCATGTAGCCGAGGATGAGCTTCCGGTATTCTTCGTTGTGCGCATTGGCATGCGGTCGAGGTCCGACCAACGACATCTCTCCCGCCAGCACGTTGAACAGTTGCGGCAGTTCGTCCAGCGACGTCTTCCTCAAGATGCGTCCCAGCGGCGTGATCCTCGCATCGTTCCGGGTTGCCTGCGTCACTCGATCCCCGTCTTCGCAAACCGTCATGGAACGGAACTTCCACACGTTGATCTGCCTGCCGTCGAGCCCGTAACGGCGCTGGCGAAAGAAGACGGGGCCGCGCGACGTCAACTTGATGGCCACAGCGATCGCCAGCATGGGAATGGCAAAGAGGGTCAGTGCCACGAGCGCACCGACAATGTCGATGAGCCTTTTGATCAGCCCGTCCACACCATAGATCGGCGATTCGAACACGCTGACCGCCGGCATGCCTCCCACATCGCTCCAGCGGCCGTGGAGCAATTCGAATACGAGAAAGTCGGGGACGATGTAAACGGACGCCGTCGTGTCCGAGAGCCGGTCGAGCAGGTCCCGCTGAATACGCGATTCGGCTCGCATCGGCAATGTGATATAGACGACTTGGACGTCTCCGCTGCGAGCATCGTCCACGAGTAGCTCCAAACCGCCCCGCTGCTCGCCCAACTCGTCGGGAATCTCCTCGGTGCGATCCGCCGGACGGTCGTCGTAGAACCCGACCAGCCGCATCCCGCACTCGGGTCGGCGGACGATGTTGTCGGCCACTTGCAGCCCCAGCGAATTGATGCCGAACACGGCAGCCGCGCGGGTCCGCCATCCGTGACGATAAAGTTCGCGCAGCACGGCGTGCATGGCGATGCGGTACAGTGCCAGTCCAAGTGGTGCCATCCAGAACCAGCCTACGGCGATCGACGAAGGGGAGAGAAACGACAAGGAACTTCCCACCGTCCGCAGACCGACCAGCACCAGTGCCGTCAGGCCCCAGGTTCCCACAGCTCGTCCCCAACTCCGCTTACTGCTGGCTCCGCGCCAGTCGCGGTAGAGACCGGTCAGCTCGCCCAGTATCAGAAACAGCGCCCAACTGAAGCCGACCAGACTCCAGTCGACCGACATGGGTAAGCCGCTGTGCCACCACTGCGCGATCCCAATGGAACCGCCGATCACCATCCCATCGACGATCCGCTCGCCCAGGGAACGCAACGACTTGGTGGGACGAATCAATCGAGGCGAGCGAATGGCCATCGTGATGTTCTTCCGGGCAGGCGGGTCGTACGAAACGGGGAACCGACAGTCGCGGGATCAGGTCGAGCCTACGCAAATGTAGGTTGCTTCCGGCGCCTTGACTGCTCGAGCCGGCACTGCTCCAAATGGCAGGCTGCCCCCGCCTCATCGCCGGCTCGGTCCCGTCTCCTCCGGCCCGCCTGTTCTCACTGTAGCGATTGGGCAAAGGGTATCGGTCTGAGCAGACGCGCGCGTTGACCGGCGCTTGGTCGGTCCCGTATAGTGAGAGCTCGAATCGGTGCGATGATAGGACCGGGAACCGGGAAGAGAGGCGGCGAAAGTTCCGGTCGCGACCACCAGCGGAGAACGATCCATGAGTATCGGCGAGGGATCGGGGACAGGCTTTTCCACGATGCGTGGACGCAACTACCCGACGATCCGGCAGTTCACTGTTTTCTTGGAGAACCGGGTCGGCCAGTTGTTGGAAGTCGTTCGCCGTTTCGAAGGAAGCAAAGTGCGCATCGTCGCCTTCTCCATTAGCGACGCCACGGAATGCGCGTTCGTCCGTTTCTTGCTCAGCCACCCCGAACAGGGACGGGAGATTCTCGAGCGAGCCGGACTGGCCATGATCGAAACCGATCTGATCGGTATCGAATTGCCCGAAGGCCCTCAGCCTCTGCTGAAGGTCTGCACGGCGCTGCTCCAAGCCGAAATCAACATCGTCCAGGCCTACCCGCTCATCGTGCGACCTCACGGACGCCCCGCCGTCGCGCTGATGGTCGACAATATTGAAATGGCGCAGGAAACCCTCGGAGAAAAGGGCTTCACCATGGTCACCGAAGGAGACCTGCTGGAAGGGATTTAAAGCCTGGCAACTGCTTAGCCGTCTGGAGTTGGCACGCCGTAAGAGCAACTACCGGCTGTGGTTATGGAAATCGTGCGTCTGCGGTAAGCGTGATGGATAGGGAATGTCCCAAGCGTCGTTGGCAGTTGCCCTTACGACTCGGCAATCGGCGGGGCTACTTCATTCGGCTAAACCGTTACAAAGCCTGTAACAAAACCCGCCGCGCCGCTTTCCGGTTTCGGGCATGTTGCTTGTGGCCCGAAGTTTCGTGACCGCCGCTTCGTCCCTGCAACAAGACGCTTGGCGTCGCTCTCCCGCCTCCAGTCTCCCGCCTCCCGCCTCCCGCCTCAATTCGTCACCGTTCCACCCAGCGGGCGAATTTCATTGACTGCCGTCCACCCTTGCAGTCGACACGCCCTCACGCGACTCCAGGGAACGGCCACCACGTCGCGACGGTCTCCCGCCTCGACCACCAGCACGGCAATCGCTCCGGTCGACCGAGTCAGCAGCATATCGCGCACGGCCAAGTGAGACCCGTCGTCGAGCTCGACCGCCACGTTTCCTCGGGAATTGCGCCCGGTAGCCAGCAGCCCCGCCAGAATGCCTGGCCAGGAATCCCTTTCGGCGGTCGGCTCGACACCATCCCCTTCCGCGTCGCGACTGCCCGGGGATCCCTCGTCGGGAAGCCGCACCGCCGTGAGCGGCTCATCCCCCTCGAGGGACGACCGGTCATTCGCCCGGCGGCGGTCGGGGATCAAGAATCGGGTGCGGCACCGCGGACAGGCGCCCGCCTGCCCCGCCCGCTCGGACGGAGCCGTCAAATGGTGACCTTGAGGGCAAAGAAAATGGAGTACCATGGCGGTGGAGATTCCTGCAAGCCAGACAGGGGGTGGGCAACAAGGTCCCCCCAACTCTAGCTCACGCCGGGCCCGATTCCCCAGGTTCCCCCGATTTCTCAGCGAGCCCCGGAACCCTACAATTCGCCCATCGGTTCGTCGTGCGGACTCTCCGGACGAACCGGGTCCATAGTGCATACCAGGGAGCGGCCGATTATGCCGATTGATGTCACCTGTCCGGGCTGCCACACGCGGTTCAAAGTGAGCGACAAGTTTGCCGGGCAAGAGGGGCCGTGCCCCAAGTGCAAGGCTAAGATCCGGGTGCCCGACCTGAGTGAGCAGGTCGTGGTCCACGCCCCCGAATCGTTCGGCCCCAAGACCAAGAGCGGCGAAGCGGTTCTCAAGCCGATTTCCCGCAGGGAAACCAAGGTCAGCGGGAAAACGTGGGGACTGATCGTCGCCGCGGTCGCGGTCATCCTGGCCGGCGCCTGGTGGCTGCGCGACCCCGAGGGGAATCAGCCGTGGTGGCTGTTGGGGATCGGCTCGCTGGTCGTCGCGTTTCCCGTTGTCCGCAGCGGTTATGCCTTCCTCCGCGACGACGAACTCGATCCCTACCGCGGCACCGATCTGTGGGTCCGCGTCGCCGTCGTCTCGGCCCTCTACGCGGCCTCGTGGGCAGCCATCACCTGGCTTCCCCCCTTGGTCGGCTACGATGAGAGCCTGGACCTCTTGGGGGGCACGATCGTGGTCGGATTGGCGTTGGCCTTTGGAACCGCCGTCTCCTACTTCGCATTCGATCTCGACGTGGGCCCTGCCTTCTTCCACTACGCCTATTACCTTGGGGCGACGGTTTGCCTGAGATTGCTGATGGCGCTGCCCCCCTTGTCGGTTCCCATCGAGACAACATGAGCGGCGGCATGATGGGCCGCCCGTCCCCCTGCGAGTGAATTGGTTGTGGTCGACTTGCTCTCCATTCCCGAACTGGCATCACTCGATACGCTGCGCGATGTGATCCGCATTCCGCCCGGCACCGATATTCCCATTACGCCTCGCGTCCGCCAACTCATCGACTGCCGTGAGTTCCAAAGACTGACACGTATCCGTCAGCTCGGCCTGGTGGGGCTGGTCTACCCGGCCGCGCACCACACGCGCTTCGAGCATTCCCTGGGGGTCTATCGCACGGCGCTGGAGTACCTGCGTCAACTGCGGCACGACCAGCGATTCGCGTCGGCGGTGGGAGCCCACGACGCCGAGGTCTTTCTGGTCGCCGCTCTGCTGCACGATCTGGGACACTGGCCGTATTGCCATCCGATCGAAGACATGGCCCTCCCCGGTGTTCCGCAACACGAGATGTTTGCCAACAGTTTTCTGCTGGAGGGCGAAATCGCCGACGCGCTGCGCGACGAGTGGCATATCCAGCCGCGAGAAGTCGTCGACCTGCTGTCGGCCAAGCCCCGCGATCGCGCGGCTCGCATCCTCAAGAGCATGTTGTCGGGGCCGATCGACATCGACAAGATGGACTATCTGTTCCGAGACAGTCTGCACGCGGGTGTCCCTTACGGCCAGCACTTCGACCGCAATCGGCTGATTGGCAGCCTCTGCCTCAATCGTGGCGGCGATCGCCTGGCCATCACGCACAAGGGGCGGACGGCGGCCGAACTGATGGTCTTCGCCCGCTACGTGATGTTCAGTGAGGTCTACTGGCACCACGCCGTGCGGTCGGCCACCGCCATGTGGCAACGCGCGTTCTTCTTGTTGCACGCCCAGTTGGACCTGGATGAGTTGTTTCGTGCGGACGAGTGGGAAATGGTGCGGTCGCTGCAGGCGGCGGCCGAAGGGGGGCCGGCCGCCGATTTACTCGATGGACTGTTCGGCCCGACCCGGCAACTCTACAAGCGACTGCGGGAATTCCACTACTTGCAGGATCCCCAGATGCACCAGGCGCTGGCCCGTCGCCCCTACCGGCAACTGGTCGCCTGCTCCGATCTGCTCGCCGATCGACTGAGCCAGCAAATCGGACGGCGCATTGCACCTCATGAAATCGTCATCGATGCACCTCCGGTCGGCCTGGAAGTCGAGTTCGATCTCGACATTTTCGTGCCCAAGGAAGACCGCTACTACACGCTGGCCGACCTCTCCCCGGTGGTCCAGACGCTGGCCCAACGACAATTCGACGACTATGTCAAACGGGTCCGCATCTTCGTCCATCCGCGATTGCGGACAGACCTGGAGCGCGAGCCGTCGTTGGAGTCGCATCTGCGAGCCGTGTTGGACGAACTGGACTGAATTGCCGCTGGACGACCTTGGCAAAGCTGACCTCGGCCGCTAAAACCGGTGCTGCTGCCCCACCCGTTACGCCCGCCTCTTTCCCCCACGGAACCGATAGGAGAAAGCATGGCCAAGAAGCGAATCGATCAAGTCGACGTCGCCGGAAAATGTGTGCTGATGCGAGTCGACTTCAATGTGCCGCTGGATGACTCGGGACGAATCACCGACGACCGGCGGATCCGCATGGCGCTGCCGTCGATCCGGGACGTGTTGGAACGAGGTGGTCGCGTGGTGCTGATGAGCCACTTGGGACGCCCGGACGGGACCGGCTACCAGGCCGAGTTCAGCCTGGCTCCGGTGGCGCGGCGACTGGCGGAACTGCTGGCACCCGCTCCGGTCCATTTCGCCACCGACGTGGTCGGCGAGGATGCTCGCGCGAAGGTCGCCGCGCTCTCCAACGGAGAAGTCCTGTTGTTGGAAAACTTGCGGTTCGAAGCCGGTGAAAAGAAGGGAGATCCTCAGTTCGCCCAGCAGTTGGCCGAGTTCGGCGACATCTACTGCAACGACGCGTTCGGTACTTGCCACCGCCAGGACGCCTCCATGGTCGCCGTCCCCGAAGCCATGGCCGGAAAACCGCGTGTCGTCGGATTCCTGGTCGCCAAGGAGATCCAATACCTGCGCGACACGATCGACCATCCCGAGCGCCCCTTCGTGGCCATCTTGGGCGGCGCCAAAGTCTCTGACAAGATCAATGTCATCAAGAACTTGCTGCAAAAGTGCGATAACATTCTCATCGGCGGCGCGATGGCCTATACCTTCTACCTGGCTCAGGGCGGGCAGGTCGGCAATAGTCTGGTCGAACCGGACAAGACCGACTTGGCTCGAGAGCTACTGCAAGAAGGTCGAGATCGCTTGGTCCTTCCGGTCGATGTGCACTGCGGCGATGCGTTTCGCCCCGACTGCAACAAACAGATCGTTCCGGCGGGACAGATTCCCGACGGTTTCGAAGGGCTCGACATCGGGCCGAAGACCGCCGAGTTGTTTTCCGGCATCGTGGCTCGAGCCAAGACCGTGGTGTGGAACGGCCCGATGGGCGTGTTCGAAATGCCGCCGTTCGATGCGGGAACCCGAGCGGTCGCGGAGGCGATTGCCGCGAGTGGCTGCACCAGCATCATCGGTGGCGGCGACAGCGCCGCGGCCATCGAGCAGTTCGGCCTGGCCGACAAGGTGACTCACGTGAGTACGGGCGGGGGCGCCAGCCTGGCCATGCTCGAAGGCAAACCGTTTCGTGCCGTGGAACTGCTGGATGACGTGTAGCGAGCCGGGCGGGAGGCAGTGGGCAGCCCGCTACCCACAGATAGGAAGGATGAGACGTTGTTAAGGACGCACACGTGCGGGGAACTCCGGCCCGACGCCGTCGGCCAACAAGTCACGCTCTGCGGTTGGGTCGACACCACGCGCGACCACGGGGGAGCGGTCTTCGTCGACCTGCGCGACCGCTACGGGAAGACTCAAGTGGTGGCCGCCCCCGAAAGCGGATCCGCGATCGTGGAAGCTTTCAAGAAGCTGCGCAGCGAGGATGTGATCCAGGTCAGGGGAACGGTCGCCCATCGGCCTCAGGGAACGGTCAACCCTCGCCTGGCCACGGGCGAGATCGAGTTGCGGGTCGCCGAGTTGAACGTGCTGAACCAGTGCCCGCCGCCACCCTTCACCCCCAGCCAAATCGATCTGCCCGGCGAAGACTTGCGACTGAAGTACCGCTACCTCGATCTGCGGCGACCGGCCATGCAGCAGACGATGGTGCTGCGCAGCCGCATCCTCAAGACCATGCGAGACTACTTCGCGGAACTCGATTTCATCGACATCGAGACTCCCATACTGGGACGAAGCACGCCGGAAGGGGCACGGGACTATCTGGTCCCCAGTCGCATCCACCACGGCAAGTTCTACGCGCTGCCGCAATCGCCGCAGCTCTATAAGCAGATCCTGATGGTCGCCGGGTACGACCGCTACGTGCAAGTGGCCCGCTGCTTCCGCGACGAAGATCTGCGAGCCGATCGTCAACCCGAATTCACGCAACTCGATATGGAAATGAGTTTCGTCGAAGCGGACGACGTGCTGGAGACCATCGACGGACTGGTCGTGCGGTTGGCCCGTGACATCCTGGGCATCGAAGTGGCCACGCCGCTTCCTCGCATGACCTACGACGAGGCGATGCGACGCTTCGGGCACGATGCTCCCGACTTGCGCTTCGGTATGGAGATCGTCGACTGCACCGACCTGGCCGAGAAAGCCGAGTTCCGCGTCTTTCGTTCAGTGGCCGAAGGGGGTGGATTCGTTCGCGGCATCCGAGCGCCCCAGGCTGCCGCCAAATACTCGCGAAAGAAGATCGACGAACTCACCGAATATGTCCGACAAGACTTCGGCGCCAAGGGGCTGGCCTGGTTCCGAGTCGAACCCGACGGCACGCTGTGGTCCCCCATCGCCAAGAATTTTCAAGCGGAGTTGCTCCAAGAAATAGCAACGCGCATGGAGGCCCAACCGGGAGACCTGCTGCTGTTCATCGCCGATTCCTGGGACGTCTCCTGCAAGGCCCTCTACGGCCTGCGACGGCGACTCGGCGCCGAACTCGAACTGTACGATCCGAAAACGATGCACTTCTCCTGGGTCGTCGAATTCCCCATGTTCGACTTCGACGAACAAGAGCGTCGTTGGGTGGCCATGCACCATCCTTTCACGGCGCCCCGTCCGCAGGACATCGAGTTGCTCTCCAGCGATCCCGGCGCCTGCCGGGCTCAAGCCTACGACTTGGTGATCAACGGCTCGGAGGCCGGAGGCGGCACCATCCGAATCCACGATCCCCGTTTGCAGCGGCAGGTGTTCGATCTGCTCGGTATCGATGAAACGAGCGCTCGCGACCGCTTCGGCTTCCTGCTCGATGCCCTCAAGTACGGGGCCCCGCCTCACGGCGGCATCGCGTTGGGCATCGACCGGTTCGTCATGCTGTTCGGCGGCCTCGACAACATCCGCGATTGCATCGCCTTTCCCAAAACGCAACGAGCCACCGATTTGATGACGGGAGCCCCGGGACTGGTCGATCCGAAACAACTGGAGGAATTGGCCATCGAGGTCACCGACTTCGAAGAGGAAGAAGAAGACGAGGAAACCGGAGACGCCGGCAACGCATGACCGCTTGGCCGCTGCACATCGTGCTGTACCAACCCGAGATTCCGCAGAACACCGGCAACATCGGTCGAACCTGCGTGGCCGTCGGGGCCAAGCTGTGGCTGGTCCAGCCGCTGGGCTTTCAACTTGATGACCGCCGACTGCAACGAGCCGGACTCGATTACTGGAAGCATCTCGACTACCAGATCGTCGCCGACTGGTCCGCTCTGCTGCGCGAAATGAGGGGCGATACCCGCTACTGGTTGTTTACCAAACGCGCGCCGGCGACGTTCTGGGATGCCACGTTCGCTCGCGGCGATGCCTTGGTGTTCGGCAGCGAATCGCGGGGCCTTCCCCATCGATTGCTCGACGATTCGGAAGCTCGCCCCATTCGCATTCCCCAACACTCGGCCGTCCGCAGCTTGAACCTGGCCAGTGCCGTGGCGGCCGGAGCCTACGAAGCAGCTCGGCAGATCGGGGGCTTTTCCGGCCAAGAGTGACTCGTTCCGCTTCGTCCGGAAAGCATTCGATCCGATCCTGTCAGCGTGACTCCCCGGCTGGCAAAAAAGGCCTGTAGTTTCGGTCGCTCGGCCTTGCCTCGCTCCCTCGAGCCCAGGCTCTGCTGTTGGAGGCGGATGGCAGCCGCCTCCGCAATCGTTACTCGGTTGGAGTGGTCGTTCCAGACTTCCTGCGGCACGGTTCCTCGAGGCGCCGCAGTTGGTCTTCGGAATACCTCTCTTGTCGTTTTCGGTAATATTCGAGCAGTTCCCGAGGGTCGTGGTCCACCGTTGCCGAAATCTCGTGTCTCGCCTTGCGGACGGCGTCGATCGTCAGGTCGGGCTTCATCATGGGTAGGAATCCTCTCCGAGGAGTTCAAGTGGCGTCACGAGTGCCGGAACAAACAGGCCAAGCACACCATTGACTTTCCGAATGTGGGCGAACTTGTTCGCGTTGGCAAGATGGCGACAATTCCAGGTTAGAAGGAAGTCGCACTTGTAGTTGGACGCAAGAGCGAGGTGCAGTGCGTCACCAGCCGGGTCCGACGGCGTCCAGACAACAGGTAATTCGATCGACTCAGCGTCATAAAGACTTCGGTGTTCTACGAAACCGAATACGACCAGTACGGCCGGAGATCGCGCGAGTGGTCGAACATCGCGCAAGTCGAACAGGCCGACGCCCCCCGTATCGCCGGCTTGTCACAATGCGGATAATGGGGCGTCACCGCGTGAAACCGTCCGAGCACTTTCCCACTCACCACCTCCCCCTCTGGTTTCCCCATGCCCACACTCAGTCTTCCCGCACTTTCCCAATGGGCCACCGAGTTGCTACAGCGAGGCGGCGTTGCCGAAGAAGAGGCGAGCGTCGTCGGACCCAGCCTCGCGCTTTCCGATGCGCTGGGCTACGCGTCTCACGGCGTGATGCGGATCCCCTTCTATTTGCAGATGCTGCAGCGAGGTGAAATCGTCTCGCAGGCGCCGTTGGAGATCATCCGCGATCGGGGAGCGTCCATTGCGGCCGACGGCGGGTGGGGCTTTGGGCGCGTTCAGATGGGGAGACTATTGGATCTGGCACTGCAACGAGTCGCCGAGACGGGAGTGGTGGCCGCTACGCTGAGACACTCCAGCCACATCGGCCGGCTGGGCGAATACTGCGAACAAGCGGCCGAGTGTGGCTACATCGCTCACCTGATGGCCAATACGCATGGGACCGCCCGGCGAGTGGCGCCCCCCGGTGGCACGGCTCCCAGATTGGGAACCAACCCGATCGCTTACGGCATCCCCGCCGACCCTCATCCGCTGGTGCTCGATTTCAGCACCAGCGTAACGGCCGAAGGCAAAGTCCGGGTCCACCACATCGCCGGCACAGCCTGTCCGGCCGGATGGCTGCTCGACCACCAGGGCCGACCCTCGACCGATCCCAACGTGCTCTACCAGGATCCCCCCGGAACCATTCGACCGTTCGGAGGCGACCAACCCTACAAAGGATTCGGGCTCGCTTTGATGGTCGATGTTCTGGCCGGTGCCCTCTCGGGCGGCCGGACAGCTCGAGAAACACCCCTGAACCCCAAAGGCAACTGCGTGTTCTTGTTTCTGCTGGACCCCGAGGCATTTGGCGGCCGCGATCATTTCGGCGCGGAAGTCGAACAGCTTTGCCAGTTCGTGCGGAACTGCCCAAGAGCCGATGGAGTGGATCGGATCTTGCTGGCAGGCGATCCGGAACATCAACGTCTTGAGAAAGTCCGGCAATCGGGTGTCACGATCGACGATGCACAATGGGAAATCCTATGCCAGTTGGGCCCACCGCCCAAATCGTAACCGCATCGATCCCCGGGCCGCCGGCTCCTCGGGTCGATCCCCACTCCCATCGACGATTGGGCGGCTTCCTGCTAAACTCAACACTTGTAAATTAGATTGGCTCGGCGTGCGCCGCGCTGCCGACTTGCGGGTACGTCGAGCGTCGGGAAGGAGTGGGCAGGTGCGCGCTGGGAGCTGAATCATGACGCCGAGGCAGGAACCGATCATCATTCAAGGAGGCATGGGGGCGGCGGTTTCCTCCTGGCCACTAGCTTCGGCAGTTTCCCGAGCGGGACAACTGGGAGTCGTCTCGGGAACCGGACTCGACGTGGTACTGTGCCGCCGGCTGCAGTTGGGCGATCCCGGCGGTCATTTGCGCCGAGCACTTGCCGAGTTTCCGTTCCCCGAAATGGTCGAGCCGATTCTCGAGCAATACTTCATCCCCGGCGGCAAAGAACCCGGTCAGCCGTTTCGCGCTTGCCCCATGCCCAGCGCGACTCCCAGTCAGCGGCAACAGGAATTGCTGGTGGTGGCCAATTTCGTCGAGGTTTATCTGGCCAAGGAGGGGCATGACGGCCTGGTGGGAATCAACTACTTGGAGAAGATCCAGGTCCCCACTCTCCCCTCCCTGTTCGGTGCAATGTTGGCGGATGTCGATTACGTGCTGATGGGGGCCGGCATTCCTCGGGAAATCCCGGGAATCCTCGATCGTCTGGCGCAAGGCGAACCGGTCGAGCTGCCGCTGCATGTGGTGGGCGCCGGCCCGGACGACCGTTTCACCACGCGCTTCGATCCTCATGCGTTCACCAGCGGGCGCGTCCCTTGGCTTCGACGCCCCAAGTTCCTGGCCATCATTGCTTCGGCGGTCCTCGGACAGATGTTGGCTCGAAAAGCCAGCGGCACAGTCGATGGGTTTGTCGTCGAGGGCCCCACGGCCGGTGGACACAATGCTCCTCCCCGCGGCGCGATGAAACTCAATCAGCGAGGCGAACCGGTCTACGGCGACCGCGACCAGGTCGACTTGAGGGCCATTGCGAGGCTGGGACTGCCGTTTTGGCTGGCGGGCTCGTACGGAACGGCCCAACGGTTGGCCGAGGCGCTGGAACTGGGAGCCACCGGCATCCAAGTGGGAACGGCTTTCGCCTTTTGCGATGAGTCGGGCTTGAGACGAGACTTGAAACAAGCCGTGCTGCAGAGGGTTCGCGAAGGGCGCATCGACGTACGCACCGATCCGCTGGCGTCGCCGGCCGGGTTTCCCTTCAAAGTCCTGCAACTGGAAGGATCGATGTCGGACGACTCGGTCTGTCGGCTGCGCCCGCGCAGTTGCGATCTTGGTTTTCTGCGTCAGGCCTACAAGCGGGAGGATGGCACATTGGGATGGCGGTGCCCCGCGGAGAAAACGCAAAGTTATGTCAGCAAGGGGGGAGAGGAACGAGCGACCCACGGTCGAAAGTGCGTTTGCAACGGGCTATTGGCCAACGTCGGCCTGGGACAAGTCCGAGCCGATGGCCACGTGGAGCCGCCGCTGATCACCAGCGGCGACGATGTTTCACGCATTGCGGAATTCCTGCCGTCTCCCGATGCCACGCACTACGGCGCCGCCGACGTGATTGCCGCGCTTCTGTCGGGCAATCCGACACCCGCCGCGGGGAGCAGGCGCAACTGAGCCAGATTGAACCGGGCAACGGTCTCGGTGTAGGTGTCCAGTGCCGTGGCCGGCGTTGTCAGATTTGGGCGCACAACTTGCACTGCAATCGATCATGACGGTCGCCGACCGCTGCTTGAATTTCACTGCGGAAATGGAGCCGGACCATGAACGGGCCGATCAACTGCGAGCCCACCGAATTGCTCGACGGTGAGCTGTTCGAAGAATTGGTGGCCATCCGCCGGGACTTGCACCGTCATCCCGAGTTGAGTTGGAACGAGCGGAGAACCGGAGCACGGGTCTGCGAGTACCTGGATCGTTATGGAATCCCCTATCGAACGGGTGTGGCCCAGACCGGAATCGTCGCCGACCTGCCCGGGTTGAATGACCGCCCGGTGATTGCGCTGCGAGCCGACCTCGACGCGCTCCCGGTGGTCGAAGAAACGGGACTCCCATTCGCCTCCGAGGTTCCCGGTGTGATGCATGCCTGCGGGCACGACGGCCATACCAGCATGTTGCTGGGAGCGGCCGCGCTGTTGAGTCGTGATTCTCGGCGTCCGTTTCCCGTGAGGATGATCTTCCAGCCGGGTGAGGAGACGGGACGGGGAGCCCTGGCAATGGTGGAAGCCGGAGTATTGGATGACGTGGGGGTGATCTTCGGCGGACATGTCGACCGCCACTACCCGGTCGGATCGATTGTGGTCACCGAAGGAGTCGTCAATGCATCGAGCGACCGGTTCGTGATCTCGATTTCGGGACAGGGCGGACATGCGGCGCGCCCCCATGAGGCCGTCGATGCCGTCGTCGTCGGGTCGCTGATGGTGATGGCCATTCAGACGATCGTCTCCCGCGAGGTCAACCCGGCCCATCCGTCGGTCGTGACCATCGGGCGTTTCGACGCCGGCACCGCCGCCAACGTGATCGCCGGGCAAGCCAAGTTGGAGGGCACGATCCGAGCGCAGGACGAGCACGTGCGCCGGCATTTGAAAAAAGCGATCGCGCGAATCGCCGAATCGGTAGGCCAGTTGCACGAGGCTCACGTCGAAGTGGAGTTTCGGGAAGGTTCGCCATCTCTTTGCAATCAGCCGCCCGCCACCGAACTGGCCCGCCAGGCCGCCATCGAAACTGTGGGGGCGCCGTGCGTGCTGAAAATGAAGACCGCCAACATGGGCGGAGAAGATTTCGCCTATTATCTCGAGCACGTGCGAGGCTGCTACGTCCGTTTCGGATCGACGCGGCCAGGAGAAGCCGCCTTCCCGGCGCACTCCAGCCGATTCGACTTCGACGAACGCGTGCTGGCCGTGGGAGCCGCGTTCTTCCACCGCGTGGCATGGACGGCCATGCGGGAATTCCAGTCGCGGGCCTGATCGGCTCGCAAACGGCGGGAGACGGCGCAGGGAGCGCCAGTCCTCGCGGAAGGAAGGGCTGCCGTGATCACTGTACGAGACGCCGACGAACGCGATATCGATGCGATCCGCGATATCTTCTACGCGTCGTACGGGGAACACTACTCGTATCCTCAGTTCTATGATCTGAAGCACCTCAAACGCATGATCTACGGCGATGACACGATCCTGCTGGTGGCGGAAGACTCCGAAAGCCGGCGGGTCGTGGGGACGGCGTCGATCATCGTGCAGGTCGGAGCCTACGCCGACCTGATCGGCGAATTCGGCCGATTGGCCGTGCA
>JALSIV010000281.1 GCA_026989685.1 Pirellulaceae bacterium | reverse complement strand
ACGAAAAGCTTCCAGACTGGTACGCATTCGGGCCGTGGCATCAATGCGATCAGCCTGGCCTTCAACTTCGAGGGCTGGTATGGCGACGGGCACAACTTATATCAGTACCTCGGCTCGAACCCGCTGCTGCGGCGTGACCCGATGGGGCTCAGTTATGACCCGTTCGATATGGTCGATGATTATCTGGCCGAGTCGGCGGGCAACCGGGCAGCCTTCCTCAGCCAGATGGGCCAGGATGCCAAGGCGTTGGCGTTAGTAACAGCCACGATCGCGTCGAATCTTCCGTTCCCGATGGTCGGCGTGGCTGGCGATCTCGCGCGATATGCGCTCGGTGATATTGGATCGGAAGAACTCATGATCGGCATCGCCATCGGGGTCGTCCCCGGCGGGAAGCTGCTGGGCAAACTCGGCGGCTTCACCAGCAAACTCGGAGCCAGTGCCTGGAAGTCCGCGAAAAACTACGCGGGTAGTTTCGGCGGCTTCGTGGCCAAGGGTGCCCGCGGAGGCGCGGACCTCATCGGCTCTCTTGCATCGCGGGCAAAGAAGTTTCTTGATCGAAAACCCAAAGCGGCCTGCGGGTGTTTTACAGCGGGGACGGTCGTCTGGACCGCCGTCGCCGGGCCGGTGCCGATCGAAGATGTTCGACCTGGCGAGGTTGTACAGAATATTGACGAACAGACCGGCGAGATGATCTTTGGCGAGGTGGTTCGGCGGATCGTCACCGAACAGGCTGCGATTCTGCGGCTATGGATCGCGGACGAATCCGGCGAAATCGTGCCAATCGAAACTACGGACGAACATCCGTTCTGGGTTGATGGCCAATGCTGGACGCGGGCCGACGCACTCGAGCCGGGTATGGAACTGCGGACCACACATGGCACCGTGATCCTCGTGGCCCTAGAGTTCACCGGTGAACGACAAACCGTCTACAACTTCACGATCGCCCCCACACAAACATACCTCGTCGGTGATGACAAGGTGTGGGTGCATAACTGTTGGTCCGCAGACAATGTAATGCAGACCGCGCTGCGGGTTGGCAAAGGCGGCCTAACGCGTGCAGGCAGAAAGGTGGAGCAGCACGCCCCACTTTTCGGATTTGCGAACGCGGCAGAGATGCGAGCAGCGTGGGGAAACCTGCGGGGAGTGAATGCAAGAGCTGAGCAACTTGTCCGGGATGCATTGCAAAACGGCACGCCTCGTGAAGCTGGCAAGCATGTGGAGTACATTTTCGGAAACTATGGCATCAGAGTCCGCTCAAGCGATGGGATGTGGGTGACTTTTATTGATCCATCTAGGTAGCTGCAACTCATGAATGCGCAAGTTATATCCAGTCTTAGATCACTGTTTTCATCGTACCCTGGCGATGACTTCGAGTTCTCTGTGCTCCACTGCGACAACAAGAATGTCAATCACGGTCCTTTTCCGAGTTGCTTTCGAATTGACGGACTGTCGAAGCTGACGGCGACTGACGAGCAATCTGTTGATGCCGAAGATCTGACGGACATCATCCAAGAGATGGAGCAGGTGGCGGACCTCGAATTGGAGATTATGACATCGTATCGACAGGTGGGGATTCGAATGCAGATCGCGAGATCGACTCTGTACGGTTTAGTGTGCGAGGGTCTGATTCCTCGCGTTTCCAATTGGGTAACAAATGACGAGGAAATAGGGGCTATGCTTATCGCATTGCGTTGCGTAGCTCATTGGTTTGGCGGGTCGAGACTCGTTGTAGCACCCGAAACCGCCGGTTCCGATCTCGCGGAAAGTGAATGGACAGATTTTGTTGAAATCCCGTTGTCGTGATCATATTTCGCGTCCTATTTGCCATTCCCGGGCGTCGGGCTCGTCGGCGACCTAGCCTTGTACGCCATGGGCGAACAGAGTTCGATGGCGCTCGGCACAGGCATTGCGCTGGGCCTGATCCCCGGCGGCAAGCTGCTGGGCAAACTCGGTGGCTTCACGAGCAAACTCGGAGCCAGTGCCTGGAAGTCCGCAAAAAACTACGCTGGCAGTTTCGGCGGCTTCGTGGCCAAGGGTGCTCGCGGAGGCGCGGACCTCATCGGCTCTCTTGCATCGCGGGCAAAGAAGTTCCTTGATC
>JALSIV010000280.1 GCA_026989685.1 Pirellulaceae bacterium | reverse complement strand
GGTGCGTCACCACTTCATAGCACGGCCCCGTGAGCGGATTCAACATAGTCCAGGATGATGGGGGCCGCAACCGCCGATTCGCTGTTCCATCAAATCCCTCCGCTGCTCAGCGTCACGAACAACCCGGCCGCAATCAAGTCGGCGGTGGCGCCCGGATTGCGGCGGTGTCCGTCGCTGCGCAGCCAGTGGTCCAGTTCGGCCAGTCGCCGATCGACATCGCATCCCGACTCGTAGGCTCGCACCACTTCGCGGGCTCGCGACCGAGCCTCCTCCATCACCTGGGAGCCGCACTTGCGGAGAACCAACGTGTCTCCGAACCGGGCGATCATTTCCACGTGAGTCCTCACGATCCTCGGGATCACCGGAATCTCCCGCCGCCCAAGACGAGGCACCACGAAGTGAAGGATATCGGCAAAGCCACTCGCGTATTGCCTGGCGATCAAATCCCGCTCGGCGGCTTCGTGCATGGCGGCCAACAGATCTTGGGGAACCTCCGAGTTCACATCGTATTTCCGGCTGCCACCCAGTCCCCCCGGCGCCGCCATACGGATGGCGTCGTAGACGGCGACCGCGTCATCATCGGTAAGCCGTCCCAAGGTAGCGTCGATCCCGCCGGTGGTCATTTCACTCGTGGCTACCAACGGCGCCAACAACAAGATGGTTCCCAGGTGAGTATTCGTGCCGGCCGCCCGCTTCATCGCCACCACGGCCTCATGGATCGACCGCCCGATGCCGATGCGCCCCGCTTGGCCGAGCGGTGGAGCAATCGCCGAGGCGGCCCGGAAGAAATGGTCCATGCTCAAATCATCAAAGGGAGTGACGGGGGACACATTGCCCACTTTCGGGGCAAGCACCTCCAGGATGCAAGCGGCCTCGATACAAGCCGTCGGGTCCGATCGCCAATCCTTCCTCTCAGTCATGATCCTCGTGCCGCCTCCACGGGATGGCGATCAAAGAACGCTCGCATCGCGCTCATCACATCTTCGGCCGCGTCCTCCATGACGTAATGGCCGGCATCCTCGATACGCGTCGTTTCGGCCCCGGGAAAAATGCGTTCCAGGCGGTCCAAGCACTCGACGGTGAAACACCAATCCTTCATACCCCAGATCAACGCCGTCGGCCGAAAGGCCAGCTTCTTCAAATCGGCTTCCAACCTTTCCAGAACGGGCCAGGTAGGATGCCGAGTCGATAGAGGGATGTCTTCCACGAAACGGCGGATGGCGATCCGGTTTGCGGGGCGGTCGTACGGAGCGATCAGACCGGCTCGAGCCGTTTTCGCCAGCGGCGCTCGAGCCGTCGTCATATAAAGTGCGGCGCGAGCAAACGCATTGAACCCGATCACACCGACCGACCGTACTAACGGCCAGCGGCAAACCCGTATCCTCCAGGGACAAAACGGCGGCGGAAAAGCACCCGTGTTGAGCAACACGATTCGCGAAAACCGCTCGGGCATCCGGGCCAGCACGCCCAAGCCGATGGCGCCTCCCCAATCGTGAGCGACGAGGGTGATGCGGTCCAGGTCGAGCCGGTCTACCAAATCGGCCAAATTGCTCGTGTGCTGCTGGAGAGTGTAAGAGTATCGCGACGGCTTGTCGCTCATCCCGCAGCCGATGTGGTCCACGGCAACCACTCGAGCCGATTCGCGGAACTCGGCGACCACGCGCCGCCAATAAAACGACCAGGTGGGGTTTCCGTGTACGCACAAGATGGGCACACCGGTTCCCTCATCCAGATAGTGCATCCGATGCTCGCCGCACGGCAGAAAGTGAGACGCAAACGGGTACTCGTCCCGCCAGTCGCCGCTTCGCCGATTCGAGTCATCAATGGTCATGACGGGGCGTGATGGAACTCTTGCTGCGTGTCGTACGGCCGGCAACCAACCCGAGGCTGCAGGGATGGTAGTGGGAACCGACGTCCGCGGCAACGTGGGCGCAGGGCGCGACGCTGCGGCTCGAGTCCTATCTTGGTGCCATCTGCGCGCGATGCTCGCATGCCCCCCGGTGAGGGCGACGACGACACGAGTCCATCACGGCTCGGCAGGAGCCTCGCCCTACTGATTCATACTTCAAGGAAACTCAGGCAGCAGTCCTTACGAAATCGATACCGTCAGCAAACTTCTTCCCTCACCCCTCACCCTTCCCCTACTCGGCATTCGCCGTTTCCACGAGACCTCGCCAGAAATCTCGAGCCTTGCGAAATTCGACGATGGTTTCTTGGAACTCCTCGGCCGGTTCACGGGGCAACTGGCGAGCCCGCTCGGTCAGCCAATCCAAGAAGAACCGAGCCGATTCTCGACTGATCCGCGGCCGTCCGTCGAATTCGACGTAATAGGGTCCCGTCGAAGCCAGCCGCACCGTTTTGGGATGGTCGGCGATCGCTCGGATCAAGAACCATCCGCTCTCGGTGAATTCCACCGCCGGCAACTTGCCTCGGATCTGCCGCAGTCGGATACTGCGAATCACCTTTCCATCCTTGACGTATTGGAGATAGTCGATCTTCTCTCGCAAGGCCAACTTGAGTGTCGGTTGCAGCGTGACCACCTGGCCGGCCGTCGCCCGAAACACCTCGCCTGGAAGCCGGCCGTTCACTTTGGGACGCAGCATGGGACCGTTGGTCACCACCACACGACCGGCTCGCAGGCTCTCCAGCCAAAGGTCGTAGGAACACTCGTCACCGGTATGCACATAGACCCGGTTGTAGCCGACCGGATTGGGATGCACTCCCGATGCACTGCCGGCCGACGGGGGAATTCGCAAACCGCAGTTGAGCGCGTGGTAGTAGATGTCCTGACCCCACATGGCCGTCCCCGAGGGTGGCGGATAGAGGTGGCGATTGCGAGGTTTTCCCCAGGCCTCATTGTCGAGCATCCGATCGCGCCACAGGTGGTTGTGCACGATTCCCATCGAGTCGACCAGTCCGGTGGAAAGCCACAGCGGGACGTCCCACCAGAAAGGCTTCTCGATGTCGACATGTGCTTGCGGGAACTGCTTGGCCATCCTCAGGAACTTCACCGACGACGGATACTCCCGCTTGGCCTGGGCGATCGGCAGAGGCTTCTTCAAATGCAAGAACAGCAGCGCTCCGCCACCCCGCTCATCCTCGCCCGCCATCCAGTCCACCCAGCGGTTCCCTTTCAAGTGTTCGATCGTGGGGATGGGGGGATCTCGGCGCGCCCACAGATTCTTGCGGTTCCACCAGGTGATGACCGGAGCGATGTGCAAGTCTTCGGCTCGCATCAGCAACTCGATGTCATCCGGATCCCGGTGAATGTGGAACTCGCCCGACCACCATCCCTCCTTGCGCATGTCGACGTAGCGTTCGAGTTCCAACGTCCGAGTGGTTTCGCTCTTGGCGGTGATTTCAAAGTGGCCGGACCGTATCCGGTACTCCGGGCCACGCTCCAGTTCGAACTCGTAATCCCCCGGTGCCAGCTCCAGCGTGACCTGGCCATCGAACACGAAATGGTCCTTCCAGCGGACAACGCCTTTGGGAAGAACGGGGCGACCTCGCGAGTTTCGCAAGTGCATCCGCGCAGCGATCGGCTCGCCCGTCGTCTCGTCGACGACCCGCAGCGTGAATCGACCTCGAGCCGCGTGGGCTGCGGCGGGAACGAGAGCCGGCAGCAGAGCCAGGCAGCCGGCAATCCCGGCAAGCCCGCAACGTCGAAAACATCCGGCCGCCGGGCGGCAAATGGGCAGTGGTGGTAAACGGTGCATGGCCTTGCCGGCGTATTGGGAAAATCGAGACGGGTCGAAACCGTGGAAGCGGCCTCTGTCGACGGCTCGACAGCGGCCGAGTCCGGAGGACTGGGCGAGGTTCACCCGCCTACCGTAAGATAGGCCGCCACCGCCCTGGCGACAAGAAATCGCGGCCAGCAAATCGAACGGGCATCATGGCGGCCCGTCGGGGGCTCGACTAAACTGGTTGGACGACAGGGAGGAACGCGACGGCTGGCGACGGTCTAGCCGCTCGTCCTCCCTGGACTGCCGCCGACTTCCAAACCGTCCAATGGGCCAGCATTGCCCATCACCCTGTTATGACCGGCCCTTTTGCGGGCTACCGGGGAGATATTCCATGAATTCTACGCTCGACCGCGTCGCCCGCTTTGTCGCGAGTCCTCGCAAGTGCCAACCGCTGTCGTTCATCCTCGCACTCGTCGTGGCAATCGGCCTGACCAGCCTTCCCCACTTGCGGGCCGACCAACCCGAGCCTCAAGGAGAAGCCGCCTTCCTGAGCGGCACTCGGCAATTGACGTTCGAGGGCCGCCGAGCGGGAGAGGGCTATTTTCGGGCTGACGGCAAGGCCCTGGTGTTCCAGAGCGAACGGGAAGCGGGCAATCCCTTTTTCCAAATCTATACGATGGACCTGGAAACCGGTGATTCCCAGCGGGTCTCTCCCGGGATCGGCAAGACGACCTGTGCCTGGTTCCATCCCGACGGCCGGCGGATCTTGTTTGCCTCGACGCACGAAGACCCCGAGGCGGTCGCCAAGCAAAAGGCGGAATTGAAGGCTCGCGAGGAAGGTCGGCAACGCCGATATTCGTGGGACTACGACGAGTACTTCGACATCTACTATTACGACACGCAGACTAAGAAGTACACCAATTTGACCAAAACACGAGGCTACGACGCCGAAGGGTCGATCTCGCCCGACGGCGAGTGGATCGTGTTCGCATCGAACCGCCGCGCTTACGACGGGTCGATGACCAAGGCCGAAGCGGTGCGTTTCGAGCACGATCCCGCCGTCATGCTCGACTTGTACCGCATGAAGAGCGACGGCAGCCAGGTCCAACGACTCACCGATGTGCTGGGATATGACGGCGGCCCCTTCTTCTCGCCAGACGGCAAACGCATCTGCTTCCGGCGATTCGGGCTGGACGGTGCCACGGCCGAAATCATGACGATGGCCGCCGACGGCTCCGATCCGCGGCGCCTCACCAATCTGGGAGCCCTGTCGTGGGCGCCCTACTATCACCCGTCGGGCAAGTACCTGATCTTCGCCACCAACGTCCACGGGTTCGCCAATTTCGAATTGTATCTGGTCGACGTCGAGGGCAAGCACCAGCCGGTCCGCGTGACCACGACCGAGGGTTTCGACGGATTGCCCGTCTTCAGCCCCGACGGCCGGCAACTGGCGTGGACCAGCAACCGCACTCCCGACAAGACCTCCCAGATCTTCATCGCCCAGTGGAATCACCAAGAAGCCCTGCGGCGCCTGGGACTCGACGACAAGCCTGCCGTCGATCTCTCCTCGGCGACCAACGCGGCCGCGCTCCAATCCAAGCTGACCAGCAGCGACATCCGAGGAGAAGACGTGTTGCGGCATGTGTCGTATCTGTGTCAGGACGAGCTCGAGGGCCGCGCCACCGGAACGCGCGGCGAGCAATTGGCCACGGCTTACGTCGCCGCCTACTTCGATCACCTGGGGCTCGAGCCGGCGGGTGACAACGGGACCTTCTTCCAGGAGTTCGTCTTCACCGCCGGAGTTTCCCTGGGCAAGCACAACGAATTGCGCTGGGGAGAAGAACCCTACAAAGTCGGGGCGCAGTGGCAACCGATCGCCTTCTCGGCTACCGGTCCCGTGGCTGCCGCCCCGATGGTCTTCGCCGGTTACGGCATTGTGGCTCCGGCCGAAGGAGACGAGGGAGCGTACGACTCGTACGTCCACTTGGACGTCAAAGGCAAGTGGGTCGTCGTGCTGCGTTACCTGCCGGCCGACATTCCGCCCCAACAGCGCCAGCGTCTCAATCGCTATGCGTCTCTCCGCTACAAGGCGATGGTGGCGCGAGACAAGGGTGCGGCCGGCCTGATCGTTGTCACCGGCCCCCGCACTCGGGTCAAAAGCGAACTGGTAGCGCTGAAGTTCGACGGCAGCATGGGCGCCAGCAGCCTGCCGATCCTCAGTGTCACCAACTCGGTGGCACAACAGTGGTTCCAGGCCGCCGGCAAGGACTTGGCCGCACTGCAAGAAGAACTCGACCGCGGCAAGCTCATCCTGGGATTCGCCATCGGTGACAAGACGGTGTCGGCTCGCATCGACCTGCGCCAACAGCAGCGAAAAGGTCGCAACGTGCTGGCTCGACTAGCAGCGAGCGAGCAGCCCACCAACGACTATGTGATCGTGGGAGCTCACGTCGACCATCTGGGGCGAGGCAAAGGGGGATCGTCGTTGGCACGCGAAGACGAACAGGGAGCCATTCACTACGGCGCCGACGACAATGCGTCGGGAGTCGCGGCCATGCTGGAGATCGCCGAGTACGTGGCGGCGCAACGGCGCGACGGCCGCCTCGACATGCAGCGGGACCTCATCTTCGCCGCCTGGTCGGGCGAGGAACTCGGGCTGCTCGGTTCGAGCCACTTTGTCGAGTCCGAAGAAGCACTGCTGGAATCGAAGTTCGGCGATCAGGCGACTCGAGGCGATCAAGGGCCGTCGCTGCTTCACCGCCGCATCGCCGCTTGCTTGAACCTGGACATGGTGGGCCGACTCCGAGAAAAACTGATCCTGCAGGGCGTGGGCTCATCGCCCATTTGGCGCAAGGAAATCGAACGGCGGAACGCTCCGATAGGGTTGTCGATCGTGACTCAGGATGGTGGTTTCATTCCGACCGACGGCAGCGCGTTTTATCGCAAGGGCGTTCCCATGCTCTCGGCCTTCACAGGAGCTCACAGCGAATACCACACGCCCCGAGACCGGCCGTCGACACTCAACTATGAAGGAGCGGCCAAGATCGCCCGCTTCATGGCCTTGATCGCTCGGGGCCTCGTGCTGCGGCCTGTCCCGCCCAAGTTCGTCGCCGCCGATTCGGGGCCCCAGCGACGGCGCGACACCAACCGGCGCGTCTACATGGGTACGATTCCCGACTACGCCGGAGAAGGCATCCAAGGCGTCAAGCTCTCCGGTGTGATGAAAGGGGGACCGGCCGCCAAAGCCGGCCTGCAAGGGGGAGACGTCATCGTCGAGCTGGCCGGCAAGAAAATCGAGAACATCTACGATTACACGTATGCCCTCGATGCACTCAAAGTCGGCAAGCCGGCCAAGATCGTCGTCCAGCGAAAGGGAAAGCGAATCGAGGTGACGATCGTACCCGAATCGCGGGACTGAGTCGGTGCCGGGAATCTCGCCTCGAACCAGCCTCCCCAGCAGCCTGTTCCCTGGCATCGGGGCGGCGCTTGTCGCCGCCCCGATGCACAGTTATCAGCTCCGCCGCGAAGCACTTCCGAGTGCAGTCGACCCAGTTACTGCTACATCGGCAAGCCTATCGCTCCAAACCCAGGAGGGAGGGTCGCATCGGATTCCCGCAAATCGCGACGCAAACGGCGGAGCCGCACATTAGTCGGTGGAATGAATCG
The DNA here is from genome assembly GCA_026989685.1 of Pirellulaceae bacterium. GTDB lineage: Bacteria > Planctomycetota > Planctomycetia > Pirellulales > Pirellulaceae > S141-3. Next base: position 6,898 of record JALSIV010000280.1, on the reverse strand, counting down.
AAGTTCGCAATCGGAAATCGGCCCTCGTGTCAGTTGGGACTGCTGGAACAGAAACGATACACGGCAGGTGAAGCCGAAACCGAACCGGCCTGCCGGTAAAGAAGTTCCCGCACATACTCGACGTCGCTTTCGCCGGTCTCGGGGTATACCAGCGGATCGGCCGAACCGGCAATCAAGACGGAGTCACCCGCTGCCGCTTCGGACAGCACCCACTCCATGGCTGCGGTGCGAGTCGGCAAGACGTGGCCGGCCGCCAGACGGTGGTAGCCGTCGAGTACATCGTGCGCTTCGTCGAACGGACAACCGGGCGGCGTCGTGTCTTGTTCGCACCGCGTCACGATCGCCCGGTCCGCGTATTGCTCGGCGACGCGCCCCAGCCAGGGCCGCTGTGCGGGGTCTCGGTCGGGCGGCGGGCCGAACAGGCACCACACCTGCCCGCGTGACACCTCGGCGACCGCTTTGAGCGCCGATGCCAGCGTCTCCGGAGTCGAAGCCGTATCGACGTAAACGGAAAACGGCTGTCCGCACTCGATCCGCTCGAGCCGCCGAGGCAAATGCCGAGCTCGCTCGAGCCCGCGGACAATCGTGGTCAGCTCGATCCCCAACGCCATCGCCACGGCGGCGGCGGCCAGACAGTCCGAAACGAACCACTCACCGATCACGGGAACCGAAACCGGATGCGTTTCCTCTCCCGCATCCAGCAGAAACGTCTGACCCGCCACGTCCCTCTCAATCACCGTAGCGGTCAGGTCGGCCGGCTGATGCACCCCGTATCGCAACACCGGAAAGACCGATTCGTCGGCCAACCGGCAAGTGTACCGGTCGTCGGCATTCACGATCACCAAGCCGTCGTCCTTGAGTTGTTCCAGTAGCCGCCCCTTGGCTCTTCGATAGTTGATCGTCGAGTGGTGCAAATCGAGGTGATCGCGACGAACATTGGTGATCAGCGCCACATCGAGCTCGACGCCGGCCAACTGGCGCTGGGCCAGAGCGCGACTGTTGGCCTCGATGATGGCCGGCCCCTGTCCCGTTTCCACAAGATGACGCAAATGAGCGGCAATGCCCGGCTGCATCACCGGACGCGAGAACTCGGCCGGCCAATGCAGCTCGGAATCATGCAACAAGCTAGGAGCTTCTCCGGCAGTTCGAAGAATGGACGCCAGCAACAGTGAAGTGGTGGTCTTGCCGGCGGTACCCGTGATTCCAATCGTGATCAAATCGCGATCAGGACGGCCGGCCAGGGCCATGCAAAGTCGAGCGTAGGCCTCGCGCGTGTCGGGAACAACGCACTGGGGAACCGCCAAAGGCAACACCGCTTCGGTCAGGACGGCTGCCGCCCCTCGCTCAACAGCACGAGCCGCACGATCATGAGAGTCGCCGGCCAGATCCGAGAGTGCAACGAAGAGGTCGCCTTCTCGACACCGCCGCCAATCGTGCGCCACCGAGCGAACTCGGATGTCGGATGATCCGACAAACCGGTGGCGTTCCAGTGCCGCACGGAGTGAGAGTCCTCGCCCCTCCAACACAGTCGCATCCATTCTCGGCCTCCTTGCCTCGTGCCCCCGATCTCGCGATCGGCGATGGGAACTCCTCCCGAGTCCCCAGGCAGCTTGCAAAGTCGCAAGCTGACGGCCGCATTTTCCGGATTCCCGGAAAAGTGTCAAGATGAAAATAGGGAGACTGCCGAGTAAAGGAAGGATGGCCATGGTGGGCAATCCGTTCGCTCCCCCCGCGCCGATTTCCCGATCCACGCTCTGCCAGTGACGACTCCATGCCCCGTCGATTCTGCATCGCGATCCTGTACGCCGCTACGGCCACGACGGCTCTGCTCGAAGCCATGGCAGCCGATCGTCTGTCGGCCCAGACACTTCCCGCCGCCGTCGCCACCGTCGAACACGCACGGCAGCAACTCCAGTTCGAGCACGCAGCCGGCATGGTGCGTGGTGCGGCTCCGGCAGAGTGGCACATCGGCGAACGAGCCGTCGGGCGGGAAGTGCACCTGGTGCTCACACCGGCGCCGCTTGGCACTCGAGGCGTTCTGCCGGCAACCCACATTTGGCTGACCGTTCACGCGCTGGTCACCGACGCGGACATCCGACAGCTCATGCAGCGGCGTCTGGAAAACCAACGCACGGTGGCATCCGGCCAACCCGCCGGGATGCCACCGCTGTGGCCCGTGGAGTGTTCCGGGCACGCCGGCCAGATGGCGACCTACCAACGCCACGTGGCTGGCGGCACACGGCACGTCGTCCACGCGATCGTGCAGACTCCGTGGGGACTTTGCGAGTGGCACGTGGAATCCCCGGACGCCGATTGGACGCGCGAGTGGTCCACACAGGTCATCGCCCAGTGGCACATTGGACCTCCCCGCCAGCGGACGCTCCCCGCATCCCCGCAAATCGAGGCGGCTGGAGAAGCCCTGGGATCGTGGAAGGGGAGCGGCAGTCGCATGCGTCTTCTGCCTGACGGACGATTCGAGCTGGTGTGGGACCGGCGGCGGCTGACGGAAGCGGGCACCTACGAGCGAGTCCTGATCGGATCCTTCGCGGCTCGGGACGACCTGCTATTCGTCACCTTTTCGGACGGATCGCGGCGCCATTACCGTTGGCGGCGCGTCGGCCCCTGGTTGTTGCTGACCGACCACGAGGGACGTACGGCTCAATTGCGGTATCTCTACGAATAGCACTTTCCCGCTCGCCAGACCCGCTTGCCCAACCATCGACCGTCCGTTAAAACAGCCGTCGATGTCTGCCTCGAACGTCTCGCAACCGACTGCCCTGATCACCGGAGCCTCGCGCGGCATCGGCCGGGGCATCGCCTTGCGGTTGGCCGCGGCCGGGTTCAACATCGTTGTCAACTACTTCCGCAATGCGGAGGCTGCCAAACAAGTAGCGTGCGAATGCGAGCGGCACAACGTCTCCGCCATCACCGTTGGCGCGGACGTGGGAGCGAGCGACGACCGTTCCCGCTTGCTCGAACAAACCCGCAGCCGCTTCGGACGCCTCGATCTGCTGGTCAACAACGCGGGGATCACCTCGCCCGGCCGCCATGATCTGCTCGAACTGACCGAACAGGGCTGGGATCGCGTCTTCGCCACCAACCTCAAAGGACCGTTCTTTCTGTCGCAATTGGCGGCCCGAGAAATGCGGACGCTGATCCAAGACGGCAAGCAATCCGAGGCCGTGATCGTCAATATCTCCTCCATCTCGGCGATCGCCGTCTCGACCAACCGAGCAGACTACTGTATTGCCAAGGCGGCGATGCAAATGATGACCGAACTCTTTGCCGTACGGTTGGCCGACGACCATATTCGAGTCTACGAGATCTGTCCGGGCGTGATTGAAAGTGACATGACGGCGCCGGTTCGCGACAAGTACGACCGTCAGATCCGTGAGGGACTTACGCCGATTCGCCGCTGGGGAACTCCGCAAGATGTGGCCGAAGCCGTGGCCCTGCTGGCCGAAGGTCGGTTCCGTTTTACCACGGGAGCCCGTTTCTTCATCGACGGTGGCTTTCACATTCGCCGACTCTGATCTCTCCACACCGCCGTGCCGCTCATGGATCGCCAAGCCTCCCCGAGAAAACTCGCCCTGCTCGGTGTCGACTCCGACGCCCTGTGGCTCGTTCGACAATGGCACCGTCAGCAACGTTGGCAGGTGGTGGCGGTGGCCACCGAACAGCCTCAGATACTCGACGATGCGCTGGCGGGTGCCGAACAGGTGGCCCCGGAAATGTGGTACGAGGGCGTCGATGCCGATGCCGTCCTCGTCAGTTCCAACCTGTCGGCCACGCAACTGGCCGTGCTCAAACAACTGGTGTCGCTCGGAAAGACCTTGCTCATCATCCATCCAGCGATGGAGAGCCTCACAGCGTACGAACTCCCCATGCACGCCTCGGATACTCCATGGCGCGTCCTGGTGTGGTATCCCCAGCGGCGACTGGGCTGGGAAGAGAGATCGCAGGAGTGGTCCCGCCACCTCGGCGAAATCCAACGAGTCCGCTGGACGGCAACCGTGGCCTCGGCCGACAAGGAAGCGGTCGTCACCGATCTGGCTCGAGCCGCCCATTGGTGCCTGCCGTGGACGGGTGGCTGTCGGGCGGTTCAAGCCATCGATCCTGTTGGAACCCCCGAGACCGTCCACTGGGATCGGCTCACCGTGACCGTTACCTCACCCCGCGAAGTAGCTTTGCAGTGGGAGGTGCGAACGGATGCGGATCAACAGCATGCCATCACGCATGTACTCCTCGAGGGCACCAAGTCCGAACTGGAGCTCCAATTCGACGAGGAGCTCCGCCAATGGTCGGTGATCCGCGGTCGGGTCGAGGACGTTCCGCAGGCCGACGACCCGGCCGAAGCAGCGCAGTGTGTGGCCGAGCGCCTGGCACGTTGCGCGGCAGGAAACGACGGAGGCGACGACTGGCTGGCCGCCTGCCAGACGATGGAAGTTCCCGATGTGATTGAATACTCGGTGCGCCGCCGCCGCATGGTCGACTTGGTGCAAGAGGCACCCACCGAGGAGACGTCCTTCAAGGGCGTGATGGCCGCGGGAAGTTGCGCGCTGCTGCTGCTGGTGCTGGCCATCTTCGCCATCGGCGCGCTATGGGAAAGCGTGCATCGCACGCGGCCGCGACCGGGAGATCGGGTGGCGAAGCAATCGGACGAGAGCGAATCGGAAAGCCCGAGTCGAGTGCGGTGGTGGCGCTTCTGGCCTGCCTTTCCCTTACTCGCCTATCTGCTCCTTCAACTGCTCATTTTGGTAGCCCGCAGGACGAGGGGAAACGCGGCTTCTTCCGTGAACGGAGATGCGGAGCCGGCGCACCAACGGCAAGTGGAATAGCCGGCCCATGAACCGGCCGGGCCGGCGTTCACCGCGACAGATCGAACCAGCCGAACAGCGTACGTCCGCCACGCAAGATATAGAACTTGACTCGTGGCTTCCCTGCCACTTCTTCACTTTGCAGGACGAACTCGAGATTCTCCATCGTCGCGGTCTCCCATTCGTGCATCCCCACCAGGATGTCGCCTCGGCGAACGCCTTCGCGATCGGCCACGCCTCCCGGTCGCACGCGCAGGATCCGCAATCCGCCGCTGTAAGCTCCCTGCATCTGCCGAATCACGCGACGGGATACCGGCTCCACCTGAATCCCCAGGTCGCGCCAAGCGTAGTCGACGGCAGGCAACGACGAGCGGCGCGGCCCCTGCAGCACCAGGCTCAAGGTCTTACGAGCCCCCCCCCGCTCGATCTCCACGGGAACCTCTTCTCCGCTTCGGCGTCCCAGCAAGGCCAATTCGAAATCGAGTTTCCGCACGATCTCTTTCTCATCCACGCGCCGCACAATGTCGCCTCGCTGGAAACCGGCCGACTCGCCGGCGCTCCCCTCTCGCGTCCCCAACACTTCCACGTGGGGGCCGAATTCCGACTCGACCGACTTGAGCAGGATGCCGTGACTGAGACGGGAAATGCGTTCGACCGAGAGCAGGCGACTGGCCACTTCCATCGCCTCGTTGACGGGAATGGCGAATCCGATCCCTTGAGCTCCCACGCGGACCGCCACGTTGACTCCAATCATCTCGCCGTCGATGTTGAGCAGCGGGCCGCCCGAATTGCCCGGGTTGATGCTGGCGTCGGTCTGGATCAAGTCGGGATAGTGCTGGGTCTCGCTCACCTGCACCGGCCGGTGCAGCGCACTGATGATGCCGCTGGTCACCGTGTGTTCATAGCCATACGCGTTGCCGACGGCGATCACGGTCTCCCCCGGCATCAGGTCGGAAGACGTTCCGATCGGTATGACCGGGAGGGCCTCCGGTGCCTCGATGCGGATCACTGCCAAGTCGGTCTTCTTATCGCGAGCCGTCAAGTAGCCGACATAGGTTTGCTGGTTCGCCAGTGTCACCTCGATTCGCTCGACCCCTTCCACCACGTGGTGATTCGTAAGGATGTAACCGCGCGGGTCGATAATCACGCCCGTTCCCATCCCCTTGACCTGGCGGCCCCCTTGCGTCCCGACTAGCGAGGTCGGACTTTGAATCCGTTTGCGTCCCTGGATGTTGACCACGGCCGGGCGAGCCTTCGCGACCGCTCGAACAATCGGCGTGTGGCGGTTGGTTCCCTCCACGGTGGGGGAAACGCCTGCGACAATACCAACAGCCACCGCCGCCGTCAGAAAACAGCGACGTGACAACCCATTGCCAGCATGGTCATTCATGTGCAGCTCGCCGAAGATCGTGGATGCAGAATGAGTGGTGAATCACTCCAGGGATAACCATCGACGTTTGAGCCACACCCTCTTCGCTCACCGGCAACCGCGCCGCACAGAGCAACAAGCTTACCCGCTCTCAACAGTCCTCCTCCCTTCCCCGACCGGCCCGAACAAGACGACTGTGCCGATCCGGTAAAGCCTGCCGATTGGAGAGCCGATAACAGAAGGGAGAGTCGGGTACCCCCAGCCCGCTCGGCGAGGGCATTGGGGAAGTCCAACCTTGTCCCGTAGGAAATGGGCGAAAAGGCAACATGGCAGCCCGAGCGAATCACTGGCGACATGCCGGCTGGCTGCTGGCGGCATTGACGGCGTCGACCGGCTGCCATCCTCTCCCTGTAGTGCCGTCGTATCGCTTCCCGCCGCCTCGAGCCGCCCTCCCGTCGGTACTGTCTCCCGACGATACGCCATCTCCGCAACCCTCGGCTCCACCGGCGACGGAACCGGCCCCACCCGCCTCCCCGGAGGCATTCACCGACTGCGACTCGACGGGCGAGGTGGGACTTCCCTGCGCCGGGGCGTCGATGAGGATTCCGAGGATTCCATGGCGGCTTCCCGCGTTGCCCAGACTCCCCAGGATTCCATTACCGGGAGAGACGCCCGACGAGGCCCCGTGGCCCCGCTTCCATCCTGTCCCGAC
>JALSIV010000279.1 GCA_026989685.1 Pirellulaceae bacterium | reverse complement strand
AATGCGGCTTTACTGGCTCAATCCGACACCTGGACTTGGCCAGCGGCCTCACCCGCCGCCGAGGCCTGGCACGAAGACCGCGATCTGGTTACACCCGAACATGAACTTCCGGTACCGCTTCAGCCTGAGCCCAGCCGCCGCGCCGAGCCTTTCCAGCCAAGCCCGGTCTGGAAACACTTCTCTGTGCTCTTCGTGCGCCAATCGGCTGAAAAGTCCGAGCCGCACACCAAGGGCATAAAACCCTTCTCTGCCCCGCCGCGGCGCGGTCACGAGCAGCCTTCCGCCCGGACTCACCAGCCCTGCCGCCCATCCCAACACCCGCTCCGGCGCCTCCAGGTGCTCAATCACGGCTACCAGCGTCACGACGTCGAACCTTCCATCAAGACCAGGACCGTCCTGCCCGTCCAAATCGCAAACCACAAACTGGTGCTGAGGGAACATCGCGCGATTCTTCTCAATGCACTCCCGCCGCCGATCCACTCCAACATAAGAGGCAGGAGGCCTTCCCTGACGGCAGAGCTCTCGCAGCAAGCTTGCCTCGCCGCAACCGACGTCGAGCACCCTTGCATGCGCTCCCACCAAACGCGCGACCTCCCTGTTCCGCCACCACGCCAGCAGCGGCGACAACAGCCCGCTCTTCCCCTTCATCCACTCACCACCCTTACCTTTCCTTCATCCGTCCACCCGGCACAGTGCCATGAGCCACGGAAACGGCGTTGCCAACGCCTCTATGCTGAAATAGCGCGACAACAGTCGTTCAAAGCTCCTCCGCGAAAAGTGATTTATATGGCCCGGCGTGTTTCCGAAATCCCGCAAATATTGTAATCGCAGTACATTACACACCCTCCAAACCGGTTCGTGCGGAACACTCACGAACACATGACCGCTACTGATACGCCGCACCGCATCCAGTGACCTTTCCGGAGATTCCAAGTGTTCCAAGACTTCGGCCAACACAACTAAATCGAAGCTTTCGGCAGTGAAACACACGTCAGGAAGCGCATTCACGACCCGCCGCGCGCCGCCCCGCCCCTCTACACCCCTCAAGAAATCGAAGTCCACATCCGCCCCGATCACCAGTGCTTCGGGAAATTGCTTCACAAGCCGCTCCGTCACCACTCCTTCTCCGCAGCCCAGGTCCAGAACCTTCCTAGGCGCCAACCTCTGTAGCAGCTCTTCCATTTGTTTCAGGAACCCTGACACGAGTCTTCGCGCGATCGGGTTCTTTGTGTGGTACTTGTCATAAACGTTTCCCAACGGCTGCACGCGTTTCATTGCCGCTCTCCACCTCCTCCCTCCTTCCCAACCCGAGCCCCGTCCGCCCCGTACCGCTGCTCCCACAGCTCTCCCAGAACCGCCTGCAAGAGCTTTCGATTGATATGGACAATATCGCTTATAACAGCCAACATGAAGTTCAGCATACCGCCAGTTGCGAGGATGCTCGCTAATATCAGGGACTGTATGTGCCCCTGCCCTTCGCCCAGAAAGTAGTACACCAGAAAGCGCACCATCAGCGCCAGAGCACCAATCCCCATCGCCAATGCTAGGGTGTTCAACAATTGCCGCGGATTGTATAGCAGATAGAAACGCAGGATCGTGTTGGCGCTCTTCGCGAGATAGCTCGCCAGACCCGTCATCAGCCGGCTCGGACGCAGGACCGTAGGATTCACTCTGATAGGCACTCCTACCACCCGCAGACCGCTATCGCCCGCCGCAATCAACGACTCGTGAGTATACGTGTAGTCGTTGAATATAAATAGCCTCATCATCGCCCTCCGGTTGAATGCCCGGAATCCACTCGGACTGTCCCGAACATCGGTCCCAGAGAGGCGCCGGACTACCCACGATCCAATAATCTGCAGCCGTTTCTTGAGCGGCGAAAAGCTGTCGATTTCATCGATCGGCCGCTCGCCGACGACGATATCGGCCGTCCCCTCCATCAGTGGCCGGAGCAGTTTGGGAATGTCGTCGGCGCAGTACTGGTTGTCGGCGTCGAGATTCACTACGATAGTCGGCCCCAAGTCGGAGCGCCTCCCGGAGTCCAGCCAGAAAGGCCTTCGCCAAGCCCACATGCCCTCCGAGATCGAGGATGTGCTCCACCCCGTGCTTTCGAGCGACCTCGACCGTCCGGTC
>JALSIV010000278.1 GCA_026989685.1 Pirellulaceae bacterium | reverse complement strand
CCAACCGCTGGCCAACGATTCCACCGTCTGACTGGGATCCACGGCTTTCACCCCGGGACGAAGATGACCGATCTCGCATGCCGCAGGACGCTGGGTACCGTAAATCGTGCCGTCCAGCACCAGTCCGCCACCGATGCCGCTGCCCACCGTAACGTAAAACACACTCCGTTTCCCCCGGCCGGCACCCAGTCGGGCTTCCCCCAGTGCCGCCGTGTCGCAATCGTTGGCCACCACGGTCGGCAACCCGAATTCTTCTTCCAACCACGACGCCAAGGGAAACCGCTCCCAGCCACGAATCTGGTGACTTCGCATCACCCTTCCCTCGACGCAGTCGACCGGTCCACCAAACCCGATTCCGGCACGCCGCAGGTCGTACTGGTCACGCAGCGCACCGATCCCCTCGGCCAACTGCCGCAAGATTCCGTCGGCTCCCTCTTGCGGGACCACCTGCCGACGCTCCCGGCACCGCCACGGCTCGCCCGCTCGCCCGACAGCCCACTGCAACTTGGTGCCGCCGATCTCGATCGCCACATCGTGCGCACCACCGCTCACCGGCCCGCCACCTCGCGAGCCGACGCGTGACGGCCCTGCTGATTGATCCGCGCGAACACGTCGTTGAGCACCCAGTGAAACAGCGCCAGGTGGATGCTCTCGACCATCCCCATGTCGTTCAACTCCACATGCAGCCCGTCTTGCTGCATCTGCTTGAGTCGCCCGCCGTCGTAGCCGGTCAACCCGAACGTCGTCAGCCCGTGCCGGTTCGCCCAGTCGACGGCTCGCAGCACGTTCTGACTGTTGCCGGACCCGCTGATGGCGATCACCAGATCGCCGGCCGAGCCGAAGTTCATCAGTTGCTGCAGGAAAATCTGGTCGTACGAAAGGTCGTTGCCGATCGCCATCAGCCATCCGGCATTGTCGGTCAGACTGAGCACCTTCAGCCGCTTGCGCGTCTCGTCGTGCAGCTCGCTCTCCGGCAGCGTGCTCTTGCCCAGGTCCTCGCACATGTGGCTCGCCGTCGTCCCCGATCCGCCGTTGCCGAAGATAAAGACGTATCGCTCATTCACCCATGCCTGGTAGATGGCGTCCGCCCAACGCTCCATCGCCGCTCGATCGATCCGATCCAACTCCGATTGCAGCCGCTTCAAATAGGCACTCGAGTCCAATTCGATTCCCAACATCTCCGGTACACTCCTTGGATTTTTGCTCGATCCCATCTCCGCGCCGTGCGCGCATCTCGCACCGGCTTTCGGTTGTCACCACTCCTCCAACCTCCAGTCTCCCGCCTCCCGCCTCCGATCTCCCGCCTCCCGCCTTCCGGACGCAGCCCGCGTCAGGAATCCTGCGGATCGTTGTCCATCAACACGACATCGCGAGGATGATACAACAGGCCGACCAACAACATCATCCCGCCGGCCACGGCGAACATCACCGCATAAGGCCAACGGAAGTTCTTGAGTAACCTTTCGGAAACGAGGTAGATTCCCGAGGCGAACATGATTCCGATCCAGTTGAGCAAGTTTTGAGTGGCGATCATGCGTCCCTTGAGGGCGTCGGGGGGACAACTCTGAATGTAAACCTGCAAGGGAACCGCGAACAGCCCCGTGAATCCTCCCAGCAAAATCATCATCCCCACCGCGCCCCAAAACCCGAGTTTCGAGCCCATGATCGCCGTCACGAACAACCCGCCGACCATTCCCCACAGTCCGGCCTTCATCACTTTCGTATTGAAGCGGTCTTTCGAGGCGAGTCCACCCACCACGCTCCCCACCGCGATTCCCAAACTGATGGTGCTGAGCAATCGACTGGCCAAACTATCCTTGAGTGCCAAATCGTACTTGGCGAAGCCGTTGATCGCGGCCATCACCAGTGACGCCGTCATCCAAAAAACCGACGAGACGATCACCGCGTAGTAGAGGCCTCGCTGCTGGGCGAACATCTTCCACACATCGTGAGGAATCCACAGGCTGCCCGGTGACAGCTCGAGTTCCGGTTGAGCCGCCGCCGGCGACCGGATCAAGAAGGCTGTGGCCGTCCCCGCCAGGGCGATGGCGACACTCACCAACCCCGACATCCAGAGATGGCCTTCGAAATTCTCCTTCAACTCCCCGCCGATCGCCGTGCCCAGAATCACGGCCAGAAACGTCGTCATCAGGATGACGCCGTTCGCATTCGGCAGGTCTCGCTGATGAAAGAGTTCCGGTAAAATACCATACTTTCCGGGACCGAAAAACGCGCTCTGAGCCCCCATGGCGAACAGCGTCAGTGTCAGCAGCACCACCAGGATCAGCGTCAGTCCCGACTGGGAATACCAGGCGAACAGCAGGCAGCCGATCGCCATCACCACAATCTCCGCCACTTTGCTCAGCACGATCACGCGCCGCTTGGGATGGCGATCCGACAAGTGGCCGGCATAACCGGAAAAGAGCACGAAAGGCAGGGAGAACGCCAACATCCCCAGCCACTGCAAGTCTCGGTCGGGACCTCCGCCCGGCGACGGAATCCGCACGAACAGCAGCATCAAGATCTGCTTGAACAGATTGTCGTTGAATGCGCCGAGGAACTGCGTGGCGGTCATGCCCCAAAAGGCCGTGTCCCGCCATAACAGATCGGCGGGACCTGTCGGATGCTCGCCCGAAATCGTCTGGGCCATGACGCAGGGTTCCTTCGCCGTCGCACGTCGGCTCTCGCCGGCGACGAGAAAAACGAAACTCAGGACGGCGATTCCAACTGCACGATATCGCGGCCCTCGACCATGTTGCGAATGTCCTCGGTGATCTTCATCGAGCAATACTTGGGACCGCACATGCTGCAGAAGTGGGCGCTCTTGAACGTCTCCTGCGGCAACGTCTCATCGTGGTAAGCTCGAGCCGTTTCCGGATCGAGCGACAAACGAAACTGCTCGTTCCAGTCGAAGGCGAACCGGGCCCGGCTGAGTGCGTCGTCCCGGTCGCGTGCGCGCGGTCGCCCACGAGCCACGTCGGCTGCGTGAGCTGCGATCTTGTAGGCGATCACGCCCTGCTTGACGTCTTCCGCGTTGGGCAGCCCCAGATGCTCCTTGGGAGTCACGTAGCAGAGCATGGCCGCACCGTACCATCCGGCCATCGCCGCTCCGATGGCACTGGTGATATGGTCGTAGCCGGGCGCGATGTCGGTCACCAGCGGTCCCAGCACGTAGAACGGAGCCTCATCGCAGATCGCCATCTGCTTCTTCACGTTCATCTCAATCTGGTCCATCGGCACATGCCCGGGCCCCTCCACCATCACTTGCGTTCCCCGCTCGCGGCCTCGCCGGACGAGCTCACCCAACACCTCCAATTCGGCGAACTGAGCCTCGTCGCTGGCGTCCGCGAGACACCCCGGCCTCAGACCATCGCCCAGGCTCCACGTCACATCGTATTGCCGCATGATGTCGCACAAGTCGTCGAAGTGGGTGTAGAGCGGGTTCTGCCGGCGGTGCACCATCATCCAACGAGCGATCAGCGAGCCGCCGCGGCTGACAATGCCGGTAATCCGGTTCACCGTCAGGTGCAAATGCTCTTGCAGGATGCCGCAGTGGATCGTCATGTAGTCCACGCCCTGCTTCGCCTGATGCTCCACCATGTCGAGAAAATGGCGAGGCTCCATCTCCTCGATCTCGCCCTCCAATTCCTCCAGCATCTGATAGAGCGGAACCGTGCCGATCGGTACGGTCGACGCGTCGATGATGGCCTCGCGAATCGCATCGATGTCCTTCCCGGTCGACAGATCCATCACAGTGTCGGCACCGTAGCCGACGGCCAGCTCGAGTTTCTCCAGCTCCGTTCGCACATCGCTGGTCACCGCCGAATTGCCGATGTTGGCGTTGATCTTGCAGCGAGCCGCCAGACCGATCCCCATCGGCTCCAACTGCTTGCTCAAGTGAACACGATTGGCGGGAATGACCATCCTTCCGCGAGCCACTTCGTCTCGCACGGCTTCCGGAGTGAGCTGCTCACGGTCGGCCACGAACTCCATCTGCGGGGTGATCTCGCCACTTCGAGCGGCTTCGAGTTGGGTACGGAACATGACCTGGATCCTCCTTGGCAAAAGCGACGACCTGCCGGCGCCGGAAACGAACAACGCAGTCAAACGCCATCGTAGTGCCGCAGCGCACCCTGTCAATCAGAGGCAGCCGATCCCTCATACTCGATCACCGGCCGCAACCACCGCTCGATCTCGTCGACCGCCACTCCCTTGCGATCGGCATAGTCGACGACCTGGTCCTTGCCGATCGGTCCGGCCGCGAAGTAGCGAGCTTGCGGGTGAGCGAAATAGAAGCCGCAGACACTGGCCGCCGGATGCATGGCGAACGACTCGGTCAGCCGCACGCCGACTCGAGTCTCCGCGTCGAGCAGCGCAAACAGCGTCGCCTTCTCCGTGTGATCAGGCTGAGCCGGGTAGCCGGGAGCCGGTCGAATCCCGCGGTACTTCTCGGAAATCAACTCCTCGTTGCTCAACGCCCCCATTCGGTCGTACCCCCACTCCTGTCGCACCCGCGCATGGAGGTACTCGGCGAACGCTTCGGCCAGCCGGTCCGCCAGCGCCTTGACCATGATCGACGAGTAATCGTCGTGAGCCGCCACGAAACGCCTCGCCAAGTCATCGGCGCCGATCCCGGCCGTCACGCAAAACGCCCCCACGTAGTCGCAGCGGGGTTGATCCAACGGAGCCACATAGTCGGCCAGCGCTCGAAAACACTCTTGCCCCGGACGTTCCCATTGCTGCCGCAACGTGTGCAGCCTCGCCAGCGGTCGCGTCCGCTGCTCGTCCTCGAACAATACGATGTCGTCCCCCGTACTGGCCGCCGGCCAGAAGCCGTAGACGCCTCGAGCCTCCAGCGATCCCTCCGACACGATCCGCTCCAGCAACGACTGGGCGCCCTCCCACAAATCCCGCGCCGCCTCGCCCTTCTCCGGGTCGTCGAGAATGGCCGGATACTTCCCCTTCATCTCCCACGCCATGAAGAAGGGAGACCAGTCGATGTAGGGAACCAGTGTTTCCAGGGAAACCGACTCGAGCATCCGCGTACCGAAAAACGCCGGGCGATCGATCCGCACACTCGACCAGTCGCTGGCGAACCGCCGCTTCCTCGCTTCCGAGAGCGACACGAGTTTGCGGTTCTTGCGGTGGTAGGTGGAGGCCAACTTCGTTTGCTCGGCCTGCGTCTGCCGCACGTACTCGTCCTTCTCATCCGGGTTCATCAATTGCTCGACCACGTGCACGCACTTGGACGCATCGAGCACATGCAGCACCGGATGCGGATATTCGGGGGCAATCCGCACGGCCGTGTGCTTGGCGCTGGTCGTGGCCCCGCCGATCAACAGCGGCACGTCGAATCCTTCCCGCTTCATTTCCTTGGCAACGTGAACCATCTCGTCCAGACTCGGAGTAATCAACCCCGACAGGCCGATGATGTCCGCCCCTTCCTTGCGTGCCGTCTCCAGGATCTTCTCGCAGGGAACCATCACCCCCAGATCGATCACATCGAAACTGTTGCAAGCCAGCACCACACCGACGATGTTCTTGCCGATGTCGTGGACGTCCCCTTTGACCGTCGCCAGCAAGATCCGACCGCGCGACTGGGATGCCGTCTCGCCGAGCGCCGTTTTTTCGGCTTCCATGAACGGCATCAAGTAGGCGACCGCTTTTTTCATCACGCGAGCCGATTTGACGACCTGAGGCAAGAACATCTTGCCTTGTCCGAACAAGTCGCCGACCTCCCGCATGCCGTCCATCAGCGGCCCTTCAATGATCGACAAGCATCGGTCGGTCGTCTGCCGTGCTTCTTCTACGTCTTCTTCGATAAACTGATCGATCCCCTTGACCAGCGCGTGCGCCAACCGCTTTTCCAAAGGCCAAGATCGCCACGACAAGTCTGCCGTCTGCGCCTGTTTGCCCGACTTTCCTTTGTACGTTTCGGCGATTTCCAGCAGACGGTCCGTGGCGTCGCTCCGCCGGTTGAGCAACACGTCTTCCACCGCTTCGCGCAAGTCGGCGGGAATCTCTTCATAGACCTCCAATTGCCCGGCATTGACGATGCCCATATCGAGGCCGGCGGCAATGGCATGATACAAAAACGCGGCGTGCATCGCCTCGCGCACGCGGTTGTTGCCCCGAAAGGAAAACGAAATGTTGCTCACGCCGCCCGATACCCGGCTCCCCGGACACAGCTCCTTGATCCGCCTCGTCGCCTCGATGAAATTCACCGCATAGTTGTCGTGCTCGGCGATCCCCGTCGCCACCGTCAAGATGTTCGGATCGAACACGATGTCTTCCGGCGGGAACCCCACTTGCTGCGTCAACAACTCGTAAGCCCGGCGGCAAATCCGCACCTTCTCCTCCGTTTCGGTCGCCTGCCCCTGCTCGTCGAATGCCATCACCACCACGGCCGCACCGTAACGCCGGATCAACCTCGCTCGCCTCAGAAATTCTTCTTCGCCGTCCTTCAGGCTGATCGAGTTGACGATCGGTTTGCCCTGAGAACATTTCAACCCGGCCTCGAGCACCGACCACTTCGAACTGTCGATCATCACGGGAACTCGAGCAATATCGGGCTCCGCCGCGATCAAGTTCAAAAACCGCGTCATGGCCGCTTCGCCGTCGAGCAGTGCATCGTCCATGTTGATGTCGATGATGGCGGCTCCCCCTTCGACCTGCTGCCGAGCCACCTCAACCGCCTCTTCGTAAGCAGACTCGCGAATCAATCGAGCGAACTTTCTCGACCCCGTCACGTTCGTCCGCTCGCCGATCATCAGGAAATTCGATTCGGGGCGAATCACCAGCACGTCCTGGCCGGAGAGCCGTGTCTCTCGAGGCACCGAGGGAATCCGGCGCGGCTCGGCTCCTTCCACAATCGACCGGAAGGCGCGAATGTACTCGGGCGTGGTCCCGCAACATCCACCCAGGATGTTGACCCAGCGATTCTCGACGAATTCGGCCAGCGTCGCCGCCATCTGCTCGGGCGTCTCGTCGAATCCGCCAAACTCGTTGGGAAGCCCGGCGTTGGGATGGCAACTGATGTAAACGGGCGCAATCCGTGATAGTTCCTCGACGTAAGGCCGCATCTTCGCCGGACCCAGCGCACAGTTGATGCCCACACTCAGCAAATCGAAATGGGCAATCGATGTCCAAAAAGCCTCGATCGTCTGCCCCGACAAGGTGCGACCGGCGTCATCGGTGATCGTAACCGATGCCATCACCGGCACACGCCGCCCCGTCTCTTCGAAGTATTGGGAGATGGCGAAAAAACACGCCTTCAGATTGAGCGTGTCAAAAGTCGTCTCGGGAAACAGAATGTCGACGCCGGCGTCGACCAACGCGGCGACTTGAGCGTAATACGAACGGACATGGTCGTCGAACGAGACCTCCCGATAACCGGGATCCTCCACTTTGGGCGACATGCTCGCCGTTTTCGAAGTCGGACCGATCGAGCCGGCTACGAACCGGGGTTTGTCCGGGTCAGCCAGGTTGAACGCGTCCACCGCCCGGCGGGCACACGCTACCGCCGCCCGGTTGATCTCGTCCACCAACTCCTCCAAACCGAACTCGCGCAACCCCACCACGCTCGAACCGAACGTGTTGGTCTCGATGATGTCGGCACCCGCCTCGAGGAAACTGCGGTGGATCGACTCCACCTCGTCCGGATGCGTCAGACAGAGCAAGTCGACGAAATTGCGAAGATCGGCCGGATGGTCGCGAAAACGCTCCCCCCGCATGAAGCGGTCGTCGAAACCGCGAGCGAACACGGTGGTCCCCATCGCACCATCTAGCAGCAACACCCGCTGCTCGAGGAGCCGCTCGAGTTTCGCCTGGATCGATTCACAATCTCGCAACGTAGACGTCATTTCACCTGCCAGCATGCTTGAGCCGTCCAGGGGGCATCGACACCCGCCAAATGATGGGCAGGGCGGCGTGCCGCCGAGGGCAGTGGAAGTACCGATCGGTCCCTCAAGCATGATGCAAGAGACCGCGCCGGGCAACCGCAAACGCCACTCGGCCTTACCCAGTTTCTCTAACCGATCTCAGGCTCAAGATCGCTCCCTTCCCAACCGATAACAGCCATGCACGACTGTCCCCACACCAGGCGGTGGCGGAATCCCAGGAGTCTTGCCCAGGGGAGAACCGAACGGATGCCGACTGACGGAGCAACCACGAGACGCCGCGGCCCTTCGCCCACAGCGACCCGACGGCAAAGGTCGATGGTGCTGCTGCGCCTCCCCAATCTCGAGCGGCCCCAAGTGACGCCGTCTCACGAAACGGCCAGCCCACCCGAAGGTCCCCATTTCCAGCCCCCTCCCTCCTCGGTCCCTCTGCCGCCCGCTCCAACCGAAGCGCCGAGTGTCTCCGAACCCACGACCTCCAGCGACGACTCACTGCTGGAGAAACTCGGCTACTGGGGAGAAAGCAACGTCCTGTTGTGGACCATCCTCGCCGTGTTGGCACTCGCACTGGCAGCCTGGATCCAAGTACGCACGCCCACACCCGCCCCCTCACTGCCGTCCCCCCCATCACCGCCGACGGCCGAGCAGCAGCTCCCGCCGCTCCACGACCCTCGCACCGGAGATGTCGAAATGGGACCGGCCCTGGGGAAGTCGGAATCGCTGACCCTGTCCCGCTCGCCCTCTAACACGAAGACAGCCGGCGTTCCCCGAGCCCGCATTACGGGAATGCGGCCGCTTCCGGAAACCGACTCCAGCCGCGTCGCCCGTTCGCAGCCCGACGACGTTGACTCGGATGATTCCAGCCTCAGTTCGAAGCTGGAGCGAGCCATGAACCATTCGGAGAAACAACCGGTGTCTCCGACAATCTACCGATAAACGCACGGGAACGGTCGCATGCCCGTTCCCTGCTTCCGACCACAGGACGACAAGCATGACCACGTCATTCGATCGAGCATTCGCCAAAGCTTTCTCGCAACGCCCTCGAGCAGCGGCCAATCCCTCGGCTCCGGCTCGGCGTCCGGCGGTTTCTGACCAAACGAGCGAAAAACAGATACTCGCCCCAGCCGTCGAAGAACATCACCTCGTCATCCAGATCCCGGCTCCGCAAAGCAGCGTTGTGCCCTCACCTCATATCGAAGTCGCCAATTGTCAGACCAACCCGCCCAAACCGACTGCCCAACACCCCTCGGCCGATCCGAGACTGCTCGAAAGCCACACCACGCTCATTACGCCTCTCCCCGCATCGTCGCAGTGGCTGGTGGCCACCATCGGCGTCGAATCTCCTGCGCCGCCTGCTCCAGCCGACCCGGCAACAGGGAACCGAGAGGACGAACGAACCGAGGTGCCGGCAGCCACCGAACTGCCGCAGGAACCGCAGTCAGCGGTGGAACAGCCGCCGGCAGATCCCGAAGTATCCGAAGAGCCGATCGAAAAAGAGCCGCAACCCGCCCCTGCCCTCTCCGCCGTCGACATCCCCTTGCTACTCGAACAAGAGATGCTCGAGTCACTCCATCGAGCCGCCGACGCTATGCGCTCGGCCGACGACGGTTTGCAAGCCACCACCCACTCGGTCCAGGCATTTCTGCCCGTCTGGGAAGTCGATCGCTTCCACTGGCCCGAGCATGTATTGGAACTGGAGAAAAGACTCGCGAAAGAGCTGAGCGGAGCCGCCGAGGGAATCCGCACGGCCGCCGCCGACGGCATGCAAGTACTCGGCCTGACGGCACTGGGCAGCGGCGCGGGAAGAACGACAACGATGCTCTTACTGGCCCGAGCCGTCGCCGGAGCGGGATTGCGAGTCGTGCTCGTCGATGCAACCGATGAACTACAAAGCGTGGCCGAGCAATGCGGTATCGATTCGCCCTACGGCTGGAACGAGGCCGTCACGGAAAACAAGCCGCTGGAAGAAGCCGCCACCTTCTCGGTCGCCGACGGAATCATCCTGCTCTCTTGGTCCCCTAGTGTCACCGATCCGCTGGTCGCGCTGCCCGTCGGCCCGGTTGCCGCTCAATGGCAACGACTGCGGCAAGCCGTCGATCTGGTGCTGGTCGAACTGCCGACTCTCGAAACGGGAGTCGTACCGACCCTCGCCCGTCACCCCAAACTGTGCGATGCCGTGGTGATGGTCCGCTCGGCCGACGACGAAGAAGACAGCATCACTCGAGCCGTCGCGCGACTGCAAGGTGTCACCTCTCGTTCGGTCGGAATCGTCGATAACGAATTTGGACGGGGGAGAATGAAAAATGAAAAATGAAAAATGACGTAGGTCAGGCTTTCCAGCCTGACGACGAACGTAAAAAACACCGTAGGTCAGGCTTTCCAGCCTGACCCCGTTGGATCCGGAAGCTTGGTCAGACGAGAAACAGCAAAATGAAAAATGAAAAGTGAAAAGTGAAAAGTGAAAAGTGAAAAATGAAAAATGGTTCAACTGTTCAGCCTTCTGCAGCGACCTCTGCGGACGTACGGGTTTCAGCCCTCTTTTTCTCGGGAGAATCGTTCTTCGAGTTCCCGCCGCCCCGGTTGCGACAAGAGACGCCAGATCCCAGTGAGTCCAGCTCTTTTCCAGACGGCCGAACTGTTGCAAGAAACGGAAAACGAAACACGGAAAACGGGAAGTGGGAAGTGGAACCGTTGGGGGCAAGAATGGGTTGGCAAACGATGCGTGATTGAGTTTGCGAGGCGGCCCAGTCGTTTCCGATCCGCCCCATCCACTTAGAGGCTGTCACAAAACTCCATGTTGCAAGTAACACGCCCGAGCCCGGAAAGCGGCGCGGCGGGTTTTGTTACAGGCTCTAAAAACACTGATACCGTTCACTCGGCACAATATAGGAGTCTCCGATCATGTACGACGCTCACTGGAATCTGCAACGCAAGCCGTTCGATGCGGGCTGCGAACCGGACTTCTACTATCCGGCCGAATCGCATCAGTCCGCCCTGCTCAAGCTGCGATATGCCATCGAAAACCGGCAGGGTGCGGCCGTTCTGGTATCCGAGTCGGGATTGGGAAAGACGCTGCTGACGCGCACACTTCTGAACCAACTGTGTGAAACCACCACGCCCCAGATCGAGTTGGTCTTTCCGCGAATGCCGGCCAAAGACCTGCTGGCCTGGATCTGCGCGGAATTGACCGACAACATGAGTATTCCCGACACGTCAGCCGAACGCGTTCGCCAGATCCAGCAAGCGCTGACAGCCAATGCCGAAGTGGGCAATCACGCAGTATGGGTGATCGACGAAGCCCACCTGCTCTCGCATCCGGCCAGTCTGGAAACCCTGCGCTTGTTGATGAACTTCCAGTCGGCCGGCCGGCCCGACTGGACGATCATTCTCAGCGGCCAGATGCCGTTGCTGGGACATCTGGAACGGCATCCGGCACTCGATGAACGCATGGTCGTCAAGTGCCAACTGCAGCGATTCACACCGGAAGAGACGGCCGGCTATATCGCCCATCGCCTGCGAGTCGCCGGGACGGAGTCGCCGATCTTCGATGACGAAGCCATCGAAGCCATTCACGGATACTCGCAGGGAATCCCTCGCCGCATCCACCGGCTGTGCGACCTGGGGCTGCTGCTCGGCTTCGCCGAAGATCTGGCATCGATCGGGGAAGCCGAAGTCGAGACCGTGGCCCGGGAACTGGGCTGGCAACAAACCGCGCAGACCGGGATCTGATACACGATCCGGTCAGCCCCCGAGTCGCTGCAGCCGCTCCTGGATCTCCCGAAGCTGGCGAATGGCCCTTTCGCGCCCTTCGCGGTCCTCTGGCTTGAGTTTCTCGAGTGTTTCAATCGACTGTTCGAGCTTCTTCACTGCGTCCTTCAGTTCGCGGCCGCCGACGGCACGCTGCGGGCGGGCCGGTTGAACGGGAATGGCGCCCGGAACGACTCCCAGTTGAATCTGGATCCGACCGACTCCCTTGTCTTCCTTTTTCGCCTCTTGGTAGACCTCGTACGCCTGCTTGTCCTTCTTCTTCAACTCGTCGGCGTTCTTGGCCTTATAAACCTTCACCTCCTGCTTGCCGTTCTTGGTCTGGGTAATCGTCAGCGTGATTCCGTCTTGCGGCGATTCCACCAGCTTCACCGTGCGTTTTTTTTCTCGAATGGTGATCGTTTTCACGCCGTTGACGTTGCTGATCGTCACCGTCCGAGCGCCATTTCCTAGCGCGGCGGCCCGCATGGCCCGCAGACGCAAAATGGCCGCTTGCTGCGCCGCGCGAGCCGGCGCCGCGGGATGGACTTCCGGAGTCGGGTGAAGGATCGACTTGGCGCGGCGGGCGATCCGCGGCGAGGCCTTCTCAGCGATCGTCTCCAGCGCCCGCTTCGCTTGCTGCTTGGCTTGGTCGCTGCCGTTGCGGTAGTGGAACTCGATGATCTGCACGGCTCGAGCCGACCGCTCGCGACTGGCCCCTCGAGCCGCCTCCACCAACTGAGGAAACACGGCCGGTCCTTGCCGGCGCAAGGCGATCGTGGCGTCCTGCCGCTGAGAAAACTCGGCCGCATCCAGATCGGCAATCCACTGGGCGATCTGCTCCTCGCTTGCCGACCCCTCCGTTGCGGAAGGCGGATCATCACCAAGCGTTCCCGGCCCGATCATGAAACCGCTCAGTAAGACTCCGGCCAATCCACACCACGTCCACCATCGCTGTACCGTCTGCATACTCTCCGCCTCCCACATGAATCCAGCGGCCGCTGGTCGGTTGAATCAAGCCTGACTGCCGCGACGCACGATCGGACAACGTCTTCGGGCGATGCCCGTCGTCTTCGTGCGATGCCCGTCACGTCCGTCATTGTAGCCCCAAACGGGAACCCCCGCAAAGCGATCTCCAGCGGCGTAGCCAACGTCGACGCGACCGCCCCACCTGACCACCACAAAACCACGGCTGTTACAATGCCCCTTGTCGCCGTACCATCGGGTCGGCTCACATTCTCCAGTCCGACATCTCCTGCGGGAATCTTCCTTGATGTGCGTGTCCTCAAGACTGCGAGTCCTGGTAATCGGCGTCGGTTCGATCGGCGAGCGGCACCTGCGCTGCTTCGCCGCCACCGACCGCGCCGAATTGGCGATCTGCGAAGTCAACCAGTCGCTCGGCCGGCAAGTGGCCGAGCGGTACGGCGTCACCGAGAACTATGCCGAGCTCGAAGAAGCGCTGCACAACCCGCCTCGAGTCGCCGTCGTCGCCACGCCGGCTCACCTGCACATCCCCATGGCCATGCGACTGGCGGAAGCCGGCACGCATTTGCTCATCGAAAAACCGCTCAGTATCAGCCTGAACGGCGTCGACGCGCTGATCCAGCGAGTGCGCGAATTCGACTTGCGAGTCGCGGTGGCCTACGTCTATCGGCAACATCCGGCTCTGCAGGCAATGAAGAGCGCCATCGACTCGGGGCGATTCGGCAAACCTCTGCAACTGGTGGCGACCTGCGGCCAGCATTTCCCCACTTATCGTCCCGCCTATCGCGAAATCTACTATGCCAACCGCGCCACTGGCGGCGGCGCCATCCAGGACGCTCTGCCTCATGTCCTCAACGCCGCCGAGTGGCTGCTCGGTCCCATCGACCGACTGGCCGCCGATGCGGATCACTTGCTCCTCCCGGGCGTCGAGGTCGAAGACACCGTCCACTTGATTGCCCGTCATGGCAGCGTGATGGCGGCCTACAGCCTGAATCAACACCAGGCTCCCAACGAATCGACGATCACCGTGGTCTGTGAGCGGGGAACGTGCCGATTCGAATTCCCTCGGCACCGCTGGATGTGGATCACCGAGCCGGATACGCCGTGGCAAACCGAGCGTTTTTCGGATCTTCAGCGCGACGATCTGTTCGTACGACAGGCTCACGCCTTCCTCGACTGCGTCGAACGTCGAACGGAACCGGCGTGTTCACTTGAAGAGGCAGCACAAACACTACGTGCCACGTTGGCACTGTTGGAATCCGTCGAAACCGGTCAATGGAAAAGTACTCACTCCCCCCAGCTATGAACGACCATCACGAACCGACCGTCCAGCAACTATTCGACCTCTCGGGAAAGCGAGCTCTGGTCACCGGAGCCAGCGGCTATCTCGGAGCCGCCCTGGCTCGCGCCCTGGCCGAGGCCGGCGCTCAGGTCGTTGTCGCCAGTCGGAAACTGGAGCGTGCCCAAGCCGTCGCCGAGGCATTGCCGACTGCAAACGGAACTACGCACAAAGCCACGCGAATCGATCATCTGGACGAAGCTTCCCTCGCGCCGGGATTCGACCGCGCCGTGGAATTGGCGGGGGGTCTCGACATCCTGGTCAATAACGGCCACCATCCCACGAGTGACGATTGGACCACCGTGACCGGGGCCGAATTCAATCGGCAATTGGCCAACGCCACGGCCTATTTTCTGCTGGCCCGGCTGCTACGCGACCATGTCGTCGAGCGGGGAGCCAGGGGCAGCATCATCATGCTCGGTTCGATGTACGGCCTGGTCGGCTCCTACCCGGACGCCTACCGCGACATCGGCCCGGCCAGCCCGGTCGCCTACCACACAC